>DATFDL010000322.1:0-24595 GCA_035252155.1 Pirellulales bacterium | reverse complement strand
AGTCGCTGCAGGGCGAGCCACTGGAGCGCGTCACCCCGCCGTGCCCGCGAAACTCCCGCCACCGCGACGCCGTACGCGGCCAGCCAAACCAGGCTCAAACCAATCGTGTTCCCAAGCTCCGAGTCGATGCCGGCGATGAAGACGATGGCAAAATGACTCAATCCCAGCAGCACCAGCATGACGATCGTCAGGACGATGCGCATCCAGCCCTCGGCAAAAGGCGTCCAGGCCAGCGCCTGAATGACGCCGGCGAACGCGGCCACCACGGCCGCCGGCGACCAGGGCCGGGCCGGATAACCGCACGGCCGCAGCACCAACAAGCTGAACCAGGCCCACAAGGCGTACACCGCCGCCAGCCCGCCGAGCATGGGAACGCTCACCAGCTTCCAGGTCGGCACGGGCAAGGTGAACGAGCGCTGTGGAAAGCCCGAATCTCGTTTCGAAAGATCGGTGTCGAGGCCGTAGAAAAAAATCGTCAACACGTGCAGCAGCACGCCGCTGCCGGTCATGGTCAGGTAGAAGCCGACCACGCGCGTGCGCATCGCCACGGGCAACAGGGCCACAATCAACGCCGCCACCGCCAGATAAGCGACGTCAAAAGCGAGACCCCAGCGGTGACGCCGCCAAAGCTGCCAAAGCATGGCCCGAACGGGATGGTACATGGGTGGATCTCACAAGTTAGGTATTCGCCGATAGTAGCCCCGACGCGGCGGTTGCGGCACGCTCTCCTCACCGTGACCGCCGCGCGACCGAAGGTCTCCCATGTCCCGCCCCGCCACGGGGAGACCTTCGGTCGGCGATGTGAAACGGTCGGAGACCGTTCCACAACAGTGCGGTATACGACTTCGCCAAAGGCGACTCAAACCCCGTCACGGAGTGCCGGGGCTACTGACCTGCGCCAAAAAAATCTCATCGAGCGAAAGCGGACGACCTTCGACGACATGGTTTTGCTTTACGTCGTCCAGCTCGCCGGCGAAAACGATCTGTCCGCGGTTGAGCATCGCGACGTAATCCGAAACACGTTCCACTTCGTCCAACAAGTGCGACGAGAAGAGCACGGTCCGGCCCTCGTCGGCAATCGTGCGGACAATCGCCCCCAAAATGTCGCGCCGCACGAGCGGATCGAGCCCCGACGATGGCTCGTCGAGCAGCAGCAACTCGGGCCGATAGGCCAGCGCCACCAGCAGCCCGGCCCGGGCTTTTTGCCCCTTCGAGAGATGCTTGACTTTGGCCGCCGGATCGAGCCCGAACGTCCGCCGCAATTCTTCGGCGTAGTCGGGGTCCCACGTGGGATAGAACGCCTGCGTATAACGGATCAGTTCGTGGACGCGCATCCAGCCGGGCAGGTCGTTCTCTTCCGACAGATAGCCGATGCGCGACAGCACGCCGACGGGATCGGCCACTGGGTCGCGGTCGAACACGCGCACAGTGCCCATTTGCGCTTGCAAAAGCCCCAGCACATGCCGGATGAGCGTGGTCTTGCCCGCGCCGTTGGGGCCGACCAGGCCGAACACCACGCCCCGCCGCACGCGCAGGCTGATGTTGTCGAGCGCCCGCTTTTCGCCAAACTTGCGCGTGACCCCGCGAAGTTCAATCACGATGTCGTCAGGCAAGACGGAAGGGGCGATCATTTCGTTTCTCCGTATAAACGGCGTTGACATTCAAAGCCGCCAACGGGCCGTAGGATGACCTTCTAGGTCGTCCGTCCGACCCCAAATGGGTTCAGTGAACGGAGGGCTTCGTCGCGCTCCTGAATCAGCTCGACGACGGCTTCGGTATCGATGTTCATTTGCCGCGCTTCGGCCAGCAGGGCGTCGACGCGCTGCGTAAGTATTTTGATCCGCTGGCGCTTGGCCAAGGGCGAGCCGGCGGCCGAGACGTAGGTGCCCGTCGTGCGGCGCTTGGTCACCACGCCGGCCAGCTCCAGCTCGCGATAGGCCCGCGCCACGGTATTGGGGTTGATCAGCAGTTGCTCGGCCAGCGTGCGAATGGGCGGCAGCTCTTCATCGCGCTTGAGCCGGCCCGCGGCCACCAGGTATTTCACCTGGTTGACGATCTGCAAATAGATCGGCACACCGTCGCTGGTAGAGAGATGCAGTTGCATGGCCGCGGGCACCGAGAAGCTTTGTATGAATGTACTAATACAAAGAACTGGGCCGGCTGTCAAGCATTTGGGCGTCCCGTTTTGGGAAGCCGGCCCAGAACTGCCCCGCGGCCGTGATCACGCCGCCAATTCGATCGGCCCGGCCGGGCAGCGAAGCTGAAACAGCCCGAAGATCTCTTGCCGCGTCAGGCCGGTGTGCTTGTGCGGCTCGGTGTCCGAAAAGATCGTATCGAAGATCTCGCGCTTCTCTTCCAGTATCTGGTTGATGCGCTCTTCGATCGTGCCCAACGCCAAAAAGCGGGTGACGGTCACCGGGCCGGCCGCCCCGATGCGGTGTACGCGGTTGATCGCCTGGTCTTCGACCGCCGGGTTCCACCAGCGATCGAACAAAAAGACATAGCCGGCGAATTGCAGGTTCAGCCCCAGGCTGCCGGCCCCATAGCTGATCAACAGCAACGTGCGGTCGCGGCCTTCACGGAACTCGCGAATGACTTCGTCGCGCCGCCGCGAGGGCACGCCGCCGTGATATGCCAACGGATGAAATCGCCGCAGCCGCCGCCCCAACTCGTCGAGCGTCGTCACCCACTGGCTGAAAACCAACGCCTTCTGCCCGCTGGCCGCGATTTCTTCCAGGTCGGCCTCCAACCGCTCCAGCTTGGAGCTGGCCCCGGTGGCAGGGTCGAAGTTGCAGATTTGCTTCAATCGCAGCACCAGCTCGAAGACGTGCTGAATGGTCGCCGCGTCGCCCATCTTGGTCAGCCGCAGCACGCCCTCGTCTTCGGCCAGCCGATAGGTCTCGCGCTGCTCGCACGTCAAGCTCACGTCGGCGTCGCGAAACATTTTGGGCGGCAGCTCGGTGAGCACGCGGTCTTTAGTCCGCCGCAGCACATAGTCGCCGGCCAGCTTGCCCATCCGCCGCGGCTTCATCTGCGATGTCAGATAGCCGGGCGAGAGGAATTCAAAAATGCCCACCAGATCGTCCGGGCTGTTTTCGACCGGCGTGCCCGTCAACGCCCAGTTGCGGCTGCGGGGAATCGACCGCACGATGTGCGACGTGGTGCTCGAGCGGTTTTTGATGCGCTGCGATTCGTCGAGCACCACCAGGTCGAAGTGCATGCCCGGCGCGGTCAGCAGCTCGCGGTCGCGGTGCAGCAGCTCATAGTTGGCGATCTTGATGGGGGCTTCGGCCAACTGCCATTGCCAGCGGCGTTTGGCCGGATCGCCCTCGATCACCGTCAGCGGCAACTCGGGCGACCAAAGCTGAAACTCTCGCTGCCAATTCGTCACCAGCGGTTTCGGACAGACCAAGAGCACGCGGTGGAGCTCTCCGGCGTGCAACAGCAGCCGGATGGCCGTGATGGCCTGCATTGTCTTGCCCAGCCCCATTTCGTCGGCCAAGATCGCGGCGTAACGCGGATAGAGAAACGCCACTCCCTCAAGCTGGTAGTGGAACGGATGAAACGGGAAGTGCAACATCGGACTGCCGACGATGGTTTCGAGCGGCGGCTGCAGCACGTAATAAAGGCGGTCTTCGAGCTTGATGATGTCGCCCGGCGGCTTGATGCGCGTGAGCGACGGACCGGAGGAGGCTGGCGGCGGCCCGGCCTTTGGCAGGCTGACCAGTTGCTCCGCGGTTGATTCGCTCAGCGGCTGGACAATCGGAAAGACGAACGTCGTGGTTTTTAACCGCGGCGGGGTGAACGGCAGCGAGACGACGCCCGGCGTAGTCCAGGGCGGCAGCCATGCCTGCGCGGGTCCGGTGGCTGAGGCCGCCTGCGGCTCGACACTCACGTCGAGGGCCAGCGGCAATGTTGGCAAAGCGGCGGGGCGCAACTCCTCTGCCCGCCAGCTCCAGCCGCCGCCGGATGCCGCGGTGTTGAAACCGTCGGCGTTCATCGGCCGCTCCGCTGCGCTTCGTCGATGGCGCCGCGGATCCGCTCGAACGGTTCCGAAAGATCAAAATGTTCCGAGAGCGGCGTCAGGGCGGCGGTCACGCGCTCTCGATCGGCGGCGTGTGCGGGAGCAATCGCTAGACGATTCTGCCCGAGCGAAAAGATTGGCCCCTTCAACCGCTCGGCGGCTGCGTCGACTCGGTAGACGCGGCTGGCCTCCGAGGCGCCCGCCGGCGTGGCCTCTGCCTGAACCACCAGCGTCACGGGCATGGAAACGTACTCGCGCACGGCAAGCACCGGCGCCAGATCGGTGCAGATCACCAGCGGCTCCAGTTGGCTTTTGGCGATCAATGCCTGGCCGATCTGCTCGCCATACAAATACGGTTCGAGCGTCGGCCCATAGAGGATCTCTTGGGCCCGGTTGGGCTTGACCGGCGCGGTGCAATGGAATTCCAAGGGCCGGCCGCTGGTGTTGAGCACCAGATAGCCCCCCAGAAAACCATGTTGCTCGTATTGGACGACGGTCAAGAAACCGAGCGATGGCAGCGGCTTCGGATCGGTCGAACTCATGCCCCCCCTCGGGCCAAGCCTGGCGCGGACGTGCGTTGGCGGCGCCTCTTCTCCTAGCATCGGGTGCGGGACTCTGCCGACTTTAACACTTGTTCACATCCTGCCATATCTGTCGAGCAACTCGTTAAGATGTTCGGCTAGGTCGGCGTGGTTCCAGCCGTAGTTGTCTGGCAGCGCCGCCTGAAACCCACATAAACGCTCGTTCCATGAAATAGCGCGGCGTTTTCGTTTCGACGCTTGATAGAACTCCGAAAAATTGAAGCCGACCATGCGGTGGCGATGAGCCACGCCTTTGTGAACGGTGGTGACCTCAGCGACTCCAAACCGCTCGATGTCTGCCCAACGATAATGATGGTTTCGCCAAAGCGTGCGGATCGAGAGTCCCTCGGGCGTAATTCGCACGAACGAACTGCCCGGAACCAAAACCAAAAACGATGTAGCCGCGAGTAAGCCAAAAAGTGCACAGACCGCATAACCCACGGTGTGATTGCGCCCTGGCAACAACGCCGCCATCGCGTAACCACCGGCGGAAAAGGCCAGACTGAAGACGAAGATGACATACCACTTCGCCTTGCGCGGATAGAGGATTTCCGCGTCCTCGGCAAATAACATTTGTCCTTGCGTGTGGTGTGCTGAGAATTCTGGCTGGCATCATTGTACCACGATCGACACCCATTGAACGCCCGAGCTATGCCTCCGAAAATCCAGCCGTTGCCGGTCTAGAAAGCCATGCTCCGGAGATTCAAGGCTCGTCGCGGTTTGCCAAAGCCCACAAATAAAGGGAGAATATCACAATGCAATTCAACTGCCGCAAATCACAACCGTACTCATGATCGCCCCTCGTCTTCCTATCGCCGCTCTCGCCTTTGCCGCTGTGGCCTTCTGGCTGCCGGCCGGCTCGGCGGCCGGGCAGGCGCGGGTCGAAATTGAGCTCGCCACCGAACGGACGTTTATCGCCACTTCGCAGCAGCAATGGTATCGGCTGTTCACCGAGCTAGGCATCGACAACCTCCGTATCCGCAAGGCGTTCGATGGCGAAAAGGCCGAAACCAAAACGGCTGGCACCAAGGCCAGCCCGGTCTATCGAGTCACCGGGCTTTTGCAGGCGGGCGACGTGCTGGTCTTGCCCGGCGGAAAGTTCGGGCTGCGCGATCGGGCCCGGCTGGCCGATTGGTTGGCCAACTTGCGCGACCAGGGACCGAACCAGGCCGACGCGCCGCAAGGGCCCTTCCATCTCGACGCCGGGCAGCTTGCCGCGGTCAATTCCGATCTCAGCCGCCGGGTCGGTATCGGCACCACGGAATTGACGCCGGCCGATCTGCTCAGCAAGCTGTCGGCCCGGCTCAAGCATCCCGTCGTGGTCGATCGCCTGGCGAAGACGCCGCTCGCAGATGCCGAGCCGATCCGCACCGAGCTGAAATCGCTGGCGGCCGGTACCGCGCTGGCCTATGCCCTGCGCGGCGCTGGCCTGGGCCTGGCGCCCCGCCGCAACGCCCGCAAGCAAGTCGAATACGCGATTATCAAACCCGCCGCCAAGCAGATCACCTGGCCGCCGGGCTGGCCGCTCGAACCGAAAAAGCCCCGCGACGTGTTGCCGGCCTTGTTCGAGACGCTCAACGTCGACATCGACGACTACCCGCTCGATGAGGCCCTCACGGCCATCAGCGAAAAATTGGGAGCGCCGATTCTTTACGACCGTTACGCGCTCGCCCGGCAGGACATCGATGTCACCAAAGCACGGGTCACCTTTCCGCCGGGCAAGTCGTGGTATTATCGGATCATCGACAAGCTGTTGTTTCAGTCGAGCTTGAAAGGCGAGTGGCGGTTGGACGACGCCGGCAAGCCGCTGTTGTGGGTGACGACGCTGAAGCCTGTGAGAGACTGAAAAGGGTTCAGGGTCGTGCAAGGGTTCAGGGTCGTGCAAGGGTTCAGGGTTCAGGGTTCAGGGTTCAGAATTTTGGTATACCTGTAATGGTCGGCGCGCACCTGCAAGCCTTGAACAAGAATCCCTGACCTCCGACCTCTGACCCCCGCCCCCTTTTTCCATGCTCTCCGGCCCGCAAGTCGTTTCCGCTCTCACCACCTTGGACGTCACCCACGTTATCTGGCTGCCCGACTCGACGCTGGGCACCTGGGAAGCGGCGCTGGCGGGCGCAGCCGCGCCGCGGTTGGTGCGCATCTGCCGCGAGGGCGAAGCGTGGGCCATCGCGTCCGGGTTGCACCTGGGTGGTTGCCGGCCGGTGGTGGTGATGCAATGCACCGGGCTGTTCGAGTCGGGCGATTCGCTGCGCAACGCGCTGTTTGATCTGGGCTTGCCGCTCTATGCGATCGTTGGCTACCGCAGTTATTTACTCGAAGGCTCGACCGATTCAGCCCGGCGGTTCACCGAGCCGGTGTTGAAAGCCTGGGGGCTCGATTACGTATTGCTCGACCAATCCGACGCCGCCGAGCGGCTCATCGAGCACTACCGCGCCTGCCAAGCGGCCGGCCGCCCCGGCGTGGCCCTGCTGGCCGAAGGCCGCGGGTAGAGGCGGCATTATCAGAACCGATGCAGAGTGTCATCGTTTGGACGACAGCCCCATGAATCAACCGATGGCTGCCTTCGGCCGTTTTCATTCATTTTTGCCGTGAAATTAGCGGTTGGGGCGTCCGTTTTCCGCGGTGGCATGCTGCTTGCCTTTCATCCTGGCCGGAACGAGGCAACAACACTTGCCCTGATCGTTCGCGATCTCGAACACTCGCCAGAAAGGAAGGCAGCCATGACCCGCATTACTCGTTACGCATTGCCATTGGCCCTGTTGGCAATTCTGCTATTCGGCACAGGGCAAACCGCCTTGGCGCACGGCCATCATCATCACCACGGCGCCGCCTTCGGGGGCTACGGCGGATACGGTTTTGGCGGCTATCGCGGCTTCGGCTATCCCTACGGCTATGGTTATCGCGGCTTCGGCGGCTATCCGGGCTTTGGCTATGGAGTCGGCGGCTGGGGAAACGCCTATAGCGGCCTGGGCTATAACTATTTCCCGAACTATTCGTTCGGTTATGTGCCCGCCTTCGGCGCTGGCGCCTTCAGCAGCCCGAACTACGGCGCTTGGGGCGGCTTCAACGTCTGGTAACCGTTACCGGAACAGCCGAAGAGCGAAGGACCACGAATCACACGAATCCTCACGAATTCGTGTGATTCGTGTCATTCGGACATTTGAGCGACACCTGCTCTCGTCACAAGCCGCTTGATCTAAGCACGCGGAAATCACCTCCCGCCTCGAGTCGCAACTTTTAAACAGCGACTCGCTGTCTCTGAACTCTCATTGGCGCCTGCTTCCCGCGCGCCCTCGCTGATACCCATAGTCCGTGGACTCTTCGGCATCGGGGCCTCAAATTCCTGAATGGTCGCCGGCCTCGCCACACTGTATCGGGAACACCGGCGCCAAGTCTGTCAGCGAGATGCGTCGCCATGTGGTGGTGACAGAAATAGAGGATGCTGATTCGATGGCCGATCGGCAAGACATTCTCGTCAGGTTTGGAACACGGGTCCGCGAATTCCGCCGCCGAGCCGGCCTTTCGCAAGAAGAGTTTGCCAGCCGGTGCGGTCTTGATCGCACCTACATCGGCGGAATTGAACGGGGAGAACGCAATGTTTCGCTTCGGAACATCGAAGTCATCGCCAATGCGTTCGGCATCCCGATTTGGCAGCTTGTGAAGGATGTGTAGCGCGCGCATGGGCCGACTTGATTTCCGGCGTTTTCGCAGGCAATTCGACGCCAAGGTTCGAGCCTTGAATCCGACGTGGCAGGCGGTTGGATTTCTTACGCCCGACGACAAGGTCTATGCATTCGGAACTGACTCGAAGGTCATCTCAACCGTGTTCGAGGGTCTTATTGCGCCTATCGTCCATGAGATCGCTGACGCGCATGGCTACACCGCCGAAGGATCGAACCAAACAGTCTATCCCGACTTTACGCTGTCGGTTGCCGACGGAAGGCCGCCGCGAATCGCAATTGATGTGAAGACGACGTATCGACGCTTCTATGCAAGCGGCGGCATCAGGCCGTTTTCGTTCACACTGGGCTCCTATACCTCGTATTTGCGATCGACGACGGCAAAAAAGAACATCGCTCATCCCTACCACGAGTACTCCGATCACTGGGTAATTGGTTTTCTTTATACTCGTCGCGAAGGCGTGCCCGCGAAGGTTTACCGCCGATCTGAACTGCCGACCTTGCTTTGCCCGTACCTGGATGTGGAGTATTTTGTCCAAGAGAAATACAAGATCGTCGGCATCAAGCCGGGCAGCGGCAACACCGCGAACATCGGGTCGTTTGCAACGACCGAAATCGACGACCTTCGCGCGGGACGCGGCCCCTTTGCAAAGTATGGCAAGGATTTCTGCGATGCCTATTGGAGGCACTATGGGCGCACGAAAGCGGATCGACCCTATGCCTCGATCACAGAGTTCGAAGCTTGGACGGCGGCGCAATCCGAATCTCGCTAGCCACCGGTTCGGCGTCCGCTCTTGGCTGTCGCGCTAGGTCGCGACAAAGAGCAGCTCGCTCGACTTTTGGTTGGTCGAAAGAACGTATTGGTATTGGTCGAAACGGCGACACGACACACGAGACTTAACCGACCGCAGCATCGAGGCGATGTCGCTTTCCGACGGTATGCCATCGCTTCGATACGAGACCACCAGGATGGAATTGCGGAATCGATGAAAAAGCTGCTCGAAAGCGCCAAAGCATCGCCTTCGATCGGACCAGGCCGATCGAGTTCCCAGTAGCGGATGGTGTTTCTTCTTGCGGTTGATTCGTAAACCCCAAGTCTCGTAGGCCGTCATGCCTTCCAGAAAGTGGTAAAAATCCAGATAATCGACACCAACCCCGCGGCCATTAATGTACGGAGTGTCGATGTAGACGAGGTCGTATTCGCCGGGAACGGCCAAGGCGTCGGAACACGAGGCAGTGCACGCGACGCCGGTATCGAACACCGCGTCGTTCGCCTCGCGGATGAACGTCTCGAAGTGATCTCCGAAAGGTTTGTCCCACGTCGCCTTGTTTCCGAACCTTCGTTTGACCGCCGCGGTCCGCATGTAAAGATTCTTGCGGTGGAACAGGTTGTAGGGCCGCTTCGAAATACAGGCTTGGAAAAGGCCAAAAAATGCGATCGCGCGTTGATATTTGTCGGGCAGTGCGGAAACATTCTGGCAAACGATGTCGAGCCAGGCATTCTCCTCATCGGTGAAGTAAACGCCTGGAAAGGTCCGCGCGATAAAATCGTCGTACTGCCGGGAAGGATCCCGGTTCATGAGTTGAGCGGTCTCAGCGCCCGAGAGGCGGCGGGCCGAATTCTCGATCAGCGCCGTCCCGATTTGATGATTAAACGCCAGGTAGTCGTTGTATGTCACCCGCTTGCCGCGAGCTTTCAGCATGTATGCCACCGCGGCGGTGCCGCCGAAAGCATCCAGAACCGTTGTGAAACTGAGATCAGAAATGCATTCCCAGATCCAGTCGACAAGCTTGAGTTTGCTGCCCTGGTAGCGGGTCGTTGGCGCCTTTGCGGGGCGCTCTAGCGGCGCCAGAAGCTCCATCTGCTGCATATGCACGATCCGAAGTTGGCGACCGTTGTGATCCGCCGTGCGGCGAGCCGCATGACGCCGAGAAAAGATGACTATAAGTACCCAGGCGATGATTGTCAAGTGGTGGCGGCGCGTCGGATTGGGGGCACACCAGAAACTTGGCCGGCACACCGCTGGCCCAAGGACGTCCTACGCTCGACTTCACCACCGGCCGGTTGTAAGATCGGAAAGTCGGACGTCTAGTCTGACGAAATGCCGCGTCAGGCTGGAAGGCCTGACCTACTTGCCGTAGTGTCGCCGGACATCCGCCCTCCGTCAAAATGCAGAACGATCCCAAGCCGCTGGTCGGTGTCGTTATGGGCAGCAAGTCCGACTGGGACACTCTGCGACACGCTGATGAAATGCTCGCGCGGTTCGATGTGCCGCACGAATGCCGGATTGTCTCGGCGCACCGCACGCCCGATTGGCTGGCGGAATATGCCCGAACCGCCGAAGGGCGCGGCCTGGAGATCATCATCGCGGGGGCCGGCGGGGCGGCGCATCTGCCGGGCATGGTCGCCGCGCACACGCTGCTGCCGGTGCTCGGCGTGCCCGTGCAGAGCCAGGCGCTCAATGGGCTGGATTCACTGCTGAGCATCGCGCAGATGCCCGGCGGGGTGCCGGTCGGCACGCTGGCCATCGGCAAGGCGGGGGCCACCAACGCGGCGCTGCTGGCCGTGGCCATTCTCGCGAATAGCCGGCCGGAACTGCGGGCGCGGCTGCGCAAGTTTCGCGAAGAGCAAACTGCGGCGGTGCGGGGAGACAGCTTGCCTTGAGCCAGATCATCCTGCCGGGAGCCACGGTCGGCGTGCTGGGCAGCGGCCAATTGGGGCGGATGTTTGCCATTGCCGCGCGCCGCATGGGCTATCGCGTCCATACGCTCTCGCCGGAAGACGATACGCCCACTGGCCAGGTGGCCGACGTCGAGATCAACGCCTCGTATGACGACCTCGACGCCGTGCGAGATTTTGCCCGGCGGGTGGATGTGGTCACCTTCGAGTTCGAAAACGTGCCGGCGGCCACCGCCGCGGCCGCGGCCGACGGCGCCCCGGTGCGCCCCGACGGCGCGGTACTACACACCACGCAGCACCGGCTGCGCGAGAAGAAGTTTCTTCAGGCGGCGGGCTTTCCGCTCACGCCGTTCGCGGCCGTGCGATCGGCCGACGAATTGCGACAGGCCGCCGAGCGCCTCGGCCTGCCGGCCGTGCTCAAAACCGCCGGCTGGGGCTACGATGGCAAGGGTCAGATCAAGCTCGATCGACCCGACCAGATCGACGCGGCCTGGCGTGAGCTGCGCACCGATGAGGCCGTGCTCGAAGCCTGGGTCGATTTCGAGTGCGAAGCGTCGGTGGTGGCCGCGCGTGGCCTCGATGGCTCGCTGGCCGATTACGGCGCGATTGCCAACTCGCATCGCCACCATATTCTCGACGTCTCGGTCGCACCCGCCCCGCTTGGCCCGGCGCTGACCCGCGAGGCCGTGGCCATCGCCCGAGCCGTGCTCGAAGCGCTCGACGTAGTGGGCGTGTTGTGCGTCGAGTTTTTCGTCACACGGTCCGGCAAGCTGTTGATCAACGAGCTTGCTCCGCGGCCCCACAACTCGGGGCATCTGACCTTCGACGCCTCGCTCACCAGCCAGTTCGAGCAGCAGTTGCGGGCCATCTGCGGTCTGCCGCTGGGATCGACCGAGCTGCTGCGGCCGGCGGCGATGGCCAACCTGTTGGGCGACCGCTGGCAGCAGGGCGAGCCGAACTGGGCGAGACTGTGCGCCCGGCCGAACATCAAGCTTCATCTCTATGGCAAGGCGCAGCCGCGGCCGGGCAGAAAGATGGGGCATCTGACCGCGCTGGCCGACGACCCCGACGCCGCGCTGCGCCAAGTGCTGGCGGCACGCGATTCGCTGTCGCCGGCCGCACCCCTTGGCTAGACCTCGTGGTATAATACACTTAGTTACTTTTACGGACAGGCGAACCGGCGGCATTCGACCACGCCGGACAGACGAATCGATGGCGAAACGCCGGCATATCGACACGATTTTGCGCGACTGGGAATACGAGCCGGGCGAGGTGGCCGCGCGCCTGGTCCGCGGCGGCGACGGCCGCGAAGTCGTGCAAATGCGGATCGACATGGGCATCTTGCAGCTCGAAGTCGAGGGCCGCCCCGACGGCGCCAAGCCGGGCGGGGCCGAGACCTATTTCGACTACCTGCTGGCCGTGGTTGTGCACGACGGCAAAGAGTTTGTCCTCAGCGAAGAACAATGCGCCGAGTGCGACCGCGAATTCGTGCAATTCTATCAGCGGCGGATCTGCTGGCTGGCCTTGCGCGAGTTCCGCCGGGCGGTGCGCGACGCCGACCATAGCCTGGCCTTTATGGATTTCGTCCGCCAGCACTCTCCCAACGAAGATTGGACGATGTCGCACGAGCAGTATCGGCCGTTCATCTTGTTCCACCGCACGCAGGCGGCCGCCCTCGCCGAGCTGGAAGACGACGGCCCTGAAGCGGCGATCGAGCAGATCAACCAGGGCCTGAACCGCATTCAGGAGTTTTACGTCGAAGTCGAGGCCGAAGACCGCTTCGAAGACGATGAGCTGGTCGAACGGCTCAACCAACTGCGTCAGTCGCTCCGCGACCATTATCACATCGGCCGCACGTTGCAAGAACGGCTCGACGAAGCGGTGGCCAGCGAACAATACGAGCTGGCCGCCAAGCTGCGCGACGAGATCGCCCGCCGCGGTACGGGCAAAATGTAGGTCAGGCTTTCCAGCCTGACGTTCGACGTCTGTAGGTTGCAGGGTGCCACGGCATCCGTTGCGGCGCGATCGGCATGGCCGTTCTTGCACGCGCTGCCGCCGCGACGGACGCCGTGCTGCGTTGCAACTCGTGCGGCCGGCGCAACGCCACACGGCGTCCGACGCGGCGAGTTGCGTCGCGCCTGAAATCGTTGCCACATGCGCCACGGCGGATGCCGTGGCACCCAGTTGACGGCTTGCCCAATTTGAATGTCAAAACCGATCGGGGCACACAGGCGATCGCTTAACTCTGTGCATTTGGACGACGGGCTGGAAGCCCATCCTCCGTTTCCTGGTTTCACCATTTCGCGGTGGCAAGCCCGGTAAACCTGGTGCTGCCCGCGCCATTTTACAAACGGCTTTGTAACAGACGTTCACGGGCCAGCCACGGCTGCGGGCCAAACGTCGGCCGCAAGTCAATACCGATCCACGCATTCGGGCGTATTCAGCTCTGGTGGCGGCGGCTTGGCATCCAACGTGCTTAAGCGGGTCGGTCAGAGAACGAGGCCGCTACAAAAACCGCAAAGGAGTGTGATGTCATGTTAGTGCTATCACGGAAAGAGACGCAGCAGATTCAAATCGGCGACAACATCGTGGTGACCATCGTGCAGGTCAAGGGGCAAGGCGTGAAGATCGGCATCGAAGCGCCCGACGACGTGCGAATCGTGCGGAGCGAGATCGCCGACCGGCCGCCGCATGGCCACAAGCCCGCAACGCCGGCGAAAGCTGCCAGCGGCCGGTCGCGCTTAGCGAAGTCCAAGGCCGCCCTCGCCCCGACGTCCGACCGCCGCGATCCGCTGACCGACGTCTGTTTTTCGCCGCCGCTCTTCACGATCAATCATCCCGAGACGGCCGCGGTGATCGGCGAGTCGAGCGGTCTGTTTCCTCGCTTGCATCAGCGGTCGGTGCACGCAGCGCCGGGCGATGATTACCCGGGGCCTTCGCGCGTGATGACAAACCCAAGCTGCTCGATCATCCGGTAGTCTTCTTCCGGCGGCTGGCCTTGGGTGGTCAGATAGTCGCCGACGAAAATCGAGTTGGCCGGGTACAGCCCCAGCGGTTGCAGCGTGCCCAGGTGCAGCTCACGCCCGCCGGCAATGCGGATCTCGCTGGCGGGATTGGCCAACCGGAACATGCACAGGGCCTTCAGGCATTGGCGCGGGTTCAATCGCCGCACGCCCGACAACGGCGTACCGTCGATCGGGTTCAGAAAATTGACGGGGATCGATTCGACGCCCAGCTCGCGCAAGGTGAACGCCAGGTCGACCACGTCGGCGTCGCTTTCGCCCATGCCCAAGATTCCGCCCGAGCAAAGCTGCATGCCCGAGGCCCGCACGGCGCGGAGCGTTTCGAGCCGGTCTTGAAAAGTGTGCGTCGAGCAGATATCGCCGTAATAGGCTTCGCTGGTGTTCAGGTTGTGATTCACCTTGTCGACGCCGCAGGCCCGCAGCCGCTGGGCCTGGTCGGGCGTGAGCAGCCCCAGGCAGGCGCAGATCTCCAGATCGTAGCGCCGCTTGATTTCGGGCACGATTCGTTCGACCGCGTCCATCTCGCGCTCGTTCGGCCCCCGGGCCGAAATCACGATGCAATAGGTCTTCGACTTTCGTTCGGCGGCCAGACGAGCGCCGTCGAGCAGCTTCTCGCGGTTGAGGATGTTGTAACGCGGAATCTCGGCCTCAGACACCTTCGACTGCGAGCAATAAGCACAGTCTTCCGGGCACAGGCCACTCTTGGCATTCATCAAGAAATAGAGCTGCACCGTATTGCCGAAGTATCGTCGCCGCACGCGATAGGCCGCCGCCAGCAGGTCGAGGAACTCCTCATCAGGCGCGGCCAGCACTGCCAGCGCCTCGTCGCGCGTCAGGACCGAACCATCGAGTACCCGGTCGGCCAGCGCCTGCCAGCGGTCGGCGCCGCTTGGCGCATCCGGTGCAATTTCTTGAGTCTCGATCATCGAACCGATTCGATAGAGGCCGTGGGGTGGGACGAGTTTGCGAGTCGCACCTATCCCGGTTACGTCACGCGGACGTCTCAATCGTGAGTCAAAGACGGGACTCGCAAGCTCACCGGCCTATAGTATGGCCAACGCCTGCCGGTATACAAGGCGAAACGAGCTTTTGCCGCGGGCGTCACCCCTGCAATCGTCGATCGCGTTGCGCATATTGCAGAAATTGCAGAACCCACCCACGCCGGAAGCAGCGAAGGCCTTTCAGGCTAACACGAATCGTTCCGTCCAGCGATCCCGAAGATAGTGTTGCCCTTCCGGCAACCTCCGACGGGGTGTGCGTCGGTCGATCGAAGTTCCTCCTAGGTGGCGCGGGGGCCGCGGGCTTTCGATCTCGGCCGACGGCCGCACGATGTGTGCGCCTCTCGGCAGTCATACGAATGGGGGTGTGGAACGCCACGAGCGGCGAATTGCTGTCGCCATAAGCGGATTCCCACACGAGCACCGTTCTCGCGGTCGCACATACCGCGGGTGACGGCGCCATCAACTATTACGATCTCGCAGCGGGCAAGCGCCGCCACGCCCAATTCACCGCTTTGAAGCCGTCTCCGGAATATCGCAACCTGACACATCCAGTTTACGCAACTTAAGAGTAAACATCCTGCAAACTGCTCTTGGCCCAAACCACCGGCTCCGCCTATGGTCGTAGCCATGAGCCGCTATCCACTCTTCGATCGCCGCGAAATCCGCCTGGCCGATCTCGCCTCACGTGGACACGACCTGCGGGCCGCCGACTGCCGCACGCTCGATGCCCCGTTTGAACCGTTTGACCATCCCGAATATCCGGAGCTGATCGACCAGATCGTGGCGGCGCGGCGCAACGGGCGGCCGGTGATCGCGATGATCGGCGGGCATCCGGTCAAGTTGGGTCTGTCGCGGTATCTGATTGACCTGATGGAGCGCGGCGTCATTACGCACCTGGCCGCCAACGGCGCCGTGCTGATCCACGATTTCGAGTTGGCGTTGATTGGCGGCACGAGCGAAAGCGTGCCCAAATGGATCCAGCTCGGTCAGTTCGGCCTGTGGCAACAAACCAGCCGTCTGAACGACATCATCGCCGAAGCCGCCCGACGCGGCGAAGGCCTGGGTGAGGCGATCGGCCGCGTGATCGAGCACGAGCGTTTTGCCCATCGCGAGCTGAGCCTGGCCGCGGCCGGCTGGCGAACGGGCGTGCCGGTCACCGCCCACGTCAGCATCGGCAGCGACATCATCCACGCCCACGCCAACTGCGACGGCGCGGCGTTGGGGGCGACCAGTTTCACCGATTTTTTGATCTTCGCCGAAAGCGTGCGGCGGCTCGAAGGGGGCGTATTTCTGAACATCGGCTCGGCCGTCACGGGGCCCGAGGTCTATCTCAAGGCGCTTGCCATGGCCCGCAACGTGGCGCGCCAGCGGGGCGAGGAGATCCGCCGCTTCACGACGGCGGTGTTTGATCTGGTCAACTTGCCCGATGATTACCGCGACGGCACGCCCGCCAAGGACCATCCTCAGTATTACTATCGGCCCTGGAAGACGATCTTGGTGCGGACGGTGGCCGACGGCGGGCGCAGCTACTACTTTGCCGGCGACCACCGGCGGACAATCCCCACGCTCTGGCGCGAGGTGGTTCGCCGCATGCCGTCGGCCCTGCCAGCATCGGCGGCGTGAGCCGCGGCCGCGTTTGGCGCCCATATGGTATAATGATGAATACTTTCCCGCGGGTTAAGGTGAATCATGGCCAGCGCCAAAGTTGCAGTCACGATTGACTCCACGCTTCTCAGCCAACTAGACCGGCTGATTGCGCAGCGAGTCTTTCCGAATCGAAGCAAAGCAGTTCAGGAGGCCCTTCAAGACAAGCTAGCCCGCGTGAATAGGACGCGGCTGGCAGCCGAGTGCGCTAAACTCGATCCAGATGCTGAACAGGTACTAGCAGAGGAAGGCATGGACCGGGAGCTAGACCGTTGGCCCGAATATTGAGTGCCGCCGCGCGGTGCGAACAATTTGATCCACGATGGCGGAATAATCGTCCAGGGGAATTCCATCGACGGTCGGCTCGCGGCGGCCGGTGACGCCGTCGACCGCGCCGGCGTCTTGCACCAGGCGCTCGATCAAGCGGCGCTGAATGGCGCCGTCCCAGCCCGACAAAAGGTCGGCGCGGCTGCGCAGCCCGGCCACGGCGCAGGCCAGCGCATACGCGCCCCAGTTGCTCACGCCCGACAGGATCAGGTGATCGGTGGCAATGCGGCAAATCGTCCGCCCGGCGTGCTCACCGGTTAGCGCCGCCCGAAGCGTCTCCCACAGCAGCGAGCCCATGCCGATCTCATTGCCCCCGTCGCCAATGCCGATGGTCCTGATTGACGCGTCACGCGCGGCCGCCTCGAACAACAGGTGCGCGGGCGCGGTGACGGCGTCGATCGACACGCCACGCATGTTATGACAGACGCCGCGATGCTCGGGCGGCACCTCGCGAGCGAACTGCTCCAAGGGGCACGGCCCGCCACGTGTCTGTGCCGCGAGCGAATCGGCCGTGTGGCTGGGGCCGACGCGCTCGATCGATATCAAGTGCGTCAGCCGGCGGCCCAGCGGAGAAGCGAAAAAGCGATGACACCAATCCACGGCGGCGTCTCCGGCCTTTCGCTTCTCCGATTCGGCGCCGAGAGGCGTCTCGACGATTTCAGCCTCGAGGCCCCACGCCCGGCGGCCGCATTCGAGCAGCGGCAGGCCAAACCGATCGCTGAGCAAGACCGTCTCGATGCCCAGAGCTATGAACGCTTGGGCCAAATAAAGAGCGCCGGGCGGACCGTCGGTTTCGGCCGCGGGCGGCTCGGCGGAGGTGATGCAAAAGCCTGTCACGATTGCGACACACTTGGCGTGGGCCGCCAATTCGCGGGCCGCGCGCTCCAGTTCACCGGCGGCCAGCCAGGATCCATCGACGCGATAGCTCGCCACGCCTCGACGCCCCGGATCGCGACGCACTATGGCTTCGAGCGCGTCAAAGATCGAGAGCGGTTGCGATGTAAATGCCATTTCTTACAAGAGTGTAATCCGCCGATTAGGGATTTTCCTCCGGCGAGTCGCGCGTTAGATTAACGACGATGCCCTCTGCATCGGGGTGGTTGACAAGCAAGTTGAGCGGGATACAACCATAGCGGCAAACATTGTGAAATTTATCACAAGGCATGGCTGACAAGAAAAAAATGTCGGTGGCCGAGATTTTGGCCGCCGCGCGAAAAGGCGACAGCAAAACGGGCGGCGGCGAGCCGGCTGCGCAGGCTGCGGCCGCGCCAGCCGAGGCGGCGCCTGCCGAGACGACCGCGGAAACTTCTGGTGCGGCTGCCGAGGCCCCCGCCAAGAAAGAGCCGGCGGCCAAGCCAAAGCCGGCCGCGGCGGGCGGACGGCCCAGCGTGGCCGACATCCTGAAGGCGGCCCGCGAAAAAGGCGGCACCCCCGCCGCCGCGCCAAAAGCCGAAAAGCCGGCGGCAGCGCCCAAACCCGCTGCCAAACCGGCCGCCGCCAAGAGCGCCGACAAACCCTCGGAGAAGCCGGCCAAGACGGGCGCAGCCGCGGTCAAGGACACCAGCAGTATTTTGGCGGCTGCTCGAAGTCAGCACCGCCCCGGTCCGCTCTCGAAGGCCGAAGCCGCCGCCCGGCTCAAGCCCGAAGCAGCCGAAAAAGCCAAGCCCGGCAAACCCGCCGTCCCGCCGATGCCGGCCAAGCCCGAATATGCCAAGGCCAAGCCGGCGGCCACCGCCGTGGTCGATGACGGCCGCCGCGGATTTTTGAGCTTTGCGGTCGGCTCGTTCTTGGGAATGGGTTTTACCTCGCTGGCCACCACGCTTGGGCTATGGACGCTCGGCACGGCGCGGTTCATGTTTCCCAACGTGTTGATCGAGCCGCCCAGCAAGTTCAAAGTGGGCTTTCCCAGCGACTTCGCACCGGGCATGGTCGAAGAAAAGTTCAAAGCTCAGTTCGGCGTCTGGGTGGTCAAGGCCGAGTATCAAGGTCAACTGCAGATCTACGCCTTGCGCAC
Organism: Pirellulales bacterium; assembly: GCA_035252155.1. Lineage (GTDB taxonomy): Bacteria > Planctomycetota > Planctomycetia > Pirellulales > JAICIG01 > JAICLL01. The sequence goes on along the minus strand of DATFDL010000322.1, from coordinate 5,621 downwards.
CGTCTGCACCCATCTGGGCTGCACGCCCAACTGGCTCGAAGGCGAGCAGAAATTCAAATGCCCCTGCCATGGCAGCGGTTTTTACAAAGACGGAATCAACTTCGAGGGCCCCGCGCCACGCCCGCTGGAGCGCTATGCCATCCGCCTGGCCGACGACGGCCAATTGGAAATCGACAAGAGCAAGATGTTTCAAGAAGAAATGGGCCAGTGGAAAAATGCCGACTGCTTCGTGCCCGTGTGAAGAAGGGGCTTGGGGCTGGGGGCTAGTGACAAACATGGAATCCGAATTGAATTGCAACCACGAGCGACCTCTGTAGGGAACGGACTCCGTGCCGTTCCGTGAGGGGCGGCGCGAGGCCGAATCGCAGTTCGCGGAACGCCACAGAGGGCGTTCCCTACAGACGTCAGAAACCAGAACCCGAGTCCCTAGCCCCTCGCCATGCCGTCTCTCAGCGAATCGATCCGCAACTCGCAGGTCTGGAAAAGCGTCTTCCGGCATCCGATGCCCATCGACCGGCGCAATCGGATCGTGGTGATGCTCACCAATTTCTTCCTGCACCTGCACCCGGTCTCGATCAAAAAGCAGGGGATCGCGCTGAGCTACACATGGTGCATGGGCGGCGTCACGTTTTTTCTGTTTCTGGTCGAGACAGTGACGGGCGTGCTGTTGATGTTCTACTACCGGCCGACGCTGGAGTGGGCCTATCCCGACATCACCGCCCTGCGCGACGTCGTCAGCCTGGGCATCTTGCGCGAGCTGCACCGCTGGGGCGCGCACGCCATGGTCATCACCACCTGGCTGCACATGTATCGCGTGTTTCTCACCGGCAGCTACAAGCCGCCGCGTGAGTTCAACTGGGTGGTCGGTGTCATCTTACTGCTATTAACGCTGCTCCTATCGTTCACCGGATACTTGTTGCCCTGGGACCAGTTGGCCATTTGGGCCATCACGGTCGGCTCGAACATGGCCCGCGCCACGCCGCTGCTGGGCCACGAGGGGCCGGGCCAGCAGTTGCTTACGCTGGGCGGCATCGACATGATCACCAACGGCTCCGACGCGCGGTTTGCCTTGCTGGGCGCCCGCTTCGTCGGCGAAGAAACGCTCAATCGGTTTTACGTACTACACTGTGTCGCCATTCCGCTGGCCGTGTCGCTCTTGATCGCCATCCATTTTTGGCGGGTGCGCAAGGACGGCGGGATAAGCGGACCGTTGTAGGGTTCAGGGTTCTTTTTAGGGTTCAGGGTTCAGGGTTCAGGGTTCAGCACTTTCGTGAGCGTTTGCCGGTCGGCGCATGAATGGATTCGGAGATTATGTCTCGTTGCGACAATGCGATGGTTGCGCCGACACAACACATGATGCACTAAAATGCTGAACCCTGAACCCTGAACCCTGAACCCTCGGCGAACCCTGAAACCTCGGCGAACCCTGAACGCTCCCGACCCCTGACCTCCGACCCCTGCTCATGCACGTCTCGCACGACGCATTTATCAACGACATCGCCACTGGGCTGGGTTTCTATTACCTGCTGCTGTGCGCAATGAATTGGGTGGCCGCGCTCTGGCTGTGGCGCAAAGGCCCGATCACGTACTTTCATCTCGGCCTGCTGCCGTTCACCAACGTCTTGCTCTGGTTGCTCGTCGGCACGTTCTTCTTTATCCTCGCGCCGTTCACCATGATCGGCTGGCCGCCCGAGTTGGCCGACGTGATCAAGGGCGCCGTCAATACGCTTTCTGGGCCGGTGACGCTGACGCTGGGCGCGCTGGCCTCGCTGACCATTCTCTTTCTGGGCCGGCGGTTCTTCGTCAAGCCGGTGGTGGCTTGGGCCGGGTTCAATCTGGCCCTGCTGGTGATGGGGCTGTCCATGACCGATCCCACCTTCGCCGAGATCGTGCGCAAGCCCGACAACGTGCCGATCGTCGGCCTGGTGTTCTTGCTCGGCTTTTTCACGTGGCTTTCGGCCTATCAGGCGGTCCGCAACGACGACCGCATTCGCCAGGGACTGCCGCCGCTGGAAAAACTCGACGATGAAAAGGTGCTTGTCTGGCCCGACCTGGTCTATACCGAGCTGATCTGCATGATCGCCCTGACGGCGCTCTTGCTGGTCTGGGGCATCGCCTTGCAAGCGCCGCTGGAAGACCCGGCAAGTAGCGTCAAGACGCCCAACCCCTCGAAGGCCCCGTGGTACTTTTTGGGCCTGCAAGAGATGCTGGTCTACTTTGACCCGTGGTACGCCGGCGTGGTGCTGCCCAGCGTCGTGCTAGTGGGCCTGATGGCTATACCGTTCCTCGATTTCAACCGGCAGGGCAACGGCTATTTTACGATCGAGCAGCGGCGGTTCAGCTATATCGTGTTTCAGATCGGCTTTTTGCAGCTCTGGGTCGTGCTGATCGTGCTGGGCACGTTCTTGCGCGGGCCGAACTGGAACTTTTTCGGGCCGTTTGAGGAGTGGGACGTTCACAAGGTGCTGCCGTTGAGCAACGTCGATCTTTCGCAATACTTCTGGGTATATGGCCTGCAGCAGAGCATGCCCCGCGCGCCCGAAGGCAGCGGCGCCGGGTTGCAGTTTGGTTACATCCTGTTACGCGAAGCTCCCGGCATCATCGCTGTGGTGGCCTATTTCATGTTCTTGCCGCCGCTGATGGCCGCCACGGTGTTTCGCAAGTTTTTCGTGCGGATGGGGTTCATCCGCTACATGGTGATGTCGAACTTGCTGCTGCTGATGGCCACGCTGCCGATCAAGATGGTGCTGCGTTGGACGTTCAACCTGAAATACATCATCAGCATCCCGGAATACTTTTTGAACTTTTAGCATGCCCGCGACAGAACAAACTTGGCGCAACCAGAAGCTCTTGCACGTGATCTTCGGCGTCACGGGCGTGCTGATGTTGCTCTGCACGCTGTGGATGATGGCGGCCGACCACAACCGCGAGTGGAAGGTGGTGCAGCGGCAGTTCCGCAATTTGGAGAGCTACACGGCGGCCGCGCGAATCAGCGGCGAGGAATCGGCTGAATACTATAAGCGCGACGAGGATCTCAAAAAGGCTCGCGACGAGGCAAAAAGCGAATCGCCCCCGCGCGAGCTGATCGACGAGTTCGAACGCGTGGCTCACCAAGAGCCGCACAATGGCTACAATATCGACCGAATCGAAGGGGCCTACGAAAAGCTAGTTCAGGCCGAGACGGCGCTTCGCCCGGGACGCACGGGGGGCGCTAGGGACATCGACGAGCCGCTCAGCGACGATGACCTCAAGGAGTTGATCGAGCTGCGCACCGATTTGCTCTCGGCACTACAAGACGTGCTGGTCAAGGCCCGTCAGGACGAAGAGAACAAGCAGCGCAACCTGAAATTCAAGCGCGCCGAGCTCGATGGCAAGCGCAGTGAGTACGACATCGCGGTGGCCAACGGCGCCGATGAGTTGCGTCAGGCCGAGCTTGAAGAGCGCGTCAAAGAAACCGAGGGCGAAATCAACGATACCCTGCTGCCCTTGGCTCAGAACGCCAAAAACCACCGCGTGGCGCTACAAAAGCTCGTCGACCAGATCGTTGCCCCCGAAACGGCCGCCCAAAAGGCACTGTCGGACCATCAGGCCGAGGTGGCCCGGCTCGAGGCCGCTTTTGCAGAGCGGAGCGACACCGCCCAGAAGCGCATTTTGGAATTGCCGGTCATCGACGCGTTCGGCCGGCCGCTCAAGATCGACAACATCTGGCTGCCGCAGCTCACCTGGAACAACAATTTTCGCGATGTGGCCCGCTTCGACCGTTGCACCACGTGCCACCAGGGCATCGACAAGACCGCGCCCGGCTCGGCGGTCGCCCCTGGCTACGACTCGATCGAACGTCTTGAGGTGACGCTGGCCACGCCCGAGGCGCCGCCGCAAATCACCGAAGAGCAGCAGGAACGCCTCAACGAAATGGAAAAGGCCGCCAAGGAGGCGTGGTTCTGGCAGCGGGCTGAGTTGCGCGATGCCATCCCGGAGCAAAAGCTGCAATATAGATTGTCGAACGCCTACGGCCTGCAGTTGGGCCGGCAGGGCACGTTCGACGCCAACGACGTGACGGTAACCGTGGTGCGGCCGCGTTCGCCCGCCGCCAACGCTCGCATCGAGCCGGGCGACGTCATCGAACAAATCAACGATGTCAAGCTGATCGAGCGCAAGCGGGCGATCAGCAATCTGCTCGAAAGCGTCGATTGGGGTAAGCCGCTGACGTTGCACTTGCGGCGCGGCACGCCTCAGCCGTTCACCTCGCATCCGCGGCTCGATCTGTTCGTCGGTTCGCTCAGCCCGCACAAGCTCGGCGAGATGGGCTGCACCATCTGCCACGATGGACAAGGCAGCGCCACTCAGTTCAAGTGGGCTTCGCACACGCCCAACACGCCGGCCGAGGCCGAAGAGTGGCATCGCGATCACGGCTGGTTCAACAATCACAACTGGCTATTTCCAATGACGCCCAAGCGGTTCAATGAGAGCCTCTGCTTGAAGTGTCATCACGACGTGGTCGAACTGGCGGCCAGCGACCGCTTTCCCGATCCGCCCGCTCCCAAGCTGCTGGCTGGACACCATACGATCGAAAAGTTCGGTTGCTTCGGCTGCCACGAGATCAATGGCTGGGACGGACCCAACCGCCGCCGCGGTCCCGATCTGCGGGCCGAGCCGATGTACTTTGCCGCCGCTCAGCAACTGTTGATCGATCCGGGGCTCACCGACCGCGAGCGCGAGCTGGCGCACGAAGTGATCGCCGGCCCTGAGCGGCACGAAGCCCGTAAGCTGCTGGCCGAGTCGATCCGTGCCGACGCCGCTCTGGTGCCCGCCGCCGACAAGAAAGAGCCGCAAGTCACCGAAAAGACCGGCAGCGAAGTCGCCGGCGACGAGGCAGTCGATGCGGCCGGCGATGAGCCGGCCCGCGCGCCCGACCACGCGCGGCTGACGGCCGACTCGCACAAGCTCGCGACCATTCTCGGCGCCAACGACGAAACGCCCGGCGAGTATCGCAAGGTCGGGCCGAGCCTGCGTTACGTCGGCCAGAAGGTCGATTTCGATTTCCTCTACAGTTGGATCAAGAACCCGACCGACTTCCGCCCCAGCACTCGCATGCCGCGGTTCTTTGGCCTCTGGGACCACCTGGTGCCCGAGCAGGCGATGGACGAACAGGGTCGTCCCAAGTTCCGCGACGCCGCCAAGCAGCAGCCGATGATGGTCGAAAGTCCCGGCCTGACCGAGGCCAAACGGTTCGAGCCGGTCGAGATCCGGGCGATCGCCGAGTATCTGCTCGATCAGAGCCAGCCGTTTGAGTACGCCGAGTATTCCGAGGGCGTCACCGAAGAGCCGTCTGCCGAGCGCGGCAAAGAAGTGCTTCAGACGCGCGGCTGCCTGGCTTGTCATCAGCATCGCGATTTCCCCGAGATGAAAGAGTCGCAGGGGCCGGATCTCTCGCGGATCGGCGCCAAATTGAAGGGCGAGCGCGGCGAGCGCTGGCTCTATAGCTGGGTGCGCGAGCCGAACCGCTATCACGCCCGGACCGTGATGCCCAACGTCTTTTTGCTGCCGATCACCGGCGCCGATCGTTCGGTCACCGATCCGGCCCGCGATGTGACAGCCTATCTGCTTTCGTCGCAGGCCGA
>DATFDL010000321.1:0-8263 GCA_035252155.1 Pirellulales bacterium | reverse complement strand
GAGGCCGAGTCGATCTTGCCGGTGATGATGTCGTAGGTTTGGTCCCAAGCGTAGAACGTCAGCGACGGCGCGTTGGCGCCCGTGCCGCTCCACTCTTTATTGGGCAGGAACCGCAGGAAATCGCTGCCGTCCAAGAGCAGTGCCTTGGTCAGGCCGACCTGCGACGACGTGATCGTGGTCCAGTTCACGCCGCCATTGAACGATACCTGCCAACTGCCGTTGGCGGTCTGCGTGAGGCCGGTGACGGCGATGCCCAACTTGGCGCCTTCGGCCTTGAGCGTGATATCGCTGGCGACCCCGGCGGTGGCCGACGAAATCTGGAAGCCGGGGTCGGCCGCCTCGCCCGGCAGCCCGCTGCCCGCGTCCTCGGGAATGGAGGCCAACGCGACATTCTGCGAAGCCAACACAGGCGCGTCGTTGTCGGGATTCACGGCCAGCGTCGCCGTAGCCGTGGCCGAGCTGAATGGCAGCGAGCCGCTGGTGTCGTTCACGGCCGAGGTCAGATTGACCGTGATCGTTTGCGAGGCAGTCGAAGGCAGATCGACCGTCTTGGTGATCGTGTCGTAGGTTTCATCCCAAGCGACGAACGACAAGGTGGGCGCACTGGCGCCGGTGGCACTGAACTCCTGGTTCGGCAGGAAGCGGATCTTATCGTTGCCGTCGAGCAACAGCGCGTTGGCGACGCTGGTAGTCGAAGCGATCGTCAACGGCCAGCTCGCGCCGCCGTCGAACGATACCTGCCAACTGCCGTTGGCCGTTTGCGTCACGCCGGTCACCGCGATGCCCAACTTTGCACCCTCGGCTTTGAGCGTGATGTAGCTGCCAAAACCATTGGCTGTGGTCGCCGTGGGGCTGGTGAGCGCCGAAATCAAGAAACCTGAGTCCTTGGCTTCGGCGCCGCCGCTGCCGGCGTCCTCGGGAATGGGTGTCAGCGTGATCGCGGTCTGCGTGAGCACCGGGGCATCGTTGTCGGGCGTGACGTCCATGCTGGCCACCGCAGTCGCCGTGCTAAAGGGCGTGCTGCCGCCGGTGCCCGTCACGTTCAGGTTGACCGTGGTGTCTTGCACGTCGGCCATCTTGGTGCCGGCGTCGTAGGTCTGGTCCCAAGCGACGAACGAAATCGTCGGCGCGGTGCCCTTCAACGCCGTGCCGTTGAACTCTTTATTGGGTAAGAACCGAATGTAATCGCTGCCGTCCAAGAGCAGCGCCTTGGTTCGGTCAGTCGTCGGGTCGATGGTGACCGGCCACGTCAACCCGCCGTTGAATGAAACTTGCCACTGGCCACCAGAGGTCTGCGTGACGCCAGTCACCGCGATGCCCAGCTTGGCGTCGGCCGCGTTGAGCGTGATGTAGCTGCCGAAACCGGCCGCCGTGGTGGCGGTGGGCGCGGTGAGCGCCGAAATCTGGAAGCCGGGATCGGGCGCTTCGGCGGGCAGCAGGCTGCCGGCGTCTTCGGGAATGGGCGTTAGCGTAATCGCCGTGGTCGAGAGCGTGGGCGCGTCGTTGTCGGCGATGATGTCCATCGTGGCGGTGGCCGCTGCCGAGCTGAAGGGCAGCGAGCCGCTGGTGTCGGCGGCCACGCCGGTGAGATCGACAGTGCTGAGCTTCGTCGCGGTCGAGGCCGCATCGAAGCCGCCGGTCAGGGCGTCATAGGTCTGGTCCCAGGCGTAGAACGTCAGGCTGGGCGCGGTGCCGGCCGCCGCGGTGCCGCTGAACTCCTGATTCGGCAAGAACCGCAGCCAGTCGCTGCCATCCAACAACAGCGCCTTGGTCAGGCCCAGCGTGGCCGGGTCGAGCGTCAAGGCCCAGGTCTTGCCGCCGTCGAACGAGACTTGCCAACTGCCGTTGGCCGTCTGCGTGATGCCGGTCAGCGCGATGCCCAGCTTGGCGCCTTCGGCCTTGAGCGTGATGTCGCCCGCCAGCCCTGCCGCTGCCGAAATCGCAAGACCGGGGTCGGCTGCTTCGCCGGGTGTGCCGCTGCCGGCGTCTTCGGGCAGCGAGGGCAGAGCATACGTCGCAGCCTTTAGCGTCGGCGCATCGTTGTCGGGGGTGACGTTCAGGCTCGCGGTGGCCGTGGCGGTGCTGAACGGCGACGAACCGCTGGTATCGCTGGCCAGATTCGTCAGGTCGATCGTCGAGGGCGTCGAGGTCGAGGCCGCGTCGATCTTGCCGGTGAGCAGATCGTAGGTCTGGTCCCATGCATGGAACGTGAGCGTCGGCGCATTGGTGGCTGTGCCGCTCGATTCGGGCTTCGGCAAGAAGCGGATGTAATCGCTGCCATCCAGCAGCAGGGCCTTGCTCGTCGACACCGCCGGGAAGGCGATCCAAGTCGTGCCGTCGAGCGAATACTGCCACGCGCCGATGGCCGAGCCGGTGGCGCCCGTGATCGCGACGCCCAACTTGGCGCCCTCGGCGTTGAGCGTGATAAAGTTCGCCAGGCCGTTGGTCGTCGACGAAATCTGGAAGCCCGGATCGGCCGCTTCGCCCGGGAAACCGGTGCCGGCGTCTTCGGGAATGGCCGTGAGCATGATCGCGCCGGTGGTCAAGGTCGGCGCGTCGTTGTCGGGCGTGACGCCCATGCTGGCCGTGGCCGTGGCCGCGCTGAACGGCGACGAACCGCTGGTGTCGGTCGCTAGATTGGTCAAGTCGATCGTCGAGGGCGTCGTGGTCGAGGCTGCGTCGCTCTTGCCGGTGAGCAAATCGTACGTCTGGTCCCAAGCGTGGAACGTGAGCGTGGGCGCATTCGTGCCCGTGCCGCTCGCTTCCGGATTCGGCAAGAAGCGGATGTAGTCGTTGCCGTCCAACAGCAGGGCCTTGCTCGTCGACACCGCCGGGAAGGAGATCCAAGTCGTACCGTCGAGCGAGTACTGCCACGCGCCGATGGCCGAGCCGGTGGCACCGGTGATGGCCACGCCCAGCTTTGCACCCTCGGCGTTGAGCGTGATGTCGTTGAGGAAGCCGGCCTTCGTCGAGATTTGGAAGCCGGGGTCTGTCGCCTCTTTGCCGCCGCTGCCCGCGTCTTCCGGGATGGCCGCCAACGTGATGGTGATTTGGCTCAGCGTCGGCGCATCGTTGTCGGGCGTCACTGGCAGTGAGGCCGTGGCGGTGGTGGAGCTGAACGGCGACGAACCGCTGGTGTCGGTCGATAGCTTCGAGAGATCGATCGTCGAGGGCGTCGCGGTCGAAGCGGCGTCGATCTTGCCGGTGAGCAAATCGTAGGTCTGGTCCCAGGCGTGGAAGGTAAGCGTGGGCGCGTTCGTCCCCGTGCCGCTCGCTTCGGGATTGGGCAGGAAGCGGATGTAGTCGCCGCCGTCCAAGAGCAACGCCGCGCTGGTCGCCACCGTGGGGAAAGCCACCCAGCTCTTGTCGTCGAGCGAATACTCCCACGTGCCAATGCTTGTGCCGGTGGCGCCGGTCACCGCGATACCCAGCTTGGCGTCGGCGGCGGTCATCTGGATGTAGCTCGCCAACCCGTCGGTGGTCTTGGCGGGGCTGCTGGTCGAGGCCGAAATCTGGAAGCCGTTGTCTGAGGCCTCGCCCGGGAAGCCGCTGCCCGCGTCTTCAGGGATGGCCGCCAGCGCGACGGTGCTGGTGGTGAGCGTCGGTGCGTCGTTGTCGGCGGTCACATTAATGGCGGCGGTTGCCGGTTTCGTCGGATCGCTAAAGGGCCAACTGCCGACGCCGCCCTGGCGCTTGGTCAGGTCGACCGTCGTTTGGTCAGGATCGGGACCGCCCGTCGTCAGGTCGTAGGTTTCGTCCCACGCGATAAAGCTAAGGCTCGGCGCAGCCGCCGTCTTTGTGTTGAATTCTTGATTGGGCAAGAAACGCACCTGGTCGTTGCCGTCGAGCAACAAGGCGTTGCTGAGCGAGACCGTCGGGAAGTTCACCCACTGCTTGGTGGTGGCGTTGAAATACTGCCATACGCCGTCGGATGTGCCCGTGGCCGCAGTCACGGCAATGCCCGGATTCGCCAGGCCATTGGCCGCCGTGCCTTCAGCGTGCGGATGGACGATGCTGCCCACGGTCGGGCCGGCGGAGCTGAGCATGGTCAACACGGTTTGTCCGCCGTCGGCCGGTTCCGAGCCGCCGCTGCCGGCGTCTTCCAGAATGGTGTTGAAGAACACCGTGTCCGTGGTGTCGAGCGTGGGGAAGTCGTTGTCGGGCGTGACATCGAGCGTGGCGGTGGCGGGCGTCGCCAGATTGCTGAATGGCGTGCTGCCCATCGTGCCAGTCTTGGTCAGATCGACCAGCGAGCCGTGCGTGTCGGCCTGGTGATAGAACAGGTCGTAGGTTTCGTCCCAGCCCACAAAGGTTATGCTGGGCGCGTTACCGGCCGCCGCCGTGCCGCTCAGCTCGGGCTTGGGCAAGAAGCGGACCCAATCATTCTGATCCAAGAGCAACGCGTTGCTCGTGGAGAGCGTGGGGAAGTTGTTCCACGTCTTGCCGCCGTCGAGCGAATACGACCAGGTGCCGATCGACTGGTCGTTGAGGCCGGTGGCCGCAATGCCGATCTGGGCGTCCTCGGCGTGCGGAACCACAACTCCCGCGGCCGGCGCGTTCGCTCCCTGCGAGGTGAGCATGAATTGCACGGTGGCGCCCGGGTCGGTCGGCTCGCCCGGCTCGCCGGTGCCGGCGTCCTCATGCACCGGCTTGAAAAACAGGGGCGCCGCGGCGTCGACGGCCAGAGTCGGCGCGTCGTTGTCGGGCGTGACATCAAGCGTGGCCGCGGTGCTGCCGACGCTGAAGGGCCAGCTCAGTCCCGTGCCGCGCTTCGTCAGGTCGACGGTGGTGCCATGCACGTCGACGCCGCCCGTCGTCAGGTCGTAGGTCTGGTCCCAGGCGTTGAACGTGAGGCTGGGCGCCGTGCCCTTGGCCGCCGTACCGCTGAACTCCGGATTGGGCAAGAACCGCACCAGATCGGCGCCGTCCAAGAGCAGGGCGTTGCTGTTGGCCACCGTGGGGAAGTTGGCCCAACTCTTGCCGCCATCGAGCGAGAACTGCCACGCGCCGCCGGCGCTACCGTCGGGATACGTCGACACATTCTGCGCCGTGATGGCGATGCCGTACTTGGGCGATTCGTCGGTGTTGAGCAGCGTGATGATGTTGCTCGGGCCCGGCGGCGCGTCGCCGGTAGCCGATTGCAACATGGCCAGCACCGACGAACCGGAGTCACCCGGCTCGCCCGGCAGCCCGGTGCCCGAGTCTTCTTGAATGCTGGCGAAGTGCACCGCGTCGGTGGTGTCGAGCACCGGAGCGTCGTTGTCTTGGACCACATTGACGAAGACCGTGGCCGTGCCGGTCAGCGGCACCAGCGGATTGGCATACGTCGGCGGTGGGCCGACGCCGATATTGCCCAAGTCGTTCGTCGTGAAGGTAATAGTGACAGAGCCCGCGATCTCGCGGCTCTCGGTGAACGTCAAGCCGGCCAGCGCCTGGTTGATGGCCTGCAGCGTGCCCGTGAAATCGAGCGTAGTCGAGTTGTTCGTCGAGCCGTTGACGAAGGTGACGGCCGAGGCCGTGGTCAGGCCCAGGTTGCCCGCCGCGGCCGAACTGAGCGTCACGGTTTCTTCGAATAGGTATGCCGGGTTGTTGTAGTCCGGGCCGCCCACGCTCAGGTCGGGGTCGCTGACCGTGATGGCTCCCGCCGCCGTGCCGTCGGCCGGCGCCGCGGCGCCGAACACCAGCGGATCGTCTTCGGGCGTGGTGATGGGGTTGGCCGCGCTCGACGCCGGCACACTGTCAGACGGCGGGTCGTTGACGGCGATCACCGGCACCAAGATGGTCGCGATCGTCTGCCGGGCAGGCGGCGGCGACTCGCCGTTGTCGTTGGCATCGATGGTGATGACGGCATTGGCCTGCGTCACATCTTGCGGGAAATTGAGGTTGGGCGTGAACACCAAGCCATCGAGCGCCGTGTCGATGCCCGGCAGCGCCGGCACCGTGGTCGGGTCGCCCAGCGGCCCGGTGATGATCAGCGTGCCGGTGCCATTGCCGTTGACGGTGACGCCGTTGATGTTCGCGACGGTAAACGTACCCTGGTTCGAGCTGAGCGTGACGGTTTCGTTGCCACCCGCCGAATCGACGTCGAGTACGGTAATCGGGTCGCCCAGCGCGTTGCTGAACGTCACCGAGGTGGGCGCCGTCGGTTGATACTCAAAAATCGGATTGGTCGTCGTCGGCGCGTTGATCACCGGCGGCGTGTTGGTCAGGTTGGCCAACAGCAGGCGGAAGTGCGTGTAGCCGTCGGCGGCGTTCGCCTGCAAGGCGTTGCCGGCCCGGTCCATGATGGTCATCGGAGCGGGCGGACTGGAGAACGGATCGAACTTCGTGCCGTTGTCCAGATAGATGTCGTACTGGTGGCCGTTCGGCCAGACGCCGCTGGCCGAGATCAGCCGGATGATGTGATTGTTGTTGTCGTAGGCAAAGGTGTAATCGACGCCGGGCTTCAACAACTTGCCGTCTTCGCGCAAGTCGAGGCTGGAAGTGACGCCGCTGGTGAGTTCTCCGCCGCCCGAGCTGGCAGTGACCCCCACCGCGAAACGAATGCGCGTCCCGATGGCCGTGGCCACACTGGCGTTGTTGAAGCCGCTGCCGCCGTCGATGGTCGCCACCGCCTTGGCCGCCAGCGTGGCGGCGTTGTCGGGACCATTGACGATAATCGGCGTATTCGGGTCGCCGGCGGGCAACGCGCTGTCGGTGAACTCGAACGTCCTGGTCACACCGTTGAAGATGACGGTAATGGTCTGGCCGCCGACGCCCATCGACGTACCGGTGGCGCCGGCAGCGACGTCGGTGAAGGCGTAAGGCGCCACCGTGCTGTCGTCGATGCCGCTGCCCACTCCGTCATTGAGTTGAATCGTGAATTCAGAGAGGTTCTGTCCGCGCAAGAGCACAATATTCGTGCGGCGGTCCAGGTCGATCTGGTTGTTGTCGACCGGGGCCAGCAGCACCGCGGTCGGGCCGGTGTGGTCGGCCAACTCGACGGCGCCGCGGTCGATGAAGACGTTGTTGCCCAGACCGGGGAAGTTGGCCACCGCCGGATCGTCGACGCGCAGTTGCCCGAACAAGTCGTAGGCCGGCGCGATGATCGGCGAGGGCGGAATGCCGATCGGCCCAGTGACCGAGGTCACCTGCGTGCGGTCTTGCAGGCTGTTGATCGAGCTGTCGATGGCCTGCGAGTTGGGCTGCAAGTAGAAGTTGGCCTTTGAGGGATCGGTGCTCGGGTTGATGAACTGCGAAGGCGTGGCCGCGCCGATCACGATCGGGAAGCTGCCCGTGCCGACGTTGCTGTTCGTGAGATCGTTTTGGAACAGGTTTTCGCCCAAGACGGCGTTCGAGCTGGCATCGACGAGCACGCCGGCACTCAGATTGACCAGCAGGTTGTTGAGCATGGTCGGGCTGGCCCGGTTGGCCACAATAATGCCGATGCCGGCCTGCGAATCGCCGCCGTAGATGGTGTTGTTGACGATCCGGCCAAAGGGCACGGAGCCCGCGGGACTGGCCGAGGGATCGCCCTGGAATCGAATGCCGCTGCCGCCCACGCCGTAGATCAGGTTGTTGATAATCACCACCCCGTCGACGAGCTGCGCGCTGTTGAGCGTGGGCGTGTTGATCAGACCGCCCTGATGGATCAGGTTGGTGTTATTGTCGCCGGGCACTCCGCCAGGCGCCGAGTCTTCCACCAAAATGCCGCTGTTCTGCGTGTCGGCGATCTGGTTGGCATAGACGATCAGCTCGCCTTGCGGGCGGGGCTTGGTCACGTCGCCCTCGACGGCCGGCACCGGCGGGTTGTACTGCACGATCGCGTTGACCGTCTGGCTGCTCACCGCGCTGGTCGCGCTGGCGAAGCCGTTGGCCGCCGCCACGATCGCGCCCTGCAACGTAGTGGCAGAGGTCGAGAAGGCATCGACCGCGGTGATGGTGAACGTGGCCGAAGCCACGCCCGCGGGAATGGTGATCGTCGTCGGGCCGACGATGGACGCCGCCGCCGAATTGAGCGACGCCAGAGTTACCGTCAGCGGATAAGTCGTCGGCGTGTTGCGCGTGACCGTGCCCGTGAGCGTCTCGCTCGGCGTGCCCGGAATCATCGTCACGTTGGGAATCGAGAGCGACAGCGCCGGTGTGTCGTTGTCACCGCTCGTGTTTTGCTCGGCGGCTTGGCTGTCGGGCACGACATCGAGCAGGGCGCCGATCGACTCGGCGCTGCCCGCGCTAGGCGCGCTGGCGCTAAAGATCACTGATTGTGGGCCGACCGCCAGCATGG
>DATFDL010000320.1:0-7971 GCA_035252155.1 Pirellulales bacterium | reverse complement strand
CATCGCGGCAACACTCGTGTCGCGTGCTGGCAAAGGCGCAGCGCGCTGCGCCAATGCGCGCCCCGTATACCCACCCAATGCGCCGCGCGCGGCGCAACTACCACGACACCCTTCTAATGGCGGTATCGTAAACCTTTGTCGATGAGGGCTTTGCGTCGCCGGCGGAAAACGGGTCGGCGTTTTTTTTCGAGAGGTCGCTTTCCCGCCATTCACCGCCATGTAGGATCCATCGCATCCGCCGTCTGTTCGAGACAAGGATGTGCAATCCGCAGGGCGTCGATTGGTAACGTGCGCGCGGACAAGCGCCGCGACGGCGTTGGGCGCGAAAGCTGATCACTGCCGAGGCCGCGGCTGTGCCCCACCGAGATCAAGGCTACCTCAAGACGTTTGAGTTCCCGGGCTGGTTCCGCGACGCCTACCGGCGTCGGCGACACAGCCGAGGGCGGCTGTGCCACATGGCGGTTCCCACAATTGCCGATTTTGAAGGTCAAAACCGATCTGACTGGCCTCACGGACTACGCATTTTTTACCGCCGTCACCAACTGCGTCAACGAGCTCTTGGCGTCGCCGAAGAGCAGCGAGGTTTTGGGATTGTAGAACAGCTCGTTCTCGATGCCCGAGAAGCCGGGGTTCATGCTCCGCTTGAGCACGATGATCCGCTGGGCCTGGTCGGCGTTCAGGATGGGCATGCCGTGGATTGGGCTGCTGGGGTCGGTGCGGGCAGCCGGGTTCACCACGTCATTGGCCCCGATAATCAAGGCCACGTCGGCGCGGCCAAACTCGTGGTTGATGTCTTCCATGTCGTACAACCGGTCGTAGGGCACGTTGGCTTCGGCCAGCAGCACGTTCATGTGGCCGGGCATGCGGCCCGCCACCGGGTGAATGGCGTACTTCACTTCGCCGCCCCGCTTTTCGATCAGCTCGGCCAGCTCGCGCACCTGGTGCTGGGCCTGGGCCACCGCCATGCCGTAGCCCGGCACCACGATCACCAGCCGGGCGTAGGCAAGCTGCAAGGCCGCATCATCGACCGAGATGGAGTGGACCGTCAGCCCCTCGGTCGATGCCGCCGGGCCGGCCGCCGCGTCGCCGCCGCCGAACGCCCCAAACAGCACGTTGGCGAACGAGCGGTTCATGGCCTTGCTCATCAAGATCGAGAGCAAGAAGCCGCTCGCCCCGTCGAGCGCGCCGGCGATAATCAGCACGCTGTTGTGCAGCGCGAAGCCGGTGGCCGACGACGCCAGCCCGGCATAGGAATTCAACAGCGAAATCACCACCGGCATGTCGGCCCCGCCAATCGGTAGCACAATCAGCACGCCCACCGCCAGGCCGATGACCACCATCAGATAAAACAATACGGCCGCGTAAGAAGCATCGGGATTGACCACCAAGATCACAAAGATCAAAAACGCCAACACGAACAGCGAAATATTCGAGGCGTTTTGTCCCTTGTAGGTGATCGGCCGGCTGGGCACAAAACCTTGCAGCTTGCCAAAAGCCATGAAGCTGCCGGTGATGGTGAGCGAGCCAAACAGCACCTCAAAACCCAGCGCGGCCATCTCGACGCTGCCGATGGGGTGCAGCGGATCGGCTTCGTGAAAATGCGCGATGCCGACCATCGTGGCGGCCAACGCGCCGAAGGCGTGCGAGATGGCGGTGCGTTGCGGCACGGCGGTCATCGGCATCCAGATCGAGATGGCCGCCCCAACCAGCGAGCCGATCACCATGCCCGCGACGATCCACGTGTAGGTGATGATCTGGGCGTCGATGAGCGTGCCGATCACGGCCACCAGCATGCCCAGCGCGGCCAACTGCATGCCGCGGCGGGCTTTGTCGGGCCGGGTGAGGCCTTTGAGGCCCAGAATGAACAGCACCGAGGCCGCCAGGTACGAGGCCTGCGTCAACAGCACGCGCGACGAGATCGGTTCGGCGGCAGGCGCGGCGGTGTTCGCCAGCAGCAGGGCGACAAGAGCGGCGGGCGTCACGGTTTCGACTTCGGCTCCTGGCGCTTGAACATCTTCAGCATGCGGTCGGTGATCATGAATCCGCCGACCACGTTAATCATGGCCGCCGTGACGGCGATAAAGCCCAGGATCGAGCTGGCCAGATGGCCGGAACCTCTGCCGGCGATGACGAGCGAGCCGACCAGCGAAATGCCCGAAATGGCGTTGGTGGCCGACATCAAAGGCGTGTGCAGCAACGGCGGCACGCGGGTGATGACCTGGTAACCCACAAAGCCCGCCAGCACGAAGACGTACATCTGCAGGAAGGCGGTCATCGGGTCGGGCGACATGGCGGCGGCTGTTGGTTATCGGTTCCGGGTTGCGAATTGTGTCAGCCTGGAAAGGCTGACCTACGGACTTGCGAATGCTATCCGCACACGGGCCGGTTCGCAAGGCCGTAGGGTGAGCCGAGCGAGAGCGAGTCCCACCTTGGACTGCGCAAACGAGGCCTTATCGCTTTGAAGATCCCTATCCACCTTTTGTTCCGCCACGACGGAGCTTGCCTCCGTCGAGCGATGATTGGACGCTAGACGCACGCGCTTCAAAGCCACCATCCCGTTTCGGCGTGGCGTCCGCCGCCTTCGGCGGCGGACGCCACGCCGAAACGGGTGGAAAACGGATTGCGCGGGAGGGTATCTAGCGTTCAATCATCGCTCCGCCGGGACGAGCCCGGCGGTGGCGGAGCGGAACAAAAACCTGACGTAAATACCGCTCACAATTTGCCCGGAAAACCGCTGCTTTTGCGCAGTCCAGTCCCACCCTACGGTTTTGCCGGTTCGCAAGACGTGCCCTCACTCCATCGAGCAGAGCGGCTTGGGGCTTTTGCCGCGTTTCGGCTCGATGAGCAACTCAGCGATCGTCGATTCGCCCAGCGCCTTTTCGACCATCGCGACGGCGCCGTCTAATCGGCGGTGCAGCGGGCAAAGCGTCAAATGCCCCTTCAGGCCCAAGGGGCAGCGTTCGATGCGCCGCAAGGGGTCGACCGCCCGCACCACGTCGAGCACCGTGAGCTCGTCGGGCGGACGAGCCAACGTAAAGCCGCCGTGCAATCCCCGCTGGGCCTTGACCAACCCCGCTCGGCTCAGCCCCTGCATGACCTTGGCCAGATAGCCAGCGGGCACGCAGGTAACTTCCGCGATCTGCTGCGTGGTCTGGGGCGCCTCCGAGCGATCGGCCAGATAGACGATTGCCCGCAAGGCGTATTCGGCGGTTTGAGAAATCATGGCAACAGCAATCGATGAATCAGAAGCAATCGGGCCTTGATATCCATCATAACCTCTCGAACGACGCCTGGGGGCCCGCCATGTTTCTCTGGGAAATAGAATGAAATGAAGTGTTGGCAATCGTCTTGAGGAACCGCTCGCATGCAGACCCAGCTTCAGGCATTCAGCAGCACGACCGCCTCGTTGCGAAAGGCGATCGAAAAGATCGCGAGTATCAATACTCAACTTCGCTGAGCGCGGTTAGCGTCGCCGTTCCGTCCGCCAGTGCTCGACCTGTCGGATGACGGCCTCGATGGCCTCGGAAGGCGCCGGCTCGATGCTTTCGAAATGCCGCGCGGCCGGGCTGCGCGGCCGCACCGGAATATTGCAGGTGCAACGATAAAACTCGCCACGCGCTCCCCACGTCTCCAGACGATAGTGCGTAGCGCCCAGCTCGCGCAGCCGCCGCTCGCTGCGCGCGAACGAGTCGTTCGGACCGGCCGGGCGTTCGAGACTTGCCAGCGGAGCTTCTGGCCCATCGTCCACTCGAATCGCAGTGGACTGAATTGGTGGCGGCGTGTAATCGGTCTTCAACAAGGGTCGTGGCGCGCGCGACTGGACCGTGGCTTGGCCGCCGGCCGAAGGTCTGGCGGTGCGCGGCGGAGCGCTCCAGAGGGGTGCCGTCTGTGCAAGGCCCGTCGTGGTGGTCGGCCGAACGTCGGTGATCGTGGCGACCGGGCGGGCTGCCGCTGGCCGGACCCCCGTGATTCGAGCGACCGGCACGGGATCGTCCGCCGGCGGCTCGTCGCCCGGCGCGGCCTCAGACGACGCCTCAGCGACTTCGCCGGCTAAGAGCGGAGCACGCACCGCGGGCGATTGCGGCTCGTCCTCGATAACCACACCGGGCGAGTCGGCCCTGGAGGCAAACGAGGCGGTTTCACCGTGCAATGCCGATTTGAGTACTTTAGGCAAGGCCGTGCCGACCACCGCTGCCAACGGCACGGCCACCAGGCAGGTGACCATGACCATCGTGCGTAATGCCACCATGGTCGACGATTGCATGGGCCGATCGGACTCCGTTCGCTCGCGTGGCAACTTCCCTGTTGCGCGTCCTTGTTCGGCGACGGATGCCGCCGCTCGACGGGCGCGCAGATGCACGCCCGGTGTCGAGAAAGGCGGCGGATGGTAGCAAGGCACTAGGCGCGGCCGCAAGGCCAATTATTTCACTTGCAACATCCGCTCCAGCGCCACCAGCGACCAGCGGGCGGTTTCGTCGTCGACGCGGATGACGTTGACCGGCGTGCCCGCCGCCAGGTTCTCCAGACTCCAGCAGAGATGAGCCAGATCGATTCGGTACATCGTTGCGCACATGCAGACGATCGGCGAAAGAAAGTGGATCTCTTGCTCAGGATGCTCCTGCTTGAGCCGCTGCACCAGGTGCAACTCGGTGCCGATGGCCCATTTCGTGCCGGGCGGGGCCGCTTCGACTTCGCGGATGATCTTGCCGGTCGAGCCGTAGACGTCGGCCTTGGCCACCACCTCGCGGCTGCACTCGGGATGGACCAACACGCGAATGGCCGGATGCTTGGCCCGAAGCTGATCGACGTGCTCCGGGCGAAACATCGCATGCACACTGCAGTGCCCTTGCCACAGCAGCACTTTGCTCGCTTGCAGCGTGGCGGCGGTGTTGCCGCCGAGCTCTTCGGCGTGAGGATTCCAGACGGGCATTTGATCGAGCGGGATGCCCATCGCCACAGCGGTGTTGCGTCCCAGGTGCTGGTCGGGGAAGAAGAGCACTCGGCGGGTCCGCCGAAACGCCCACTCGAGCACGGCCGCCGCGTTGCTCGATGTGCAGACAATGCCGCCGTGCCGCCCGCAAAACGCCTTCAGACTGGCGGCCGAATTGATGTAGGTCACCGGGGTGATGTCTGCGGTGTCGAGCACCTCGCCCAGTTCGTCCCAGCAGGCTTCGACCTGCTCGATCATCGCCATGTCGGCCATCGAGCAGCCGGCGGCCAGGTCGGGCAGCACCACCGTCACGCGCTCGCCCCCGCGCTGAGCGAGCCGCTCCGGCCGATTGACCAGAACGTCGGCCGTCTCGGCCATGAAATGAACGCCGCAAAACGCGATCGCCCGGCACTCGATGCTATCGGCCGCCATGCGGCTGAGTTGGTAGCTGTCGCCCCGCAAATCGGCCAGGGCGATCACCTCATCTTGCTGATAGTGGTGGCCGAGCACTAGCAGCCGCGGCCCCATTTCTTGGCGGACGGCATTGATGCGGGCTTGCAGCGTGGCGTTGTCGAGCGATTTATAAGGCGCGAGATCGCGGGCACGCGTGGCCGATGCAGCGAGCGGGGCTGATTCGGCTCGTACGGGCGAATCGACTAGGTTTTGAGCGGACATCCGTTCTTGAAATGGGTGACAGTTTTCAGTTCGGGCGATCGCCCGCTGCTTCAGTATACGCCGGGAGAAAGCGGGCGGCCACCGCCCGAAAACTCAAGGCGCGTGGCACCCACCGCGAGGCTGTCCTAAGCAGCAGCAAGAGCGCTAAGGCGGCCTTTGGATTTTCGGAGGCGTGGCTCGGACGTTCAATGGGCTAAGACGAGCTCCTCCGCGAAGCTGCGTGGATGTCGAATCGATCCTCCCCTGGAATTATCGCGCGTAGGGTGTCACAATAATTGCGGGTACTGCAACTCGGTGCTAGTTCGGCGTAATGAACCATTTCACCAATTTCATTCTTGGATGTGGGAGACCTGACGCCTTTACGAGGAGGCAGAGGGGATTACATTTTTTACTCACCGGATGATTACGACGTGGCTGAAGAACGACAACTTTATGCGGGAGAGAGCGTCTCATGATCGGCCGAACTGACGTGGTGTTGTCAGCGCCAGAGTGCGCCCCCGTGGGGGAGATTGTCGTCGACGTCTGTCGCCGCTACTGGCCACAGGCAATCTTTCAAAATGTCGATGACGAGCAGACGCATCCGCTCGATGGCGGTGAGGCGTGGGAACACGCCGCATCGAGTAACGAGTTCTTCGTCTTTCGCGATTCCGCCGCGGCCGAGTCATGGGAAAGGCTCGGCGCGGTTCCCGAGAACGCGAACACCCTGCTTCACTTTCTGATCCGTGACCGAGACGGCTTAAGCGCGGACCGCGAGTTGACGTGCGTCTGCGACGCCCTCACCGGTGACGTCGACCAGATCATCGACTCCATCAAGTCGGAGCTTGGACACCTGGCCAAATCTTAACGCTGACCCTTCTTCTCAAGCCCGCATGCCGACCAACGCCGCTCAAGTCGAACAACTCCGCTGGAAAAAGTTCCCCGTGTTGGACGACGGTTTTGTGTGCCTGGTCGATGTGATGGGCGACGACCAGGCGGTGGTGCAGGCGGCCCGTGTGAGTTATGGCGAAGGCACCCGGCAGGTGTCCGACGACCGGGGCTTGATCCGCTATCTGCTGCGGCACCGGCACACGACGCCATTCGAGATGGTCGAGCTGAAATTCCTGGTTCGCGTGCCGATGGACACCTGGCGGCAATGGATCCGCCACCGCACGGCGAACGTCAACGAATACAGCACGCGGTATTCGTTGGCCATCGACGCGGCCCAACACACGCCGGCCCACCAGTGGCGCAGCCAGGCCGCCGCCAACCGGCAAGGCAGCGGCGAGGCACTGCCGGCCGACCTGGGCGAAGACCTGTCGGCCGCCGAAGCCGAGCTGCTGGAGAAGGCCCGGCAAGTGTATGAACGGCGGATCGAGCTGGGCGTGGCCCGCGAGCAAGCCCGCAAAGACCTGCCGCTTTCGACCTATACCGAGGCGTATTGGAAGATCGACTTGCACAACCTGCTCCATTTTTTGGCGTTGCGAATGGACAGCCACGCCCAATGGGAGATTCGCCAATACGCGGCGGCGCTGGGCGAGCAGATCGTGCGGCCGTTGTTTCCGTTGGTGTGGGAGGCGTTTGTCGACTATCGGCAGCAGGGCATGTTTCTCACGCGGCTCGATTGCGAGCTGATCGAACGGCTGATGCGGCGGCTGGCTGCCGAGGGGCGCGCGCGGGCCACAAACGACGATTTTCTGGCGGTGCAGCCGCCGGGATGGACCGAGTTGAAGCGCTCCCGCGAGCGCGATGAGTGCCGCGAAAAACTGGTGAGACTGGGAGTTCTTCCCTCGTAGAACGGAATTTATTCCGTTGATCGTAGAGCGGAATTCATTCCGTTTGTCGTATAGCAAATCAACAAGCAGGAGAACGGAATAAATTCCGTTCTACGAAATGACGGCCGAACAAGAGCTACTCGCCCTGAACCAACGGCTGCTCGAGAGCATTCAGGCCGCTGATTGGGCGACGTACGAAGAGCATTGCGATCCTTCGCTGTCGGCCTTCGAGCCGGAGGGCCGCGGGCAGTTGATCGTCGGCATGCCGTTCCACCGCTACTATTTTGACCTTGGGGCGGCCGCCGGGCCGCGGCAAGTGACGATGGCCTCGCCTCACGTGCGCTGGCTCGGCGCCGACGCCGCCGTGATCAGTTACGTGCGGCTGGTGCAAAAGATCGGCCCGTCGGGCACGCCCGAAACAGCAGCCACCGAAGAAACGCGCGTCTGGCAGCGGCAAGCCGGCCGCTGGCGGCATGTTCACTTTCACCGCTCACTGCCGAGCGGGGAATGAATAAAGTGACGCATGGAGGATGGCCTTCCAGGCCGTCCCTTAAGAGCCTATCCGAGAACCGCTGCAGTTCGTAATGTGACAATCGCGAATTGAAGATGCAAGAA
>DATFDL010000319.1:0-6154 GCA_035252155.1 Pirellulales bacterium | reverse complement strand
ATGCAAAATGCAAAAGTCAAATCCGACAAATGAGAATGGTGGCGCAGTCACCGTGATTTTGCATTTTGACTTTTGCATTTTGCATTCTGACTTATGCACCGCCACCGGGCAGACTACGTATATTGAACGAGGCTTTCAAGGGTGGCGACTCGATGGACCAGCAAGAAATCAATCCGCTGCTTAAGGCAATTTCGTTCGCGGCGCGTGCGCACCAGGGGCACTTTCGAAATGACGGCCAGACGCCGTATGTCGCCCACCCGTTGCGGGTGATGACCATCCTGACCGAGCGGTTTGGCGTGCGCGATCCTGCCACCTTGGCCGCCGCCGTGCTGCACGACACGATCGAAGACACCAAAACGGATCACGACGATCTCAGCGAGCATTTCGGGCGGCGAGTGGCCGATTTCGTCGCTGCGTTGTCCAAAGACAAACGCCTGGCCGAAGGAACGCGCGAGCAGCAATACCACGACGCGCTGGCCGCGGCCCCGATCGAAGTGCAGTTGTGCAAACTGGCCGACGTCTATGACAACCTGCTCGATTCGGTGGGCATGGGGCCGGCCCAACGTCGCAAAAAAATCGCCAAGGCCCAGGAGGCGGTCGATCGGTTCAGCCCAAGTTTTCCCGACCAATGGCGGCACGCGCTCGAAATGGTCCGCGAATTGATCGCGACGAGCCAATCGTAGGTCAGGCTTTCCAGCCTGACGGGGTCGCAGTCTGCCGTTGGGTGCCACGGCATCCGTCGCAGCTCGAGCGGCAGCGCCGCGCGCTCAGGCGCGGTCGCTGCGTCGGACGCCGCGCAGGGGCCTCTCATCGGTTCTCCCATTCAAGAAGTAATTGCTGAACCGGCATGTGGGACAGCCGCCCTCGGCTGTCGATCGCCGACGAAGTCGGCGTTGGCAACCAGCCGGGGGCGGCTGGTCCACATACCGGTTTTGAACGTCAAGAGCGATTAGGGCGGGGCTGGTTGTCATTCGCGCGGGCCGATGGTGACCGCCAGCGGCTCCGTCCAGGACTTCTTTTCGGCGGTGTAATAGAGATACGCCCGCGACGCCGGGCCGATGTAGCGGCCGGGAATCTCGGCCACCAAGTCGAGCGATAAATCGACCGTTTGCCGCGGCGTCAGCGATCGCCAGTAACAAATTACTTCACGAGCACGCAGCTCGTAGTAGTCGAGCCGTCCGGCGTCCTTCAACTCGTCGAGCTGCTCTTTGCGCGGCTCCAGCCCGGCGGGCAGGCCCAAAATGGCGATGGTCATCGGCTGGCCTTCCTCGCGGGTGTTTTCGAGCTTCGCCTTGAGGGCCACCGTTTGGCCGGCGTCTACCTCGGCCGCGGCCAACTCCGTCGAGAGCCGCACCGCGCAATCGGCGTCGCTGGGCGGTCTCCGCACGCGATAGCTCACGTCGAGCCCGTAGGGCATCTGGTTGTCGCCCGACAGACTGATCTTCAACTGGTTTTCTCCCGGCGTAAGCTGAGCGGCCAGCCCGGCGACTTCGATCGCGTTGTGCTCACCCGCGGTGAATTGCCGCCGGCCGATGACGTCGTCGCCGCGTTTGACAATCAACTCGCCGCCGGTGACGGCGGCCCGATGCGTCTTGGCATGGGCGATCAGGGCCTTGAGGGCCAGAATGGTGGCCTGAGTCGAGCCAAAACCGCCCTGGCTTTGACGGTGCGATACGATCCAATCGACGGCCCGTTCGGCCGGTCGGGCAAAATCGCCCGCCCGCAACCATGCCAAGGCGGCCAGCGCGGTGGTTTCGATTTCGAGCGACAGCCCGCCGCTGCGGGTGATCGAGCCGTTCTTGCCGGTCAGATGGCCATCGTCGGCTTGCAGCTTCGCCAGTTTCTTGAGGAGCGGCCGGCCATCGTCGTCGCGGCCCGCGGCCAGCGAGCCCGCCGCGGCCAGCGCCACCAAATAGGCGTCGTCGCTATCGGCCGCCAATTTTTGCACGTGGCTCAACTCGGCGTCGAGGTCTTTCTCGCCCGACTCGGCCAAGGCCCATACGATATAGGCGTCGGTGATGTCGGCCGGCGCCCCGCCGAAACTGTCGAGCGCCCGGTCGTTGCGCAAAAAGCCTCCGCGGCCATCGCGCCGCGAGCGCAGCCAGGCGGCGGTGCGATCGAGCATCGCCCGGTCGACGTCGTAGACGCGCGCCATGTCGCGGAATTCCAGCAGGCCGTAGGCGGTCAGAGCCTCATGCCCCGGATTGCCGCCGAACCACTCGTAGCCGCGGTCCGTGCATTCGTAGCCCGTCAACTTGCCATAGCCCGATTTCAGCAGCTCGCGAGCGCGGCGCGTCACCTGCGGATCGGCAATGCGGTGCTCTTCGAGATACCCCAGCGTGAGAACATTCGGGTAGTTCGAGCTCGAGGCCTGCTCGAAGCAACCATTGGGTTCCTGCAAAATACCTTCAAGGCCCTTTTGAATGTCGGCCAGCGACGAGGGATACGCCGCCAGAGTCACTTCGAGCGAGCCCGGCACCCAGTCGTCGGGCAGCGTGACGCTCACTTCTTGCTCGCCGGTGATCTTGCCGCCATACGAGAGATTCACCGGAAAGCCGGGCGGGACGATGCGCAATCGGCGCTCGACGGCGTCCGCCAGCGTGCCGGCCTGCCCGCGAAGCGCGATCACGGCCTCGCCATTTTGCCCGGTCACGTCGAGCGTAAAATGCTCACGCCGCCGTCCGCCCGCCGGCACTGTTAATTCGCGGGTCGCCCCGCCGTCCAGCCGAAGCGGAGTTGTTGGTCCGGCATTGATCGCTGAACCCTGAACCCTGAACCCTGAACCCTCAGCGGTGGTGTTCTCTCTGCGGTCGACCACCGCGCCGAGAGACAACTCCAGCGTCACCGGCAGCTCCGCGGCCGTATCGTTGGCCACGGCCACGGGCAACTCAATACGGTCTCCGGCGTTGACTTCCAAGGGCAGCTTGGGCGAAAGGTTGAAGGGAATTCGCGAAACGATCTCTCCGCCGCCCGAACCGAGGCGCCCTTCGCCGTGAGCGTCGGCCGACACGCGGAACGTGGTGACGGCATCGGAAAGCTCGAACTCCAGCGTGGCCTGTCCTTGAGCGTCGGCGATCAACAGCGGGTTCCAGAAGAGCGTCTCGGCAAAGTCGCTGCGCACGCCCGGTGGCCCGGCGCGATGCACGTGCGCGTATTGACGCACCGGCATTGGCACAAACGGGCGTTTTTTGGCAAGGTCCGCGCCGTCGAAGAGTGCGTTGCCGGCGGCGAGTCGGCGGAGTTGCAGCTCCTCTACAATCCCCGGGGCGCCGACCACCTGTCTCGCCCTGCCAACGAATCTCGCGTCTCCCAACCGCTTTGCGCCGCCCAGCGCCGCATCGAGAGGGATTGTGCCAAATCGGTCAGCTTGCTCATCGCCGAATAGCATAAAATTCATTCCGGCTGCCGGGGTGTTGAGCTGCACACTGCCGTCGGCGTACCAAAAATAGCCGCGGGCCGCGAGCGCTTCGGGCTGGACCATGCCGCCGCCTAACCCGCCCAGGTCGCCGCCACCGCCGCCGAACCCACCGAAGCCGAGCCCAGCACTTCCGAGATTCGCAAGATCAACCCCCGTCCGAACGGTCGCCGGCTGCGGTTCCACACGGAATTCCTGGAACGCCACAGCGCGATCGAGTGCATGGCGCGTGGCCGGTTGAAAACGCCCCAGCGCGATGAGTAAGCAAACCGTCGCCACCGAGGCCACGGGTAACCAGCTCCACACACCGGCCAACTGCCGACCCGCTAAAAACACCAACACCACCAGCCAGAGCAGCAGCCCGCCAACCAGCCCGACCTGGGCCAGCAGCCAAGTGCGTTCTTTGCGAACCGCCGTCAGGGCCGTGCGATACGAGGGCTCAATTTTGGCCAGATTATCAAAGAGCGCCGGCGGGGCCGATAGTTCGCCCAATTCGGCCAACCGCGTGATCGACTCTTCGGCCGGCTGCGGCGACGGCCCCGCCGCGGCGCCTCCCGCGGCCGTCTGCGGTTGGGCGCTAAGTGGCGTCCTCTCTAAGAACGTCTTTTCCAAAAACCGCCGCCAGCCTTGCACGCCCAGCAACAGATTGAGCGACTCGACCGCTTCGGCATCGCCAGAGAGATAAAAATCGAGGTCTTCCAGATCGGCCGCGTCGCGCACTTCGCTGCCCAACAAAAAGTGCGTCGTCATCCGGGGCGAGTCGTCGTCGGCCAGGTTCAACAGCGCGTCGTCGACCACCGCCACGCCGAGCACGGCACGCGCCGGCCGGTCTTGCTCATCAAGCACTGTCAGTCCGAGCCGAACTTTCTCGCCCGGCGAATAGCCGCTGCTGGCGTCGCTAATGCTGACCTTCAGTTGCCGCGCCGGCCGCCGATAAACCAGCCGCTCGGCCAATGGGCGCGGCGGCTGAACCGCGTAATCGTATACGGTCAGACGAATCACTCCGCCCGCCTCGTCGCCTAAAGCCAGCGAAACATTTTTCTCCGCGCCATCCATCACCACCGCCTGCTGGCCGACTTCGGCGCCGCGGCAGTAGGCCGCCACCACCAGGGGACGATCGGCCTTGGTGGCCGATAACTTCAATTCGATCGGCGCATCTGCGTCAAACACTCCGCCGCCCGCATCCATCGCCAGCCAATGCTCAGCAGCCACCTCGGGCAACGTGGGCCGATTGGTCACGCCCGCCGGCTTGCTGATTTCGAGCGTGTAGCTCTCGCCGACTTGGGGATTCAGCCGGAAACTGCCCATGCCTTCGTGTTTGGTTTCAAGCGTGGCCACCTCTTGGCCCGCGCGATCGACGACGCGGCCTTCCAGATGTACCGGCTTGCCCAGCGGATCGCGGCCGAGAAAGTAAACGCGGTTCTCCAGGCCAGCGGCCAGATCGCCCCCTTCGGGAAAAAACTCGACCTCGATCTTGCCCAGGTTGATCGGCACCGTTTTGGCAATCGTCTCTTGCGTGCCGCCGTCATCGATCGCCACTGCCAATTGGCCGGCGCCCGCGCTGATTTGCTCGGGCAGTGTAAACTCGATTTGGCTCGTGCCGTCGGCCGCGGCTACGGCCGGCTGCTGGTACACGATTTGGCCATCGACGAGCGCCGTAATGGTCAAGGCGGCGCCGGCGGCCGGACCGCCTTCGGCCCGAACCGCCGAAAAATCAGCCACCACCTTGTCACCCGGCGCGTAACTGTCTCGAAGCAGCTCCAGTTCTTTTTTCAGTCGCGGCAGCCGGTATTGCCGGATGGCGAATTCCCGCTCTTCTTTGGGAAACGCGCCTTCGGGACTGGTGGCGACCAGTCGATAGGCGCCGCCGGGCAGCCCCTCGGGAATCTGAAACGCCCCATTCCCGACGCCGCGCAAGGTGATGCCTTGCCACTCGCTGCCCGCCACCACAGCCCCGCTGGGGTCGTGCAGTTCAAAATGAACGGCGACTTCGCGATCGGAGGCCAGACCCGACCGCGCCAGCGTGAGCGAGCGGTAAAAAACCGTCTCGCCCGGCTGATAGAGCGGCTTGTCGAGAGCTAAATGGGTGACATGCCGGTCGGGCGAAACAGCCAGACTGGTTTCAATGCGCTCGTTTGCCTCGCCATAGGCGGCCGCGATTTCCAGCCGCGCTCCCGACTGCAAGCTCGCATCGGCGGGCAGTGCCAGTTGCAATCGGCCTTCTTCATCGGCCACGCTCTTTTTCCGCCAAACTTCCTTCCCATCGGGAGCAACCAGGGCCGACTCGACCTTGGCCGCCACCGGCCGGCCGTTTGGCGAACTGGTCGTTACGCTATAGCGATTCTCTGCGCCGGCCCTGGGCACGGCGGGACCGCTGACGACCAACCGCAAGAAATTGTCGGCGACCGAGTCGCCCGATTGTTCGTACCAGTAGCCTCCCACGCTCACCGCCAGCAGCACTGCGGCGGCGAGCGCCAGCGCCCACGCCAAGCCGCGGTTGTTGCCCGTGGCGGATTGTCGCCTTTCGCTCCGCGAAAGAACGGAGCGCGCGCCTATCCTTAGCGCCGACGGACGAACCGCGTCGGCGGCAGCCGGGGCCGGCTCCGCTGGTCTGTGCAACTCCACCGGCGGGTGTTCCAATCGCGCCACCCGTGCCAGCAGATCGCGCTGGCGCTCAACTTGCCGCCAGCTTTCGGCTAGAGTGGGATCGGCGGCTAGGCGGGCGCGCAATTCAGCGGC
>DATFDL010000318.1:0-10127 GCA_035252155.1 Pirellulales bacterium | reverse complement strand
CAGCCGAGGGCGGCTGTGCCACATGGCGGTTCCCAGAATTGCCGGTTTTGAAGGTCAAACCCGATCAGAGCGCGTAGTCAGGCTGGAAAGACTAACCTACTCGTGATGATGATGCCCGCCGCCCTGGAAGAGCGGACTGTGCTCGTCGCCGCGGGCGGCGATGTAGGCGATCAGGTCTAAAATCTCATCGCGCGAAAGCTTGTCGAGCAAGCCCTTGGGCATGATCGAGGTCTTGGCCTTCTCGCGCTCGTCGATTTCCGATTTGTTGAGCACCACGGGCTCGGCTTTGGCCAGCGGATTTTCGATCACTTTCACCGTGTCGGCGGTTTCCTCCAGAATCAGCCCGGTGATGGTCTTGCCCGAATCGGTGACGAAGGTATAGGTCTGGAACTTCTCATTGATCTGGACCGATGGGTCGAGCACCTCCTTCAAGATGTCGAGCGGCTGGTACTTGGCTTCGAGCTTTGATAGATCGGGGCCGATTTGGGTTCCGACTCCGCCCAGCTTGTGGCAGGCCGAGCAACTGGCCACCTGAAACATTTGCTTGGCGGTGGGCAACGAGCGCCCGGCCTTCAGCTCTCCCACCCCGCCGGCCAAGTCGGCCAGCTTCCACTCGGTGCGCGGCCGACGGTCTTTAAGGAGATCGTCTTTGATGGTGAGCGGATGGGCCGCCAAATAGGTCTCGGGATTGGCCAGGTATTGATCGAGATCGTCGACCACGTACATCGCCCCATACATTCGCCGCCAATGCCCCGGGTAGGTGCAAACATAGGGATATACGCCAGGCTCCTTGGGGGCGGTGAAGGTCAGCCGTTGCGAGCCGCGGGGCTGCATCAACTGGCTGGCCAGCAAAATCTTGTCGGACGGCGGAACATATTGTCGCTCTAGCGCGCCAGGCTGCTGGGCGGTCGACTCGCCCAACAGGCCGACTTCTTCCAGCGTGCCCGGCTGAATGATGACAAAGTTGTGCGGCATCAGATCGGCGTTTTCGAGCACAAATTGCACCGGCTTGCCGGCCGCCAGGGCCAGAGTGTCTTGATCGTATGACATGCGTTCGGGTAGCGTGCCCAGGCGAATGACGCGCACACCCAGCTCGCGCAGTTCGCCGCGCACCCGCCGGGCTTCGTCGACCGGCAGGAGCGAAGCCAGCGCATCGGAGAACTCCAGCAGATCGAGCGCGGCCTGCGATGCGCGGTCGTCGACCGGCAACGAGCGGATTTGGGCGACCATCACGTCGAGCAGTGGCTGAGCCTGCTCTTTGGGCCAATACTGCCGGCCGATTCGTTGCATTGCCCGCACCGCCGCCAGACGATCGACATTTTCCATCGCCAGGCTGGCGAGCGTCTGAAAGGTCTTCGACTCTTGGCCGCGGACATAGGTGAGCGCGTTCATCGCCGCCCGCCGCACCAGATTGCCGGCATTAACTTCAACGTCGAACTCGGCCTTGGCCGCCGGAGCGGGATTGCCGTCGCGGCGAAAGACCTCGTGCTGCTGTTCATCGAGCACGGCCACTGTAAAACCTTCGAGCCGCTTGCCGTGACCGCCGTCCTGCCGGTTGTAGACGACGATCTTTTCGATCGGATAGCTCTCGCCCAAATCGACCTGCCACCACGGCTCGGGCGTGTTCTCCTGGGTGTGCGTTTGCGTGCCCGAGTTGTAATCGCCGGTCGTGTTGCCGTCGATGGCCCGCTTGGCGTCGCCCCCATAGGCCGTGTTCTTCTGCGAGGCACGGCCGCCGCGCGCGACGTTCTTACCACCACTGTAGACTTCGACTTCGGCCAATGTCAGCGTGCCTTTGCGCGGCAGTTCGATGTGTACGTAGCGGCCCTGCGTGCCCTTGGATTTTCCGTTTGCGAGCGCGTCGGGCAGGTCGCGCACCAGCGGCTCGATCTGGGGATAGAGCGCGGCCCGTAGCGTCGGATCGGAGATCAGCGGCACGGCGCTCACCAGGTCGAACAGATTGGCCGCGCTTTGCGTTCCAAGCTGCCAGGCTTGCTCGACCGAGCGATCGATGGCAATCAGCGCGGTGAAGGCCACTTGCCGGATCACCGCTTGCCGCGCGCCGGTGGCAAGGCCCTCGATCTCGCCCCGGACCTTGGCCAGTTCATCGGCCTTGCGTTCGGTGAGCAGCCGCATCAGGTCAAAAACCACGCTTTGTTCATAGTCGTCGACTTTCTGGTCGATGGCATGAATGGCGTCGAGCAGCACTCGCAGCTCGCTTTTGCCGTCCAATTTGCCGAGTCCAGCCAGAGCTTCGCGGCGATATTCGTCGCGCACGCCCGGCCGGTAGAGCAATTCCAAATAGACGGGCCGCGAGCGATCTTTCTTAAGCAACTGATCGAGGCTGATCTTTCGCAAGAAGAACCTTGCTCCCGCGTCGGTGGTCACGGGAATATCGCGGCCCTCGGCCAGCTCTTTGCGCCAGTAAGGCTCAAGCGCCTTCAGTGTTTCGCCGCGGGTGTATTTCAAATAGTCGTCGTCGGGGTGCTGCTGGGCCACGAGCACCACTTCGACGGCCTCGGGCGCCGTATAAAAACTCGCGGCACGCACCGCCTGCAAGCGCACCCGCGGGTCGTCGTCGTCGGCCAGCTTCTTGAGCCGATCGAGCGAGTCGGACACGCGATCGCGCCAGTAGCAGAGCACTCGTGTGGCCGCCGTTCGGGCCCGCCCGTCGCGGGCCGACAGCAGCCGATCGAGAAGATCGAGCTTCACGATGTTATGCTGCTGATACAGCCACAGCCCTTCCAGCAGATGGTGCTCATAATCGAGATCGCCCTTGCTGAGGCTGGCCAGCCAC
This sequence comes from Pirellulales bacterium, assembly GCA_035252155.1. Lineage (GTDB taxonomy): Bacteria > Planctomycetota > Planctomycetia > Pirellulales > JAICIG01 > JAICLL01. The sequence goes on along the minus strand of DATFDL010000318.1, from coordinate 7,330 downwards.
GGTTCGAGCGCCGCCGCCACTTCCTTGCTGTCGCGGCCGCTCAACTCGATTCGCGTGCGATACCGCACCCGGTCTTCGGGATATTTTAAGAGATCCAGCAGTTTTGCGAGCGGTTCGTCGGCAATTTTTGGCGAATGGCTCGGCGGTCGGCCAACCGCCGTCACGCGATAGACGCGGCCGTGTGTGCGGTCGCGGCTGGGGTCGCGCAAGTTGTGTTGCATGTGGCCGATGATCGGATTGTGCCAGTCGGTGAAGTAGAGCGCCCCATCGGCCCCGATCTCCAGATCGGCCGGGCGGAAGTTTGGATCGCTCGACGACAAGAGCGGCTCAAGCTCGGTGCCGGCGATGCTTGACGCTTTGTCGTCCAGCCGATACCGCAAGATGCCCTGAAAGCCGATCACGTTGCCCACCAGCAGATTGCCCTGCATGTCAGTGGGAAAGTGACGGCTCGACAGGATCTCGGTGGCCGGACAAGGCCGCGTGCGCTGCTGGTATACCTGCGGGGCGCCGGGATGTTTTTGAGGGAACTCGAGGTGCCCGGAGAAAATCGCCCCGTGATACGGCTGCGCTCCGGTGCCGTCATGCACGATGTCTTGGCCCCAGCGGTCGAAGACATGCCCGTGCGGATTGGCAAAGCCATAAGGAATGTAGCGATCGAGCTTGTAGGTGCGCGGGTCGAACCGCCAGACGCAGGCGTCGGTATTGCGGACGGGGCCATAGGGTGTTTCGATCTGTGTGCGATGAAACACGCCCTCTTGAAAATGCACCGCACCGCCCGGCTCGAACACAAAACTGTTGGCCGTGTGGTGGGTGTCGGCCGAGTCAATCCCATCGAGTATGCGCACACGCACATCGGCCCGGTCGTCGCCGTCGGTGTCCTTGAGAAATAGCACGTCGGGGGCCATTGCCACGATCACGCCGCCATTCCAGAACTCGAAGCCCGTCGGGTTGTGCAGCCGATCGGCGAAGGTTTTGGCGCGGTCCGCCCGGCCGTCGCCGTCGGTGTCTTCGAGAATGAGCAGCTTGTCGTTCATCTCTTCCTTGGGTTTCCAATGCGGATAGCTCTGCCACGCGCCGACCCACAACCGCCCCTGCGTGTCGAACGACATCTGCACCGGGTTGACCAGCTCTGGGAACATTTCTTCCGACGCAAACAGGTTGACCCGCAGTCCCTGGGCCACCGTCATCTTGCTGATTTCTTCCTCGCCGCCCAGGAACACATGGGCGCCGCCCGGCCCGGGGCCGGGCTTGTTAGTAGTCACCGGAATGAAGGGAGGCGTGTTGCCGTCGTCGATCGTCTTGTCGCCGCCGGCAGCCACGGCCCAGATGCGCTGGTCGCGGTTGGCGGCCATGACGTCGAGTACATCCAACTCGCGCATCATCACTTCGCGGTTGGTCTGGTCGTTGACAAACTTCAACCACGACCGGCCGCCGTAGGACGAATAGCCGTCGGTCGTGCGATAGCGATTGAACCAATAGAAGTTCTTGTCCTTCACCGCCGCGCGCAGCTTTTCGAGTGATTCGTCGCCTTTCGCTCCGTGAAAGACCGCGGCGGCATCAACGCCGGGCAGCAGCGCCTGCACGATCGTCTCGGCCACCACCCGGTTGCCCAATTCATTCAGGTGAACGCCATTGATGGTGAGCGGCTCGTTGAATTTGTCATAAGCGGCCTGCGTGGGATGAAACAAATCGACAAACGCCACGCCGGTGGCTTGCGCCACTTCGGCCATCGCCTTGGCATAGGCGGCCAGACGCTGGTTGCTCAATTTGCCGTCGGGCAGGTTGGGATCGCCCAAATCTTCGTGGGCGATCGGCGAAAACAACACCAATCGTGGCGGCCCTTTGCCGTTGTATTTTTCAGCCAGCGTATGCTTTACAAAACCTTCGAGGTCTTGCTTGAACTTTTCAAGACCTGCTTTGCCGGCAAACGATTCGTTGAACCCAAAGAACGCGAACACCACGTCGGTCTTTTGCTTGGCCAGATGTTCGTCGGGGCTGCCGAAGCCTTCGGAGCGTTGGCGAATCGTCAGTTCATCGGCCGCGAAGCCCAGATTGCGGAAGACCAGCCGGTGGTCCGGTAGCCGGGCTTGGACGAGCGTCTCTAGCCAGCCATCGTGCTGCATACGATCGGCCAGCGTATTGCCGACGATCGAAATATGGTCGCCCTTCTGGAACTGGAAAGTAACCCCGGCCCTCGTGGGCGGCGTTGGCTGGTTCGGCTGGCCGGTAGCCGCATCCCCACATTTTGCAGTCCTGGCAGTGAGGGCGCAGCATGCGGCGAGCAACAGAAACAAACCACGCTGGATCATGAGATTCCTCGTTTCAATTCAGCCGTGTGGACGTCAACGGCCATCGGGCGGGCGCAGCGGCGGCCCCGCACACCGCGGCAATACTATGGTAGACGCCGATTCGCCGGCCCGCAAATGGGGCGCGCGGCAGCGCCGCATCGGCCCGGCCCGTTAGGACCGGCATGCGTCGCGAATGGCCCCTACGCGGCTAAAAGCCCGGAGGCGGAATACCAAGGATTCGGCAAATGCCACGAACCGTGCCCCTCTTTAGCCGCGTGTGGCGCGGCACTGGAGCGCGGGCAAGATTCGCCGGATTAATCCAAACGTCGTGCTTGGCGCCGTGATGATGAAGTTGGCAGCCGTGACTACGGAGGTGGCGTTCAAATTGGCGCCGATTCATTCGTGCGTCTCAACCGCGCGCCGATTGCGATGAGAGCTGCCTCAATAGCTTTACACGAGATCGCTTAAGGCACTGGGCCGCGTCGCGTGCCTTGGCGAACGCCTCTTCGATCGTGTCAGCCTCAGTGATCAGTTCGGGATCCAGCGGTGAAGTCACCACATAACCGCCTTCTTCGGCCGGCTCCAGGTTCAGAACCAACTTGCCATCGCTCACCGTATACTGCACGCTCACGAGAGTTCCTCATTGATGCCCAATCATCATGGAATACCCTAGTTTATGGCGCACCGGGATCGTCTGCAACGTCGTTCTTGGGTGACGTATCGCCGGCATTTCGACCTGCTTGGCGGCGGGACGGGGCCACGTAGCGCAACAGCATCGACACGGGCCACTGCAACGTGGCAAAGGCGGCCGCGCCCAACAAACTCAGCAGGGCTACAAAGTGGGGAATGAGTTCCGGGCTGGCGCCAATGCCCACATAGGCCAGCAGGCCGGGAAACAAATCAGGGGCGTGCACGTTGACCTTCCTGTAAAAAAGTGAGTTCCGCGGAAGCATATCGCCTGCCGGCGGAGATATAGCCGTCGAGCGAACAGGTCCAGACGATCTCTTGGTCAGGGGCGACTTCGATCATCTTTCCCCCCTCGCTGTTGACGATAAACGTATTGCCGTTCGGCAGACGTTGGCCCATGCCGCGCTCGCTGGTGTAAAAACCGCCGTGGTCGCTTGCCGAGTAAGACCACGGTATCGCTTGCGTTTCGGGATCGAACTCGAGCAGACGTGAGCCCCGCGGCGCGCCCAAGTTGTCGAAAATCAACAGACGACCGTTGTCGAGAAACTGGGGGTCGTGCTGCCCCAGCCAGGGACCACGAGTGGCCCAGACGATGCGCCGTTCGTCAGGATCGAGCACTGCGATGACGTTTAAGTTGCGCACCGAAATGAGGACCTGGCCCGGTTTGAATTTTGGGAACTTCGCCGCCAGATCGCGACGCAGCACGCGGACGCAATTGGTGTGCAGCGCATCCATGCCCGCGACATAGCTCACTTGCTGGGCCGTCGAACCCCGCGGCGGCGCGTACTCACTCAGCGGTTTTTCCAGCGGCGCCAAGAGAGCGGCATAGGGCGAATTGCGAAACGCGTCGATAATGGAGATCGGCTCCCTCAGCGGTTGGCCCTCGGGCGAGAGAGTCAGCACATAATCGACCAAGGCGGGATTCCACATCCTCATGCCCGGCGGTGACTCATACAAAAAGTCCTGCCGCACGGCGTAGATGGTGCCGTCTTCGGCCACGTCGACGTCGTGGTGAATAGTGGCCGGGTAGGCCCACAGCAGCTTGGAGTTCGCGTCGATTTTCGCCAGGCCGCAGCCGGCCGTTTGGCCATCGCCGTGAAAGGTAACCAGCAGGTCTCCATTCGGATAAAGATAAGAGCCAAAGAAATTGGACGAAGGATAGCGCACGCTGGTATCGAGATGAGGCGGCTTGGGCCAAATGTCCTTAAGGCAAATTTCCCAGCGATGCACCGGTTCGCGCCGCATGTTGACCAGGAATGCTTGTGTGCCCCACCTTGCGTCGGAGGTATTTAAGTAGGTGTAGAACGTAAAGCCGTCGAAGGTCTTTTCCGGCCGATCGACATCGGCTGTTGGCGTGGCATGGCTCACGAGGCCGCGATCGACATACTTGGATTGCTGCCAAGCGCGCGCCCCGACGAAAGCATTCGCCAGACTGTGTGAAGAGGGGAGCTGATAGAACATCGCGCCCGCGCCCAGCACGTAGCTGATTGACGCCAGGCCGAATATCGACAGGCACGCCGACGCCCGCTTGCGCCAAGCGCCGCCGCTGATCGACCTTCGAGTTGGGCAGAGATCCGTGCTCATTGCGCTGGGGATGGCCGACATGGCTCTATTAGCTTAGTAGCGGTCGCGTGTGAAAAACCGCCACGGAGCCAAAACAATGCCGCGAGAAGCTCACACGACATGCACGATCTGAGCGGGCGCATGGTTTCGCAGCCTGCGATTCAGCTCGCCGCGGGCGGCCCTAGAGCGTCGACCGACTCAGCAGGATTGCAGAAGCAGAAGATGCCTCTTTCTCACTGTCGCCGTGATCCTCCACGACGTTCTGGCGTCGGAGAATCAGCAAGCACTTGCGCAACAGTGGCCAGAGCCGATCGAAAGGTTACATCAACCCGAGGAAAGCCTAGTTTTCCACGTTTCTCTAGATTTTCTTCCCCAATACCCGTTTACGGCCGCTCGCTCGACGACCCGCCCAGGGCGAAATCGCCCGGCTTGAGCTTCTTCTGCTTCCAATGATCGTCGTTCTTGAAGCCAAACATCGTCGGCTGGAATGGATCGACGAAATCCACGTTCGACTTGGCGGGAATCTGGCTTTCCAGGCCGGCCAGGGCATAGCAGGCGTTGACGATCAGCCGCCGCAGCCCCTCGCTCTGAAAATCGACCGAGGCGCCCATCGTGGTGCAAAAGGCCCGGCCGGGCTTGCCGCCGGGCGCCTGAAAATCTTTGAGCCAAGCCAATGGCATCATCGGGTCGTTTTTCGGTCCTTGCACCGCGGGATCGGAAGGCTTCATCCCCGAGACAACCTGACCGTAGAGCAAAACCGTCGCGTCGGGCGTAAGGTTTTTGATGCCATAGACGTCGGTTAGGCCAAACACGTCGTTTACGCCTCGTAAGACGGGATTGTCCTTCTGCTTCTCGTTGACCACGCCGCGCGTGGCCTCGTGGCCGTGGTTGCCGTGATGACTGATCCAGGTGTCGCCCAGAATCTGCTGGCCGAAGCCGCCCGGCCACTTCGAGCTATTGTAGCTCCAGCCCGCAAAGGGACTGTCGGGATGCCGGCTATAGCTGAAGGCGTGCGTGGCGGTGCGCAGCCCGATTACCGGCTTGCCGGCATTGATAAAATCGACGACGTGCTTCATCTGGTCGTCGGGCAGTTCGCGAAAGCGCGTCGCGATGAGCATCAGATCGGCGTCGCCGAGCTGCTCCAGGCCAGGGATGTTGGTCTCGTTGTTCGAGTTGATGATGCCCGTGTCCGGGTCGATGGCAAAGTGGACCGTGCAGTTGAAGCCATGCCGCACGCTGAGGATTTTGGCCAGCATCGGGCAGGCTTCTTCCGAGCGATATTCTTCGTCGCCCGACACAAGCACGATTTTCTTGCCCTGGCCCGGGCCGGTTTGGCCGTCGAACTTGAGCCATGTATCATCCGCGCGTGCGACAGCGGCGGCGGCACTACAAATGACGAAGAACAGAAACAACATGCGATGCGACATCACGATTCCTCTTGTCTGGGGCTCCTCCGCACAATCAGCGGCCAAATTCCAGCCGTGCGGCGCTGCGGTCCTCCGTTGCCAGGTTGCTCGGGAGGCGAGCCTGATTCGATCTCACCAAGGGAACACCAGCATAGCACCAAGGATCTGGTATAGTAACCGCAACGGTATTCATTTGCCTGGCAACGCCCAAAAAACGTACTCCCTAGCCGTGAGCTACTACACACGCGTCAGGTTTGATTTCTCCGATGGGCCGCCCGAAATCGACGAGGTCTCGGCAATTGTACGATCGTGGCTAAGTGACCAAAACTACGACGTGGAGGACAAGCTCGACGATTTCGTTCGTGGCTGGGCTCCCGAAGGCGAGACAGATTTCTGCGGGCTGTGCTCAGAAGACATCGAAGACCTCATGATAAACGTATCTTCCCATTACCCCGACTTCGTCTTCTATGTTCGGGGCATGGGTGAAGAGTTTGGAGATGTTTGGCTGCGTGCATTCGAGGGCGGTAAGGTGACCTTCACGTTGGGGCCATTTCCCCAAGCTCCCGGCTGAGTCGCAGCGCGATTTAAGGTGATGTCCGTGGTCACTTTGACGGCGGCGATGAACACTCGGCGAAGTTCCGCAGCATCTTCAGCCCGTCGGCTTGGCTCTTTTCGGGATGGAATTGCGTGGCGAAGAGGTTGTCGCGCCAGATCATCGAGGTGAACGGCGTTGGATAGCTGGTTTCGGCGGCGATGACTTGCGGGTCGCGCGGCACCACGTAATACGAGTGAACAAAATAGACGTGCGCCCCATTGGCGATGCCTTTGAGCAAGGGCGCGGGCCGCCGAATCGCGAGCTGGTTCCAGCCCATGTGCGGCACCTTGTATTCCGCCGGCACATCGAACCGCACGACCTCGCCCGGCAGCACGCCCAGACCTTCGTGCCGGCCGTTCTCATAGCCGACGTCGAAGAGCAATTGCAGGCCAAGACAGATGCCCAGGAAGGGTTTACCCGAGTCGATCGCGCGGCGGACCGGCTCGATCAACTTGCGGCGGCGCAGCTCCTCCATGGCGTCGCCAAAGGCGCCCACGCCCGGTAGAACCACGTGATCCGCGGCGGCGATCGCCGCCGGGTCGCTGGTGATCGTCGCGGCGTGCCCGACCTTTTCAAAGCCTTTTTGCACGCTCCGCAGGTTGCCCATGCCGTAGTCGATGATGGCGATCATAGCTTCTTCAAATCTGGGCGCCGATAATTCTCTCTGATCGGTTTTGAGGACCAAAACCGTGATGTCCCCGTCGACCTCTGTAGGGAACGCCCTCCGTGGCGTTCCGTCAACTGCGATTCGACGTCAACTCGCCCTCTGCGGAACGCCACGGAGGGCGTTC
>DATFDL010000317.1:0-4195 GCA_035252155.1 Pirellulales bacterium | reverse complement strand
GGCAGCGTTTGCGGGAGTGGCGACACGGAGCGCGCCGCGACGGATGCCGTGGCACCCAGTTAACCGCCTGCCCAATTTGAACGTCAAAACCGATCAGGGAACGCTCTCCGTGGAGTTCCGCGAGGGCGCGTTGACGTCAATTCGCAGTTCACGGAACGCCACGGAGGGCGTTCTCTACAGACGTTTTGCGGCGACGTCGCGCTGCCCCCCGCGGAATGGCACGGAGTCCGTTCCCTACAAACGTCGAACGCGTCGGCATCCATCATTGGTTGACCGGCCGGCGGCCGGTTGCGATACTCACGGTCAGGACAAGCGAGATTCGGATCGACGAGGCAATCATGCGACGCTCGCAATGCGGTTTCACGCTGGTCGAACTGCTGGTGGTGATCGCGATCATCGCCCTTCTCATCGCCCTGCTGCTGCCGGCGGTGCAGGCGGCCCGCGAGGCAGCCCGCAGAACGCAGTGCAACAACAATCTGCGGCAATTGGGAATCGCCGTGATCAACTACACCGATGCGAACCGCGTGCTGCCGGCGTCGATGGTGCTCTCCGGTTACGGTAACACCGTGAACTGGAACGCCGCCTGGAGCATCCACGCGCGCATCCTGCCGTATGCCGAGCAGGCCAACCTCTACCTGATGTGCAATTTCAGCATCGAGAAAGAAGAACCCGCAAACCAGCCGGCGATAAGCCAGACGATTCCGTTTTTTCTTTGCCCCAGCGAGATCAATACGAGCGTCGCGACTCACCCCTACGGGTTTTCCGGCGTCTCGAGCTACGGCTGGAATACGGGCGACTGGTTCATCTGGGGCGGTTTCAATGGACCGGAAAACCGCAATGCATTCGGTCCAAACCGGTCGCCCGGCTGGAGCTATTTCAGGGACGGCACGAGCAACACCTTGCTGGCCGCCGAAGTGAAAACGTATCAGCCGGTCTACGTGTGCGATCAAAACGCCGACTGCCCCAGTTGCCCGGACGGGTTTTCGCTGATCAATCAGCCGAACAACGTGCCGCCGCCGGCGGCCGACTATGCGACCGTCGCACCGGAGTATTTTGGCGGCTGCCGGCTCTACCTGCTCGGGCACACCGAATGGTCCGACGGAAACACGCACGCCTCGGGCTTCAGCACCGCCTGGCCGCCGAACAAACTCACGCTCGGCCAGCCGGCGCGGAATGTCGACATGGATTTAAATGGCATCAACGAGGAAGACGGCGGCCCGACGTTCGCCGCCATCACCGCGCGCAGCTATCACCCCACGGGCGTGAACGCGCTCTTTGCCGACGGCAGCGGGCGATTCATCAGCGACCAGATCGACGGGTTCGTCTGGCGGGCGCTCGGCACGGCCGCCGGAGGTGAGGCGATCTCCAACCAGGCGCTTTGACAGGGGTCGGGAGCCGGAGGTCAGGGGCCGGGGGCCGGCGAGAAAGTCAAAATGCATAAGTCAAATCCGACAAATGAACGAGGGGTTAGCCCGTCACTGAACCCTGAACCCTCTCTCACGGGAAGAGGAACCACAGCCCCGTCGTCACGACGCCTTGCAGCGCCGCGCCTCTCAGGCTGATGGGCACCGGCCCCAGCGTGTAGGGGGCGCAACTGCTGGGCCGATACCAGCCCAACGGGTACATGCACTCCCAGGGCGGGTTCATGCCGATCTTGTAGGGCAAGGCAATCACGCTCACAAAGAAATGCCCGCCGGAAATGATCGGCGTCAACACCGGCCCGAACGTGTGGCCGTACCGCTCCAGCTTGGCCTGCTGGAAGTAGAGCGGCTTGTGGCACAAGGCCGAGGCCTTCCAAGTGAACGCCACGCAAGAGAAATTGCGGGGCTGAAAGGGCTCGTCGCTCAGCACGCATTCTTGCGGAAACAACCCCGGTTCGGCCGCGATGCGATGGGTGATCTGGTTGATCGGCTTCAGGTCGCGCGGCGAGGGGCAACGTTCGGGCATCGTGACGTCGCCGTAGGCTTCATCGCCCGGCTCGTCCATGCGGGGCGGAAATTGTTCGTCTTGCACTTCGGCCGGCAGCGGCTCGTCCGACGGCGCTTCGTCCGTCGACCGTTGCGCGAATTGCGATAAGCCATCGTCCGCCTCAGGATCGACCATCATCGGGCCGTCGCTCAATTCATCGACGGGCGCCTCGTCTTCCGCTCCTTCATTGTCGCGGTCGTCGGCGAGCTGCGCATCGTCCGCGTCGGGCACGTCCATCGTGTCGTCGACCGCTAGATCGTCGTCGACAGACTCGGTCGCCTCGGCGTCGGTCGCATCAGCTTTGACTACTTCGTCCGTCGCGGAACCATCGTCCATGGTCGCTTCTTCGGCGGAAGGTTCATCGGCCGGGACGTCATCGTCTTGCGCCGCGAACGGATCGCGGGGCGCGGTGTTGGCGGTCAGGCGAATCGGTCCGTCGGCGGCTTCGGCGAGCGGCACTTCGGCCGCCTCGGCCCGAAGCAGATTGGCGTCCGGCGACCGCACAGCAGTGCCCGAGCCATTCGTTTCGGTATTCCGCCTCAAAACATTATCAGCCGCCAATCGCTCGGTGGACGAGGGTTTAGATAGCAGCCGGGGCTGCGCCGCGGCGCTGGTTTTCCAGCGAAGCTGCCCAGCCGCTCGCGGCGTCTTTGCCGCCGAGCTGGCGGAAGCGGCGGGCATCGGCCGGCGAGCCACCCAATGCACGGTGCTCTGCGCGGGCCGCGTGCGGTCGGCGTGGCCCGCCCGCGCGGACGTAACGCCGAGCGAGGCAATACAGACCGCGCAAACACGGAGGAGGGCTGTCGTAAAACGGAATTTATTCCGTTTCCTTGGTTCCAATGACACGCATTCGGTCGCACAAAACGGAATGAATTCCGTTCTACAAAACGGAATAAATTCCGTTCCACGGTTTGGCGCGGGGGGAACCGCGCCACGCTTAATCGGCGTCTCCCTGGTGATAGCCGATGCTGTAATTGGGCGCTTCCTGCGTAATGGCGATGTCATGGGGGTGGCTCTCTCGCACGCTGGCCGGTGATACTTGTATGAACCGCGCATCTTTTCGCAACTCTTCGATATTGCGGGTGCCGCAATATCCCATCCCCGCCCGCAATCCCCCCACAAGCTGATACACGTGGGCGCTCAACGGCCCGCGGAACGGCACGCGTCCCTCGACGCCTTCGGGCACCAGTTTGTCGCTGCCGCGTTCGCCCGGCTGCCGATAGCGTTCGCTCGATCCCTTGACCATCGCCCCCATCGACCCCATGCCGCGGTAAATCTTGTAGCTGCGGCCTTGATAAAGGATCTGCTCACCGGGGCTTTCGACCAGCCCGGCAAACAACCCGCCGATCATCGCGCATGACGCCCCGGCGGCGATGGCTTTGGTCAGATCTCCCGAATAGCGAATTCCTCCATCGGCAATGACGGGCGTGGCGGTGTTTTGGGCCGCCTTGACGGCCTGGTAAATCGCCGTAATCTGCGGAACTCCAACGCCCGAAATCACCCGCGTGGTGCAGATCGAGCCGGGGCCGATGCCCACCTTGACCGCGTCGGCCCCCGCCGCGATCAGGTCGGCGCAGCCCGCCTCGGTTGCCACGTTGCCCGCGACGACGTCGATGTCCCAGCGTTGCTTGATTTGCTTGACCGTCTCGATCACGTTGGCCGAATGCCCGTGGGCGCTGTCGACCACGATCACGTCGACGCCCTTGGCAATCAGGCTTTCGACGCGGTCGTACTCGTGCACGCCCACGGCGGCCCCGACGCGCAGCCGCCCTTGCCTGTCTTTGCAGGCATTGGGGAAGCGGCGCATCTTGTCGATGTCTTTGATGGTGATCAGGCCGGTCAGTTTGTTATTTTCGTCAACCAGCAAAAGTTTCTCGACCTTATTTACCATCAGAATCTTTTCAGCCTGCTCAAGCGTCACATTCCCCGTGGCCGTGACCAGGTGCTCGCGGGTCATAACCTGCGAGACGGGCAGTTCGCCGTGCTCGAGAAACCGCAGGTCGCGGCGGGTGAGAATGCCCGCCAGCTTGCCGCCGGGCGTGACGATGGGCAGGCCCGACACATTGTGCTGGTTCATGATCTCGCGGGCCCGCGTCACGGTGGCTTCGGGCGGCAGCGTGACGGGGTCGAAGATGATGCCGTTGGCGCTGCGCTTCACCTTGTCGACCTCTTCGGTCTGCCGGGCGATCGACATGTTTTTGTGAATCACGCCCAGGCCGCCCTCCTG
>DATFDL010000316.1:0-2843 GCA_035252155.1 Pirellulales bacterium | reverse complement strand
ATTCGACGTCAAAAGCGCCCCTCGCGGAACGCCACGGAGGGCGTTCCCTACAGAGCGGATTGCCATGTTGTCTGTCAGAACCGATCAGAGCGTAAGGCGTCATCAGAACTCGGCGTAATAGTTATTGTCGAACGTGCCCACCACCCACAGCCCGGTGTAGCCGCCCAAGATTTGGCGCCAGCGCACCTCGGGGCGGTACGAAAGCAGACGCGCGAGGTGTTGCCGCGCTTGTTCTTGCTCGCTTTGCGATTCACCCTGGCGTTCATCGGACAACAAGAGCACAATCTGCTCGGCCCAGAGCGGATCGATCATTGCGGCCGCCGCGATGATGTTGCCGCCCAACAGGCCGCCATCGCAGATGAGCGCTGGCGCACGCTCGGCCAGCGGCTCCAACAATGTTCGCGCAATCGCGCGATCGTAGCGGGCGACGAGCATCGCCACGGTGGCGGTCGTGCCCGCTTCGTCGCGCCAACCGCGCGGCGGCAACGCACGCGCAGGACGCATCGCGAGCGTACGCCACAGATACTCTCGCACCAAGTGTGGCTCGACAGCCTCGACGGCGGGCAACAGCGCCGCGGCCATTTCAGCCGCCGTCACCGGGCCGGCGAACCGCTCTTCGCCCGACAACCCCAAACGGCTCAATAGCGTGAACGCTTCTTGCAGCCACAGCCGGGCCTGCGCGGCGTCGGTCGCCGCGCAGCTTTCGGCCATCAGCCCCAGCGCATACGCTTTTTGATAGGGGTTATCGATGGCTTGGGCGAGCCGCACGGCCCGCCCGCGATCGACCGGCGCCATCCGATGACAAACCCGCACGGCGTAGACGCCGCGCTGATAGCGGTCATGCAACATGCCGAGCACGCGCTCCGCGTTGGCCGGCCGCTCGCGGGCGATCCGATGGGCCACATTGCCGTGCCGCCGATCGAACACCCATGATTCTTCCAGCGGCGCAATCAATTCCAGCGCCGTCGCGAGATCGAGACGGGCAAGCGGCTCGGCAATGCGGCCGCGCGCAGATCCGCCATCGCCCGCCCGCGGCAGCGATGGCGCCAGGGCAAGCGCCTGGTCGAGCAGTCGCCTGGCTCGCCGGGCATCTCCAAGATCGAGATACCGTTCGGCCGCGTCGGCCCACCAAATGGCCCGCAGGGTTGGCTCGGGAACGGCCGCCACCGTCAGCACCGTAGCCGCGAGCAGCTCGCGCGCCTCGTCCGGCCCGGCGGCCCCAGCCAAGCCCAAAAGTGCTTCGATGCGGCGACCACCGTCGTGGATTGACTCCGCGAGCGCGCGGCTTTCTTCCGGGCTGTCGTGAAACAAGCTTTTGGCCGCCTGACGGCAAAAATGATAGCGATGCTCCTTGAACACTGCCGCGATGTCGTCGCGATCGAGACGTTCCAACGCTTGCGCGGGATCGATCTCACACAAGGCGAACATCGCCGACCATTGAGCCTCTTCATCGCCCGATGCGAAAGCGCGCTCGACGAACGGCTGCAACACGCGGCGGGCCAAGGCCAGCTCTTGGTCGCGCGGCAACACATTGGCTAGCAGACCTTTGAGCGACTCGGTTGCCCCGGGCCTTGTGCCCGGAGGTGCCAAGGTCACCTCTTTGGCATCTTCCTGTTCAGTAAAGAATCCGTCGAACCGATAACCTTGTTTCTCGACGAACAGGCATGCCCGACCTTCGGCCACCTCGGGCAATTCGAAGCGTCCGTCGGCGTCGGTGAGCGCCTCGGTGCGGCGGCCGTCGCCAGACTGGAACACCTGGGCTCCGGACACGGGATTGCGGTCGAGGTCGATCACGCGGCCCGTGAGCGTACGGAGTCGCCTCAGCCGCACGTCATCCACGGCGACATGTGCCTCGTCGCCCGGCGAAATCCAGGCGGACGCTTCCGGCAGAAAACCTTCAGCGGCGACGACCGCGCGATATCGTGCCCGCACCGGCAACTGGCGGGGCGCAGAGAACCGGCCATCGGCGTCAGTGCGCAGATCGTCGCAGCCGTCGAACATGGCCGGCGATCCGCACGATAAGCCATGCACGCCGAGCGGTTTCGACCAGATCGTCACTTTGGCGCCGCCGACCGGTTCGCCAGCGAGATCGCAGACCTGGCCCCCCAGCGCCGCCGCCGGCGCGTCGCCAATATGCAAGGTGATCGGCGCCTCCGTCGCCCGCGGAATCGTCTGCCAACCGTCGGTCGATCGGTTCGCGAGCCGGGCAAACAGCCGCAGCTCAATTTCGCGCACCAGGCCCTTGTAACGCAGCTCGTCGTCGATGCCCGGCAATACGAATTCGCCGTTGGCGTCGCTCTGCGCCGTAACCCACTTGGGGCCATTTACCCCGGCATCCATCCACGCTTCGAACGCATGCCAAGAGGCCCGCACTTGCGCGCCGGCCACGTGCCGCCCCTGGCCATCAACCACTTTGCCTTCGATCTTGCGCCCGCGGGTAAGCTCGATGACGGGCAATTCGGTAGGCGTTTCGCTGGCTTCAATGATGAGCGGCTGCGGAAAGGCCATCAGCGGGCAAGCGCAACCGTTCGGCAATCGACCGAACCGCCCCCAGAGAACGCCCGGTGCCAAAGCGGAGGTGTATTTGCCTTGGGCATCGCTACGCACGGGGACTTCGGCCTGACCGCTGGTGAGCAGCAGTTCGACATCGGGCAGCGGCTGACTGCTTTCGCGATCGCGGACGGTGCCTTGGACCGCTGCGGTCGCAGATTGCGATCCATCGGCGACTTCAGCGGCAATCGCGAGTGGGATGACTAGGAGAAGAGTAAACATCGTTTACGAAGCACCGCGGTGGCTGGGGCAGAGCCTTGGCGATGCCCCGGTTCGGTCGACGCCGGGGCATC
>DATFDL010000315.1:0-15847 GCA_035252155.1 Pirellulales bacterium | reverse complement strand
CACCAGTCCCGTGCCCCACGACATGTTCTGGTTGGTGTCCGAGCTTCCTCCGAACATCATCCATTTGTTGCCGGTGATCGACGCCAGTTGCGGCGGCGCGGCCGTGATCTCGCTTTTCACCTGATCGGAGCCGACGGAGGCAACGATTCCCCAGGGGCCGTGGATCACGGGCGTGCCGGTGTTGAGAGTAACATAAGCGAGCACCTGCTGGTTCAAGTCATTGGCGTTGTAGTAGCTGCCATAACTGATCCACAGCCTTTGGGTGGCGTCGTCCCACCACAGGCCCTCCATTCGCACTTCGGCGCCGGAAGTTTGGAGGAGATTATTCGGGTCGATATTGCCCCAATCTTTTACGAGATTGAAGGCGCCGCCTGCGCCTGTATTGGAATATTCAACGAGGTCGAATGGCCCTTGGCCGGCATTGCTGATGGAAAAAAACGTATCGGTTTCGGGGCGGTACGCCAGCCCGGAATACCACTGCCACTGGTCCAGTGACTGAGCGCCGAGGTAAGTGAAATCAGAGGCGTTGAGATTGCTCATGCCGGACGGCGGCGGCGTGGTGCTCAAGGGTGCCACGGGAGCGGAGTTCGTGAACGTTTCTGTACCCGAGAACATTTGGCGTAATTCAAGCCGCTCGAAAAACAAATGATGGGTCGATATTGGGCGACCCTTGGCTGCGAAACAAGTTGAAATTCGATGTGACATGGGGCCACCTGTCTGATTTGGCGAAGAGCGACACGGCCTTTGGCGCGTTGAGGGCGGGCCACAAGTTGCCAAAAGCGTTGCCAGACAAACTATAGCTTTTTTTATTGAAAGCCGCCGGCATGGTTTCAGCCGTGCCTGCCCGATCATTCGGTTCCCAATCTGGTTTCGATCCAATCGCTCTCACTGGCTGCGAAATTCGGTTAAATAGGTAAGAATGGCACGGGTCGGAATGGGAGGAGTGGCGGTACAGGTAGGGCCGGTGCGATTCTCCGTAGACTCTCCCCAAATAGGCAACTGCCGTACAATCTTGCCGGGAATTTGATGGTTCGCGCTCGTGAGTAAGATTGGTTCCAATAATCTATGTGCGGCATAGCAGGTATCTTGTATCGCGAAGCGATCCGACCGATCGATCGCTGCGTGCTGAAAAGCATGGCCGATGCCATCATGCATCGGGGACCGGATGCGGAAGGCTTTTGGTGTGCGCAGGGAGTGGGCTTGGCTCACCGCCGGCTGTCGATCATCGACCTCTCAGGCGGCGATCAGCCGATGGGCAACGAGGACGACTCGGTCCAAGTCGTGTTCAACGGCGAGATTTATAATTATCCGGAACTGCGGCATGAGCTGATCGAGCACGGCCACGTGCTTCGCACGGCGAGCGACACCGAGGTGCTCGTGCACTTGTATGAGGAACATGGTGAAGATCTGGTCGAGCGGCTTCGCGGAATGTTCGCTTTCGCCCTGTGGGATACGCGGCGGCGGCAACTGCTATTGGCCCGCGACCGCGTAGGAATCAAACCACTTTACGTCTATCGCGATGGCGAGAAGTTGCTCTTCGGCTCGGAACTGAAAGCCATCCTGGCCTATCCGGGCATTGATTGCGAGGTCGATCCCGAGGCGCTCGAAGATTACCTGGCTCTGGGTGTCGTGCCCGGCCACCGCTCGATCTTTCGCCGGATTGAGAAGCTGCCGCCGGCCCACACGCTGACGATCGACGAAGGGCACTGGGACGCACGGCCCCGGCAATACTGGCAGCTTCATTTCGCGCCCGATCATGGGCCCACCGCCGACGAATGGCAAGAAGTTATCCAGGCCAAACTGTCGGAAACGGTGCGGCGACACTTGCTGGCCGATGTGCCCGTTGGCGCCTTTCTCAGCGGTGGACTCGATTCAAGCCTGGTGGTGGCCTGCGCCGCCGAGGCCGCGCACGGGCCGTTGCAAACGTTTTCGATGGGCTTTCGCGAAGCGGCGTTCAGCGAGCTGCCGTTCGCGTGGCAAGTGGCCGAGCAGTTTGGTACGCAGCACACGGCAGAGATCGTCACACCCGACGCGGTTGCCCTCGTCGATGAGCTGGCCCATTACTACGACGAGCCCTTCGCCGATTCGTCGGCGCTGCCGACCTACCTGGTGTCGCGGTTGGCGAGTCGCAGCGTCAAGGTCGTGTTGTCGGGCGACGGCGGCGACGAGGCTTTTGGCGGTTATGCGCGGTACGCTCACGATGTGAGCGAGGCGGCCATGCGCGCCTGGTTGCCCGACTGGATTCGTCGGCGTGCCTTGGTGCCGCTGGCGGCCGCGTGGCCCCAGGCCGATTGGTTGCCGCGCGCGCTGCGAGCCAAGACACGCTTGACCAACCTGTCGCTCGACGCCGATCGCGCCTACGCCAACAGCCTGACCTTGTGCCGCCTGCCGTTGCGGCGCGAGTTGCTCTCGCGCCCGCTGGCAGCGACGCTCAACGGGCGTCGGGCCGACGATCTGATTGCAGGCGCATTCGCCACCGCCTCGGGCCACGACGCCCTGTCGGGGATGCTGGCCGCCGACACCGCCACGCTTTTGCCCGACGACTTTCTGACCAAGGTCGACCGGGCCAGCATGGCCTGCGGCCTGGAAGTACGTCCACCGTTGGTCGACCACGAAGTCTTGGAGCTGGCCGCCCGCATCCCCTCACGGTTCAAGGTCCATCGCGGCGAAACCAAGTGGCTCTTGAAGCGTGCCTATGCGAACAAACTGCCGCGCGACGCGGTCTGGCGACGTAAGCATGGCTTCGAGCTTCCGGTCGACGCCTGGCTGCGCGGTCCGTTGAGGCAGATGTTTGAGGACAGCGTTCTCAGCAGGACATCGCGTGTCGGTGATCTAATCGACCAGCCGACGGTCCAGCGGTTGTACAAGTCGCATGTGGGCAAGACCGGGCGGCACGGTGGCGTGCTTTGGGCGGCGTTGATGCTGGCGCGATGGGCCGATACATACCTTGCGGGGCGTTGCCCGGCAGCCGCGATTCAACCGGGCGCGCCATGAACGATTCGTCGCCGAAGCGTACCGTCCTAGTTGGCTGCGGCGCCGTGGCCGGAAAGCTCTACCGAAAGCCGTTGCAAGAGTTGCAACGCCAGGGCTTGTTGCGCGTCGTTGGCCTCGTCGACAGCAAGCTTGAGCACGCCGAAGCGCTTCGCTCGAAGCTCAGATCGGGTAGCGTCTTCGACGATTTGAACCTCGCGCTGCGGTCACAGAGGCCGGACCTGACTTTGATTCTCAGCCCTCCGCACTTGCACCGCGATCAGGCCCTATTGGCTCTCAAGCACAGAAGCCACGTTCTGTGTGAAAAACCGATGGCGCCGTCGAGCGATGGATGCGCTGAAATGGTCAGACTCGCGCGGGAAAACGACCGCGTGCTGGCGGTGGGCATGATCCGCCACTTCTTTCCCGCCTTCGCGCAACTTAAGACGTTCTTCGACGCGGGGAAACTGGGCGAGATTTGCTCCTTTTGCTACCGCGAGGGCAGGGTGTTCGACTGGGAAGTCCAGACGTCCGCGATCTTCACCAGACAGGCTTCGGGCGGCAGCGGACTATTGCTTGACATCGGCTCCCACGCCCTGGACTACTTGCTCTGGCTGTTTGGTGATTTGAACGTGGTCTCTTATGCGGATGACGCCTATGAGGGCGTGGAAGGAAACGTGGTGTTGGAGCTGACCTCTCCAGCCTGCCCGGGCAGAATGCAGTTATCCTGGGATTCGCCCTTGCGGTGTGAGCTGCGCGTCGTGGGTACCAGAGGCGAGGCTATCCTGCGCGTCGATCAGCTCGACAAGCTGGCGATCAAAACGAACGGAGACTTCGAAGAGGTTGCCGTCGATCACCGTTATCCAGCGGATGTGCGCTTTCCAAGTCGTAAAACGATTACGCCGAAACTTTACACCGAAAGCATCTATTGTCAGCTCATCCAGGTCCTCCGCGCAATCGAGCTGGCAGAAGCGCCAGCGGTGGACGGACAACAGGGTCAGGCTTGCATCAGCCTCATTGAGGCGGCGCGGCGTTGCGCGCGGCCACTCGACATGCCTTGGCTCGATCCTTACCAGGAAGCAATGCACCAATCTCTTCACTGGACGAAAGCGTGAGCGGACCGATCGCAGTCATAGGAGCAGGCGGGTTCGTCGGAACGCGCCTCGTCGAATCGCTGGTTCTCGAGGGCTCGTCCGACATCCGGGCCGTCGTCCGCGCTTACCGGAGCCTGGCCGGCCTCTCGCGGTTCGGATCTGCCGTCGACTGGAGAATTGCGGACGCAGAAAACCCGGCCGCGCTGGTGCAGGCGCTGCAAGGGGCAGGCACCGCGGTCAACCTGACTACCGGCACTCCGGCGAGCATCCTCCGCTCGACGCGCACAATCCTGGAGGCGTGTGTCGCCGCCAAGGTCCCTCGGCTTATTCATCTAAGCTCGGCTGTGGTCTTTGGCGAAGTCGCGTCATCAGTCATCGACGACGATTCCCCGCCACTCATGCGCCATTGGATGCCGTACGCGCGGGCCAAGGCCGCCGCAGAGCGCTGGCTGCGCGAGCACTTGCCTACGTCGCCCTGCCAGGTCGTCGTCTTGCGTCCGGGCATTGTATGGGGAGTGCGCTCGCCCCACACACTGCAGGCCGTCAAGGCACTTCGGGAAAAAAACGCCTATCTCGCGGGTCGCGGCGATGGCGTATTCAATTCGATCTATATCGATAATTTGGTTGCAGCGATCCTTGCGTGCTGCGCGCACCAGGGCGCCGTTCGAGGCTTCTACAACGTTGCCGATCAAGAGACTGTCAGTTGGCGGGACTTTTATGCCGCGTTCGCCCCCTCGTGCGATTACGATATGGGTCAGATGCCTTCCGTCAGTATCGAGCGCTTCCCTTGGTCACTACGTGCAGTCATCGAATACGTTCAGTTGCTGCCGGCGGTCAACGGCTTCTATCACCGTCTAAAGACCTCATTGCCGGACACTCTCAAATCACGCCTCAAGGCGTTGTTGGCGGACGGTTATAACTACGGGCACACGGCAAGCACGTACAATCGCAAGCCGGTCGTGGATCGGGAAGTCTGGCATCTACAACGAGTCAGGTATAAGCTGCCGACGGCGAAGTTTTGCAAAAACTTCAGTTTCACGCCGCCCGTGACGTTTGAAGACGGTGTTCGCCGCACTGTAGCTTGGATGGAATTCGTGGGTTATGAGTCTTTGTCCAAACAGTTAGTGACAGCCAGCTAGAATGACCGCGCGCAGAAACGGCAAAAGAAAGATTAACGTCGTCCATCTGCGGAGCAGCAGAGGAACGGGCGGCGGACCTGATAAGACGCTCCTCTTTTCCGCGCTGGAAGGAGACCGCGAAGCATTTAATGTGCACGTTGTCTATCTGAAGAGTGAAAACGATCCTGACTTCGATCTTGAACAAAGGGCGAACAAGCTCGGTGTCGAGAGCTTCACGGCGATTGGCGAGCGGTCACGCTTTGATTTGCGCGCCATGAGAGTACTGTTGCGCGTGCTTCGCGAGAAAAATGCGGACATCCTGAGCTGCCACTGTTACAAATCAGACTTGTACGGGCTGATCTTATCTCGATTTCATTCAATGAAGCTTCTCACAACCGTTCACGGTCCCATTCCCGAACGGGCTCATCAATGGTCGCGGTCCCACTGGAAGGTGCGCTATCTTTATGATCAGCTCGACTATCGCTTGCTGCGTTACTTCGACCATGTCATCATCGTGGCCGAGACAATGCGCAAAGCAATTGTGCGGTACGGTGTTGAGCCGCAGAGAATTACCTGCGTGCGGAACGCCATTGACGCCGACTATTTTTGCAAGGCTGAAGGTGGAGATCTGAGACAACGTTTTGGCATCCCAACGGACGCCACGGTTATCGGTGCCGTCGGTCGCCTCGACCAGCAAAAAGATTACCCAAACTTGATGGCCGCCACCCGGATTCTTCTCGATGAAGGTCACAACGTGTTCTGCGTCGTCGCCGGCTTAGGTCCGCAGGAGCAGGAGTTGCGGGAGCGTGTCCAGGCCCTTGGTCTCGGCCAGCGGTTTCTCTTTCTGGGCCATTTCCAGGATGTTCGCGAAGTCTTTCAGATGATGGACATCTACGCATTGTCGTCCATAACGGAGGGACTGCCAAACACCGTGCTAGAGGCGATGGCCATGGAGGTGCCCGTAGTTTCTACACAGGTGGATGGGGTGGCGGAGGTGGTCGCCCATGAGCGCGAAGCCTTGTTAGTGCCGAGCCGTGACTCAACACAGTTGGCAGCGGCTATTCGAAGGCTATTGGTCGATCCCTTCTTTGCACAACAGTTGTCACGAGCAGCGCGATCCAGGATCGAGCGCGACTTCAGCTTCTCAACCCGCATGCGCCGGGTGGAAGGTATTTATCGCGATCTGCTGGAAGTTAGAAGCGTTCCGCATAAACAACAGGTCGCCGACTTGTCGGAAGCACAATCGCAATCGAGTTTATCCTGAGGCCGAGACAGGCATCAACAGGGTCGAGCTGCGGCTCCTGCCGCCGAGCGATTTCAAGCACCGGTTGTTGATTTGATCATGGAAAGCGGCAACATAGCCATTCCGGCGCAGCGCGCTCAAACCCATTGCATGGATTATTTGTGTGTCCCGCTGCAAGTGCGCGGCGCGATGCACGCCACCGCGCAGCCGATCGTCTTTGGCGTGCCCCTGCCGAAAGGACCGTGTCGACATGTCAAGCGCGCCGTGTTGGCCGATGACGACGGGAGCGAAGTGGCCTGCCAGACGACTGTGCTGGCCCGTTGGTCGGATGGAAGCGCCAAGTGGGTGCTGGTCGATGCGTTGCTACCCGACAGGCGGGGCGCGGCACTTTCGGAACTACAGATCGAGCCAGGCGAGCGATGTGACACGGTTGGGCCGTCGGTGTCAGGTGAGTGGCGGATTGAGACGGGTGCGGCGTCCTATCGCATCGATCGGCGTCGCGCTTCGCTTTTTGATTGGGTCGATTCGGCTGGCCTTTCGCTCGCCACGCTCAAGCCGCGCCTCGTCGACCAGCGCGGACGAACCTGCGATTTCCGCATCGAACAAGCAGAGATCGTCGCGGACGGCGAGGTGCGAACGTCGCTCTTGCTGCATGGCGCGGTCGAACGCTACCGTAGGCTGAAGTTCCGGGCGCAATTGTGCTTTTTTCACGGCACGGGATTGACGCGCGTGCGATTCACCCTTCACAACTCGCAGCGCGCTCGACATCGCGGCGGCCTCTGGGACTTGGGTGACCCCAACTCGTTTTTGTTCCGTGAGTTTTCACTCGGTGTGCAATTTATTGCCGACAAGAACGGTTGCACTCGCTGGACGCCCGAGTCTGGAGAGGCAGCTAACGAGACCACCAAGTTCATCGAGATCTATCAGGGATCGAGCGGCGGTAAAAACTGGCAGAGCCGCAATCACGTGAACCGAGAGGGCGGTATACCCTGCGAACTGCAGGGCTATCGTGTTGTGACCGCATCCGGCGAAACGCGCGGACTGCGAGCCAGCCCCGTGGTGGCGATCGCCAACAGCGAGCTTGCCGTGGGGGCGTCTGTGCCCGAGTTTTGGCAGCAATTTCCCAAGGCGATCGCGGCCGATGGTCGCCGGCTGACGATTGGTTTGTTTCCGTCCCAATGGGGTGATCTGCACGAATTGCAAGGTGGCGAACAAAAGACGCACGAAACGTGGCTCCATTTTGGAACGCTCGGCACCGACCCCTTGGCCGCGCTGGCCTGGGTCGCTCAGCCCGTCCGGATCGCGCCAGCCCCAGAATGGACGGCGGCGTCAAAAGCCTTACTTTGGTTTGCACCCGCGGCGGAGAGCGACGAACGGCTGCGGACATTTCTCGGCGAGTTGATTGATCCGGAACAAGGTCTGTTGGCGCGTCGCGAAGTGATCGATGAGTATGGCTGGCGGAACTTCGGTGACACCTACGCCGACCACGAAAACGCCTACTACAATGGGCCGAAGCCGGTCGTCTCGCATTACAACAATCAATATGACGTCGTGTACGGCGCTCTGCTGCAGTGGCTGAGCACTGGCGACCCTGCCTGGGCCGATCTTTTTTGTCCCCTGGCGCGGCATGTCGTGGATATCGACATCTATCACACCAGCGAGGACCGTGCGGCATATAATGGGGGCCTATTCTGGCACACCGATCATTATCGTGAGGCGCTTACGGCCTCGCACCGTTGTTTCTCGCGAGGGAATCAGCCGGTTGGTTCGCGTTACGGCGGCGGCCCATCGAACGAGCACAATTACACGACGGGACTGTTGCACTACTACTTTCTGACGGGGTGTCTGGAGGCTCGGCGCGCCGTGACCGAACTCGCCGATTGGGTCATCGCGAGCGACGAGGGCTGTAACAACCTTTTGGGGCTGATTGATCCGGGACCGACGGGCCGCGCGACGGCGACTACCGAGCCGGGCTATCATGGACCCGGCCGCGGCGCCGGGAACTCGATCAACGCGCTGTTGGACGCCTGGCTGCTGTCGGGCAAGCGAGAATATCTCGAGGTCGCGGAATCATTGATCCGTCGAGCGATCCATCCGCAGGACGATATCGAATCTTTGGGGCTGCTCGATACGGAACGCAGGTGGAGCTATACCGTCTTTTTGGCTGTTCTGTCTAAGTACCTGGAATTGAAAGCCGAGGCGGGAGAGATCGATGGCATGTACGGCTTTGCGGAGCGTGCGCTCGTCCATTATGGCCAGTGGATGATGCAGCATGAAAGGCCTTATTTCGATCGTCCCGAGCAACTTGAATTTCCGACCGAGACTTGGGCGGCCCACGACCTGCGCAAGGCCAACGTGCTGCGCCTTGCCGCGGCGCACGCGGAAGGCGGTTTGCGAGCCGCCATGCTTGACCGGGGTGCTCAGATTTCCGAACGTGCCTGGAGCGACCTGTTGCGTTTCGCATCATGTGGTTGCTGTCGTGCCGCCGCGATCATCTTGACCGAAGGACTCCGCGAACGATCGCTATGCTCCGCGCTGGCGCCGAAGCCAAAGTGCACCGTAGCGTTTGATTTCCCGTTTGCGAAGTCGTTTGTCCCTCAACAAAAGCGTGTGCGCCGGCAACTTTGCACCTTCCGCGGCTGGGTCGCTGCGGCGAAGCGGTTGGCGAATCCGCTGGTCTGGACCCACGTTCGCCTCTCGCGGTAGCTAGGCTTTGAGCACCCTATCGCGACATTTGAGGCCTGAGTCCATGAGTCAATTGCACTCCCAGGTATGCAACAGGGCGGCTTCAACGATGCCTCGGGAACAGGTGCGCGCTCAGGCCACGATATGTCAGCTTTTACATAGTTTGGTCGTAGGCGGGGCCGAGGTGCTGGCCGCGCGGCTAGCTCGGCAATTTAGGAGCGACTACCGATTTGTGTTTGTCTGCTTGGATGAGTTGGGAACACTCGGCCATGAGTTGAGCGACGACGGGTTTCCAGTTTATGTGTTGCATCGCCGCGGTGGAGTCGATTGGCACTGCATGCGTCGGTTGGCGCGAATCCTCCGGCATGAGAGCGTCAGGCTCTTGCATGCGCATCAATACACACCGTTTTTCTATGCGGCCGCTTCACGGATGCTCGCGAAAAATGTTCCGATCGTCTTTACGGAGCATGGTCGGCACTACCCCGATCACCCGCGCAAAAAGAGGATGATCGCCAATCGGATTCTGTTGCGTCGCGGCGACCGCCTATTTGGCGTGGGCCATGCCGTGCGTCAAGCGTTGGTCGACAATGATGGATTTGCGGCCGAACGCGTGCGCGTAATTCACAATGGTATCGATCTTCAACCCTACGACGCTCCGCGCGATGCGCGTCGCGCCTCGGTGCGAAGGGAGCTAGGTTACGAGCCGCACGAGTTGTTGATCGTCCAAGTCGCGCGCTTAGACTATCTTAAAGACCACGCGACGGCGATCCGGGCCTTCGCTCGCATCTGCCAACGGCGGCCGGAAGCCCGGTTACTGCTTGTCGGCGAAGGACCTGAACGGCCAAAGATCGAACGCGAAATAGCAGAACGACATCTGGGACATTCTGTCCGGTTGCTTGGACTTCGCCAGGACGTGCCCGCATTATTAGCCGCCGCCGATCTTTTCTGGCTAACGAGCATCAGCGAAGGTATCCCGTTAACGATAATCGAGGCCATGGCTGCCGGAGTGCCCGTAGTAGCCACGAACGTAGGCGGCATCGGTGAGGTTATCGATGCCGATAGAACGGGGCTGCTCGTCGGCAGTGGCGATGACGCCGCATTAGCGAATAGTGTCTGCCGGCTGCTCGAATCTGAGCGATTACGCGGGCGATTGACAGAAACGGCTCGCGGCGATGCCCTGAACCGTTTCTCCGAAGCCCGGATGCACGCCAGCTACGCGGCGGTTTACGAAGAGATGCTCAATGGTTGACGCCCGAGCTAAACCACCGCTGCTGGTCTTTGCTGACGACTGGGGCCGCCATCCGTCAAGTTGCCAACATCTAATCAAACGTTTGGTTGATGGCCGAGACGTAGATTGGGTCAATACCATCGGCATGCGGCCGCCAAGATTTGATCTGGTGTCACTGAGACGCGGCTTGCACAAGGTCAGCGATTGGGCGCGAGGCGGTCCCGCCGACGCTTCCTCGGTGATCAAAGGGCTGCGAGTTCACAACCCACGCATGTGGCCCTGGTACCGGTCTTCGCGAGATCGACGGCTCAATCGATTCTTGTTGGCGCGTCAGTTGCGGCGAATTGTTAGCCGCGTTGGCGCGCCCCCGATTGCCATCACCACCCTGCCCATCACAGCCGACTTGGTCGGTGCTTTTCCAGTGGTTCGCTGGGTTTATTACTGCGTCGATGATTTCAGTCAATGGCCGGGGCTCGAACACGCGGCCTTGGATGCCATGGAGCGCGAAATGGTAGAGCGGGCCGATGTCATCATCGCAGTCAGCGAAGTGCTGCGCGAGCGGATCGGCCGCTGGGGGCGACATTCGTTGTTGCTCACGCATGGCGTCGATTTGCGACAATGGTCGGATGAAACGCCCAGCTCTCTGCCAAGAGTCTTGGAGCGGTTCGAGCCGCCCTTCATTGTTTTCTGGGGCTTGATCGACCAGCGGATCGACGTCGACGTCGTTCGCACCACGGCCGCCAAGCTCGAGCGCGGCACGATCGTTCTAATTGGACCGGATCAAAACGCGGCACCGCGCCTCTGGGCGTCGTCACGGGTTGCGCGAATCCCCGCCCAAAACTACGACGACTTGCCCGCCCTGGCACGAGCCGCTTCCGTCTTGATCATGCCCTATGTCGATGCGCCGGTGACTCGTGCAATGCAGCCGTTAAAGCTCAAAGAGTACCTTGCCACGGGGAAGCCGACGGTGGTGACCGATCTGCCCTCCGTGCGCGAATGGAACGACTGCCTGGATATCGCGACAAGCCCTGATGAGTTCGCCGACGCCGTGAAGCTCCGTCTGCAGAGCGGTCTTTCCGAGCGTCAGCGCTTGGCCCGCCAGCGCTTGAGCGACGAATGTTGGACGGCGAAAGCTCGACGTTTCGAACGACTGATTGATGGCGACACCGAAGCAAGCGATCTCACCGCGCCGGAACCAGCCTGCGACGAGGCGCTGGCCTACGTTGGTAGCAAGAAGGCTCTCGGCTGCTAAACCCACTTGAAACCATGCGATTCACAGTAACCGTCGATACCGAAGAAGAATGGGACTGGGATTCCGGTTGGCCGACTGGACGGCCGCAGGTCACCAATATCGATGCGCTGCCGAGATTTCAGAATCTCTGCTCGCGCTATGGCATCCGGCCAACCTACTTTGTCGATCTGGCAGTTCTCGACGAATGCCGCGCCAGACAGACGGTGCTTGAGGTGGCAAGCCAGCCTGGCGTCGAGATCGGCATGCACATCCATCCTTGGAACACGCCGCCGATTATGGACGCCCGGTCGACGACCGCCCGTGATACCTTTCTGCACAATCTTCGCGACGACCTGATCACGGCGAAACTGAGCAAGGTCTATCGTCGGTTCAACGAACTGGGCCTGCGGCCTACCAGCTTTCGCGGCGGCCGTTATTCCAGCGGCGGACGGGTCACTGAGTTTCTGCGACGGCATAGCTTTTGGGCCGACGCCTCGGTGCTGCCGCTGACCACCTGGCCCGACGACGGCGCGCCCGATTATCGCGGGCGCGGCTTGCTGCCCAACCGGCTGCCGCCCGCAGAGCAAGGCCAACCGCCGCTTTGGGAAATCCCGCTCACGTTGGCGTTCAACCGCCGGCCATTGGGCTTTTGGCGGCGATGCTATGAACTGATCGAAAACAGTTGGCTCGGCAAGCTGCACTTGATCGGAATCGCCGAGCGCTTGCGGCTCATCCGTCGCATCTGGCTGAACTTCGAGTCGCCTCTGGGCGAACACATGCTCGATATGTTGCCGGTTGCCCAGCGGCTGGGTTTGCAGCACGTTTGCTTTACGGTTCATAGTTCCTCATTGATGGCCGGCAAGGGACCGTACACGCGGACCGCCGGCGACGAACAACGAATCTTCGGCCTCATCGAGCGCGTGTTCGCAAAACTTGCGGAGACGGCCGAGTTCATTCCCGTTACCACAACCGAACTCGCACAACAATTGGAGGGCGAATATCATGCGTGTGCTCGGAATTAGTCCACTCGACAAAGACGCCACCGCGTCGTTCATGGAAGACGGCCATGTCGTCTTCGCCTGCGCGGAAGAGCGGCTCTCGCGCGTCAAGCTGCAAGACGGCTTTCCGCATCGGGCCGTGCAACTCGGCCTGGCCCGCACCGGCTGGGATCCCGCCTCCATCGACGTGGTGGCCTATGCGTTTTTCGATGGCGACGAAGAAGCTCGACTGATCGCAGATTCGATCTCTTGCGATGCGCAACGCCACCGGCCGACGGCCACCGCCGCGTCGCTGGCCAAGATGCGGCAGGCCCGGCGGGGATACCGCGTCGATCGCACTCTGCGCGTGCACGGGCTGGACCGCGAGTCCGACGAATTCGTGCCGCCCAAGCCGCTGCCCAAACGCCTGATCTACGACTTGGTGTCGACCTACCCACGGCTCGATTACCTGACGCATCGCCGCTTCCTGGCCAATTGGCAGCGCGAGGCCGTGGCCGACCATCGCCTGCGCACGCGGCAGCTCGCCGAAGGGCTGGCCCAGTACGGCCTGAGCGGCAAGCTGCGCCGATTCAACCATCACGATACACACGCGGCCAACGCCTTCTACGCGTCGGGCTTCGACGAGGCGCTGTTGATCACGTTCGACGGTTACGGCTCGGGCAACTGCGGCGGCGTCTACGTCGGCAGCCGCCAGGGAATTCGGTTGCTGCACCGCTTTCGCTTTCCCAACTCGCTCGGAATGTTTTACGAGTTCGTCACCAGCGGACTCGGCTTCAGGGCCGGACGCCACGAGGGAAAGATCGTGGGTCTGGCCGCCTATGGGAACCCCGAGGTGCTCGGACCGGCATTGCGTGAGCGGTTTGACTGCTGCGACGGCGACATCGTGATGCGGGCCAGCCAGAATTACTTCTTCACGCGCGGGCTGGCCCAGCACTTCGCCAAACGCGACGTGGCCGCCGCCTACCAACGAGTGCTCGAACAAGTCGGCGCACAAACCGTGGCCTACTGGCTGAAGCAGACCGGGCTGACCAAAGTGGCTATGTCGGGCGGTGTGCACGCCAACGTCAAGTTCAACCAGCGGATTCGCGAGATCCCCGGCGTCGAGGAAGTCTTTATTTACCCGAACATGGGCGACGGCGGCTGCGGCACGGGTGCGGCAATGCTGGCCTTCGGGGCGGCGATGCCCTGCGACGGCCCGGTCGAAAACGTCTATTACGGTCCCGGCTTTTCCGACGCTGAGATTGAAGCTGCCCTCGACGCCGAGGGCGTGGCTTTCGAGCGCTCGCGCGACATCGAAGACGCCGTCGTGCGGTTGCTGGCCGAAGATCGCATCGTGGGCCGCTTCGACGGGCGGATGGAATATGGTCCGCGTGCGCTGGGCAATCGCTCGATCCTCTATCCGGCGCACGATCCGGAAGTCAATCAGTGGCTGAACCATCAGTTGGGCCGCACCGAGTTCATGCCGTTTGCTCCGGCCGCGCTGGCCAGTGAGGCACACCGGCTGTTTCATAATCTTTCGGGTTGTGAAAAAACCTCGGAGTTCATGACGGTCACGTTCGATTGCACCGACGAAATGAAGCGAAGCTGCCCCGCCGCGGTCCACGTCGATGGCACCGCCCGGCCGCAATTGGTCAGCGAGCGCACGAACCCCAGTTTCCATCGTATTCTGCGCGGTTACCACGAGTTGACGGGCACAGCCGTGTTGATCAACACCAGTTTCAACATGCACGAAGAACCGATCGTCTGTTCGCCCGCCGACGCGGTTCGTGCGTTTTTGCAAGGGCGGCTCGATTACCTGGCGATTGGCCCGTATTTGGCGCCGCACCCGCGGTTGGCCGAAATCCGCACCGAACGCCAGGCGGTGGCGGCGAAGGCGTAATCGCCTCATTTTGCATCGGGTGGTGAAGCGGCCATCGTAGACGTCATGGATAATGACGCCGAAGGCGTCGGCGGCATCATGCGGAGCATGATGACTACGATGACGGCAAGCTCGTCCCATGCTACGGCCTTCACATCCATGACTGTCACACGTGCGCTCGATGCCAATGGTGGGACTCGCAAGCTCGTCCCACCCTACGGCCTGCTTGGCACCACAGAGGCGACGCTGCAAACCACCGTCAGCGACGCGGCTCCGATGGTCGAGCAGTTCCGCACGCTGCTTGGACCCACCGCCGCATTTGGCCCCCACCAACTTCCGGCTTGGCCGTCCATCTTGCGCGACGGCCTCGGCCACCGACCGTATTGGCTGACGGCTCGTCAAGGCAGTGAGCTCGCAGGCTGCTTACCACTAGCCTTCGTAAGCAGCCGGTTGTTCGGCCGCTTTCTGGTCAGCTTGCCGTATCTTAATTCGGCGGGCGTCGTGGCCGAGGACGCGACAGTGGCGAAGTCGCTGGTCGACCGCGCCGTGCAACTGGCCGACGAGCTTGATGTGCGTTACCTCGAACTGCGGCACGAGGAGCGCATCGACCACCCGGCGCTGACCGCCGAACTGACATCGAAGGTCCACATGCGTCTGGTGCTGCCCAACTCGGCCGACGCCCTGTGGCGGCAGCTCAAGGCCAAGGTGCGCAACCAGGTGCGCAAGGGGCAGGAGCCGGGTTTCAAGGTCGTCTGGGGCGGCCTGGAGCGGCTCGACGATTTTTACGCCGTCTTCTGCCGCAACATGCGCGACCTGGGCACGCCCGTCTACAGCCGACGCTTGTTTGAAGCGATCCTCCGGCAGTTGGGCGACAGGGCCGAGCTTTGCGTGGTTTACGATGGTCCGCGGCCGATCGCGGCCGCGCTGCTGGTGCATGGCGACCGCGGCACCGAAGTGCCCAGCGCCAGTTCGCTGCGCCAGTACAACTCGGCCAATGCCAACATGCTGATGTACTGGCATCTGCTGGTCCGGGCGATCGAACGCGGGCAACAGGTTTTTGACTTCGGCCGTAGCACGATCGACAGTGGCACGTTTCGGTTCAAGCGGCAGTGGGGGGCCGAGCCGAGCCCAGCCATCTGGCAGTATTATGTGCGGCGCGGCGACGTCGGCGACATGCGTCCCGACAACGCACGTTACGCCCGCCGCGTGCGTGTTTGGCAGCGGTTGCCAGTCTGGCTCACCCGTGTGATCGGCCCGCCGATCGTCCGGGGTATTCCGTAGTGTTGGCCTGAGCGATGCCGTCCAAGGGTTCAGGGTTCAGGGTTCAGGGTTCAGGGTTCAGGGTTTAGGGTTCAGCACTTTCATTCGGGTTCGCTCTGTTCCCCAGACGGTTAGCGGTTGTGCCGGTTTAAGATATCGGTT
>DATFDL010000314.1:0-2757 GCA_035252155.1 Pirellulales bacterium | reverse complement strand
CGCTGAAAAAGCGGCCCGGCGCCACGCTGCCGCCTGCCGATTTTGAAGCGACCGCGGCCGAGCTGCAAAAGCGCCTCGGCCGCCAGCCGACGCGGCGCGAGATTGTTTCGTATCTGATCTATCCGCGGGTGCTCCACGGTTTTGTCTCGCACCAGGAAACCTTTGGCGACACCAGCATTTTGCCGACGCCAGTCTTCTTATATGGCCCGCAGCCGGGCGAAGAGATGAGCGTCGAACTGGAGCCGGGCAAGACGTTGATCATCAAGTTGCTGACGGTGGGCGATCCGCAGCCGGACGGCCGCCGCACCGTTTTCTTTGAGCTGAACGGCCAACCGCGCGACGTGACCGTGCGCGATGTTTCGCTGGAAGAGGCGGTGGCCCGCCGCGCCAAGGCCGACCCCGGCGATCCGAAGCAAGTCGGCGCCCCGATGCCCGGCATGGTGGTCAACGTGGCGATCAAATCGGGCGACACGGTGGCCCGCGGCCAAAAGCTGCTCACCATGGAAGCGATGAAGATGGAGACTACGCTTTACGCCGAGCGCGACGGCCAGATCGCCGAAGTGCTGGTCGAGCCGGGCGCGCAAGTGGACACGGGCGATCTCGTCATCCGTTGGGAATAAGGAACATCGCCGTCCCACCGCAACTCAACGGGCAATCCGCCCTGGGAGATTTCGCGATTAGGACTCTGGCCAACCGGTAACCGCTGTGGAAAACGGCAGATCTTCTAAGAACTGCCGAAGTGCCTTGGTAAATTGTGGTGGATCAGAACTTGACATGGCGCCGAGGAACGTCCGCACTGCTTTGATCGCCCGCACACCGTGATTCTCCATCGAGAGGCCGTTCGCGGTAGTGACTAGCCTCCCCGACCCAACGGACCAGAACGGATATTCAGTGTTTTCAGCAAGAATCGTAAGTGGTTGAAGATTCCCTCGCTCCTGGACGGGAACTTCAGGCGCATGCGGTGCGAGTGACTCAAGCCATTTCAGCTCGGCGACGACGTTGCGATTCAGCCTGTTCAGCTTGATGCACATCGCGTCGAAGACAAGTCGTTGATTCTCTGGCAACTCGAGCGCCCTCGTGAAGGGCGTGTGGCCCTTCGTAGGATCGAAAGAGCGAGAATGCCAAAGGAGGTATGCCTTGGTGAGCTTCTCCACCGTCTGCTGGGACTTGGCAACCACCAGATGCGCCAAAGTCGTCTTGCTGCCAAGAATCTCAATTAAGCCAGGCCTCAACGCAAATCGCGCCGCAACGCAGTCTGCCAACCCCTGATCGCGCAATCCGATGGCGAGAGTTTTATGATCTAGCCAGTTCAACTCATGCTCCGGATAGCTCTGGAAACTCTCGGTAGAATGACTCGCCGCCGTCATCAGGGTAAACAAACCAGCAAGAGCTATCCCGCAATTGCCTGACAGCCGGGTGGTTCGGGTGTTGTTGACTGGCTCGTCGCAGCGCACTCGGCGTTACTAAATAGAGAACGATCGAGCGCGCTCCAGGCACCGCATCGCCGGCAGACAATCCGATTCCCTCCAACGCATAGCCCTGAGATTCTGGGGCTTCATCAGAAATCTCAAGGAGGTGAATGTCGGCGGGATCGCGCGTCTCAAAACAAATCGCATACCGCGGCATCGCCTGACCGTCGTGCAGGTGCGCGTCGACGAGCTCGCGCACACGGTCGCGAATGCCATGGCGATCCAACAACGGGTCGCCGCGCAGGTTAAAACCGCTGTCACGGATAGCCTGCCTCACCGACTCCGCGACATCTGCGTCGACTTCGACCGCAAAGTCGGTGATAAGCATGCGACGGGAATCGCTGGGCGACATTTGTACGCGGTTGTAGAGCTTTGGTCGCTTTTCAGCAATATTGCGAATCGCGTTCAGGCGCTGGCGGAAATCCTCGAGTTGCTCGGCAGTCACAAATGCGTCACGGATTTCAATCCGCTCTCGTCGGGCCGATTGAACGAGCTCGCCGACGAGATGATGCACACGTCGACGAAGGTGATCGGCAGAAGCAAGCTCTTCAGGTGCGAAATCCGCCGTCGCGTATCCAAATGGATCGCTCAACGCGAGGGTAAGCACAGGACGACGTTGCTCGTCGGTACCTAGGTCCCAGTAGGCTCTTGCGGTGGCCGGCACGACTTCGTCAATGACTCCGTCGCACCGGTTCACGCGCGTAGCCAGGTCCACTTCCGCTTCAAGAGCACTGCTTAATTGAGCTGGCATCAATCTCCTCCGCAACTGAATCAACGAAAATCGGCTGTGGTATCTTATGCCGCCGCTTGCCCACGGACAATTCGGCTCCGCCGCATCGCAAGTTCAGGCGGTAATCCACGGCGATGGCGGGATTGATTCGCCTACTTCCGCTTAGGCAGCGCGGGGCGGGCGTCGGCCCGCTTCTGGCCGGGCGTAATGGGGTCAATGGGAATCTCAGATTCCTCACCGCGTAAGTATTTGCCGAAGAAAAGGCCGATCCGCCGGTCGAGCTCCGCACTGCGGAAACCGCCGTGCCCACCGCCTTCGACCGTGACGAAGATCGCCTCGACGCCTTCCTGCTCCAAGGCGTCGTAGAACCTCTCCGATTGGTCGTAGGGCACCAAGGGGTCTTCGGTGCCGTGAACGATAAGGAACGGTGGATCGTCGGCCGAGACGTAGGTGATTGGTGAGGCGCCACGGGCCGCCTCTTGGTGCTCTTGAATCGGACCGCCGATCAACCGCGATTCGGGCGAATCGGGCTCGTCGTGCTCGACGTCGCCGGGAAAC
>DATFDL010000313.1:0-15514 GCA_035252155.1 Pirellulales bacterium | reverse complement strand
AACCGGCGCAGTCGATCATCTTCCTTTGGATGGCCGGCGGGCCAAGCCAACTCGAAACCTTCGATCCGCAGCCGGGCAAAACGATCGTCGGCGGCATGCGGGCGATCAGCACCGCCGTGCCCGGCATTCAATTGGCCGAGGGTTACGAACGGCTGGCCGAGCAAATACGAGATGTGGCCCTGGTTCGCTCGCTGCTCAGTAAAGAGGGAGATCACGAGCGCGGCACTTATCTGGTAAAAACCGGCTATCGTCCGAACCCGACGGTGGTTCATCCCTCGATCGGGGCGATCTGCTGCCATCAGTTGCCATTGGCCGGTGCCGAGATTCCGCGGCACATTTCGATCTTGCCCGGCCAGTGGCCAACGGTGGGTGGGCTGCTGGGCAAACAATACGACGCCTTTCAGATTGGCGATCCGGCGGCCAAAGTGCCCGACGTCTCGGCGCTGGTGAGCAATGAGCGCGTGTCGCGGCGGCTGGCCGATTTGCAGGTGGTGGAAGATGCGTTTTCGCGCGGCCGGCGAAAGCGAGCCGAGGCCACCTTGCACCGCTCGACGGTGGCCCAGGCCCGGCAGATGATGACGTCGGAACAACTGGCGGCGTTTGACGTGAGCCAAGAACCAACCGAGCTGCGTCGGGCGTACGGCGATACGCCGTTTGGGCGCGGCTGCCTGGCGGCGCGACGGTTGATCGAAGTCGGCGTGCGGTGCGTCGAAGTGAATCTAGGCGGCTGGGACAGTCACATCAACAATCACGAGATCCATCGCAAGTTGGCTCAGACGCTTGATCCCGCGCTGGCCGCGTTGATTTCCGATTTGCGGCAGCGCGATTTGCTGCGCAAGACAGTGGTGATCTGCGGCGGCGAGTTCGGCCGCACACCGCAGATCAACCGCCTCGACGGCCGCGACCACTGGCCGCACGGTTTTACGATGCTGTTGGCCGGTGGCGGCCTGCGCGGCGGTGTGACGATCGGCGAGACCGACCCCGATGGCGGCCGGCGCGTGAAAGACCCTTACGAGGTGGCCGATCTGCACGCCACGGTTTTAACGGCTCTAGGCATCGACCCAAGTCACGAAGAACTGGCGCCGATCGGCCGCCCGATCAAGCTGAGCGAAGGACGGCCGATTACGCCGTTACTTAGCGCGAGCTGAAATGGCTTCAGGCTCCGTGGCGTCAGAATCTTCCCTTGCGCACCAGCGACGCTGGCCTTGTGCGGTGGTCGCCCGCGGAATAGGTTGGAAGTGATATTGATTCAGTCGCCGTTTCCGTACCAGGCAGACTCTGTGATGGCTACCATTTCGGCCCCCACTCGTGGCGACCAGCGCGTGGTATTCCACGACGTCTCTTGGGAGACCTACGTCAATTTATCGAAGGCCCAGGGCGAAGGCGTCGTTCGGCTGACCTATCATCGCGGAGTGTTGGAAATCATGACGCTCTCGCATCTGCACGAAAGGCTGAGCCGGTTTCTCAACCGCTTTGTGGTTGAGCTCACCCAAGTATTGGGTTTGGAGCTGGCGTCGGCTGGCTCGACGACCATGCACGCTGTAGAGCTCCAGAGCGGTGCGGAGGCGGATGAATCGTATTACATTCGGCACGAAGAGATGGTCCGCGAGCGCGAGGAGTACGACCCCGCGGTCGATCCGCCGCCCGACTTGACGATCGAGATCGATCTGTCTTCGACCTCGTCGCGCCGCATGCTGGTCTATGCAGAGTTCGGCGTTCCCGAAGTATGGCGATACGATGGAGAACATCTCGTCTTCCAATCGCTGGGCGAGGACGGCAAATATCGCACGATCGAGCGGAGTCTCTCTTTTCCTGTGATGCGCAGCGCCGACCTTGAGCGGTTCGTGAAGCGCTGGGGCACCCTTGGTGAGAGCGCGCTGGCGGCTGAATTTCGGGAGTGGGTCCGCCAGTCGATGGCGCCGCGCGCCGAGCAAGGTGACTAATTTCGAGGGATCAGGGCTGTTGATTCAGAGTCTCCCCCATTCCCCGGTTCGCGCTCGGCAATCCATCTGCGCCGATAACTCATATACGCGGCTCGGCTGATATCATTTACGAAGGTCGCATTGAAGGACGCTCCTACAAGTGCTCCGACAACGGGGACCATCTGCAACGCCTTGCGCTTCGTGACCTGAATCCCCAGGCTCTTGGCAAATTTCTTTATCCCGAATAGGGCAGCCAGCCTGCTGATTTCGCCGCGCGCATATGATTCGCCCATTTTCTTCCAAGTTACATTGAGAAGTATTTCCTCAATCTGCTTCAGTCCAATGAGGCACTCAAGCTTGGCCTTGAGGTCTCCGGTTGAACCGGTGCGCAAAATGTGTAGGACGTACTTCCGTTCGGCTTCTGTAGACACGTCGTAACCGTAACACGTGCCAATCTGTTGGATAAGGCGCAATGCAACGGTGAACAGTGCCGGGACGTCAGCCGCCAGCCCAACCAGTCCCGCGGCCCCAGCGGCACCGCCTTCGGCCGCCGCGTAGCCGACATGCCAATTCCAGTAGTGCTTCGCCGCTTCATCGGCGCATTTGAGCTCGTGACCATTGCCGCTTCGGAGCGTACCAACGCGGCGACGGATCTCATCGACATCAAAAAGGGAACGCGCCAATGAATCGAGCCCGGAAAGAAAACGTTCAATTGCTGTCGCCACCGCGTCTTGAACAGCCTCGGGGATGAGCTTTTCAGCGGCTTTCTGGGGCGCCCATAAAACGATGTCTCCAACCGCCGCAAGAAAACCCGGTCCTTCCGATTCCCAGCGAGCAATCTCCGCTTTGGCTTCCTCAAGATAATCGTCCATCCGCGGATCTTCAACTGTTCGATTCGGTTAAGGTTCCGCTCGCGGGCAAATCGCTCACGCAAAATATGATTTGCTTCCCTAACGCCGCGGCGTAGCGGCGCAACATACTGAGATCCAGGCTGGTACGCCCCGCTTCTAACTGTGCGACGTAGTCGAGGTTGACGGCCATGCGTTCAGCGAGATCCTCACGGCTTAGCCCCGCTGCCTGTCGAGCGGCGCGCAGCTCTATCAGCATCTCGACAAAATCCCAATAATCGCTCTGCGGAATTGGTGGATCGTATTCGCCGCTCGCCGCAAGTTCTTCGGCGGTCGGACGCTCGCGCTGAAAACGCTCGCGTATCTCCGCGACACGCTGCATCTCTTCCGGCGATCGCTCGATCTTCATTTCGCGGCTACGGAATTTCATCGTCGTCTCCTGCGTTCCGGGACATCGTAAGCCGTTACCGGATATACCATCAGCGGATCATCCTCGACTTGCTGCCAAACAACCGCCAGGTGCCGTCCGGTTGATGTGTGGCCGAAAGTGATCTCGTTTTCCGATGAACGGCTGCGCTCTTGGGTGCTATTCGGATCATGGAACACTTCTTCGACCTCTTCGCGGCTCACGCCGTGCTCGGCGATGTGTTGGACGTTGCCAGTAGGATCGTCGGGCAGATCCCAAATAATGTCGACATACATCGCGTCAGGCTGCCTTCCTTTGGCGGGTCGGCTTCGATCACGCAATTAGGCGC
The DNA here is from genome assembly GCA_035252155.1 of Pirellulales bacterium. GTDB lineage: Bacteria > Planctomycetota > Planctomycetia > Pirellulales > JAICIG01 > JAICLL01. The sequence goes on along the minus strand of DATFDL010000313.1, from coordinate 11,989 downwards.
TGCCCGGGGCAATTTCATTTTAACCGCGGCGAACGCCAAGCAACAAGCTATCGGCTTTTCGTGTCGAGAGCCTGTTTGCAGGGCACGAGTTTCGACAACGGCGTCATCTCACCATCACGGGTTTGGTGGCATCGATGCCAAACGCGGCGATGCCGGAAATAAAAAACGCCGCGGCGCAGGCCACTAGCCCGGCGTTCCAATCCATCGGTTGATCGCCGCGGTGGCCGAGCAAGTCGACGACCACCGGCGCGGCGGCTGAGCCGAAATTGCCCCACATGTTTCCCCAGCCGAGAACGGCGCCGGCGTATTTGCCGCCGACGTCTTGCGCGAAGGCCCACGTGGCCGGCACGCCCAGGTCGGTGGCGATGGCCACCAGGCAAAAGGCGGCGACCACGGCCCAAGGCGGCGCCAGGTAGATCACGGCCACGTAGGCCGCCGCCGCCACAAACCGCGAAAGGGCGATTGGCAATGCCCGGCCCCAACGCACGCCGAGACGGCGCGAAACGGCATCGGTGATTCGTCCGCCGAGCAACATGCCCGCCATGCCGGCCACCAGCACCACGGCGTTCATGTTGGCCCCCAACTGATCGGAGAAACCGCGTCCCTGGACCAGATAGCTCGGCAGCAACGTCACCAGAAAGACCCAGCCGAAATTCGTGGTCACCTGCGCCAGGCACATCCACCACATGCTGCCGCTGGTCAGCAGATACTTGAACGCCGCCAGCGAATCGTCGAACTGGTTGGACGCCGCGGAGTGCGGTTCGGCTTCAAGTGGGCGGTCACCCGCGATCAACGCGCGTTCGGCCGCATTGACCGCGGGATGTTCGGCCGGCCAATCGCGAACAATCCACCAATAGGCCGCCGCCACCACGGCGCCCAAACCGCCATAGAGCAGCATGATCCATCGCCAATCGCCCGAGACGATGATCATTCGCGTGGTGAAGGCGGTGGCGGCCGCGGCGCCGATTCGCCCGCCAAAGCCGATCATGGCGCTGGCCCACCCGCGTTCGGCCAAGGGCACCCAGCGGCTGAGCAAACTGCCGCTGGCGGGATAAGCCCCGGCCTGCATGATGCCCAATGCCAAACGGATCAGGAAGAGCATGGCGAAGCCGTCGGCCAGGCCGGTGGCCGCCGCGAACAGCGACCAACCGACGATGTAGAAGAAATAGAGCCGGCGCGGCCCAAACCGATCGGCCAGCCAACCAGCCGGCACTTGCAACAGCGCGTACGACCAGAAGAACGCGCTCAGGCTCCAGGAGGTTTGATCTTCGTTTAGCCCCAGGTCGGCGACGACCGGCTTGTACTTGAGCAGCTCCGAAAGGCAGTAGCGATCGAGGTAGAGAACCAACGACGCCAGAGTCGTAATCAATACGACTCGGTGACGCACACCGCTAGCGAATTTGGATTTTGGATTTTCGATTTTGGATTTTCCGACCATCATCCAAAATCCAAAATCGAAAATCCAAGAAATCCAAAACGCCTACGCTTGGCCCAAGGAGCTGAGCAGTTCGCTCATTTCGCTGGCGGCGTGCAGATCGCCTTGCTGCCGCGCCTGCTCGATGCCGTCGCGCAGAGCGGCCCGGGCTTCTTCAATTCGGCCCAGCTCGGCAAGCTGCTGGCCCGTGCGAAAAAACGCCGGCACGTAGGGCGGGTCGTCGGCCATCAGCTCGCCCAACCGCTGGAGACTTCGCGGGTGCTCGCCTTCTTTGGCCAGCTCCATCGCCAGGCTGTAGCGCAGAAAGGTGTCTTTCGGATCGTCGACCAGCATCGCTTCGATACGTTCGCGGCGCGTGGGCATGGTCATCCTACAGATGCCGCCTCATAGGCGGCGATTTTGTCTTCGTGAGCCAGCGTCAAGCCGATGTCGTCCAGGCCGTTCAGCAGGCAGTGCCGCCGGAACGGCTCGACATCGAACGAGAGATCCAGCCCGTGTTCGTCGCGGATGGTCTGATTCTGCAAGTCGATGGTCAGCCGATAACCGGGGTACTCGGCCGCCCGGCGGAACAAGTCGTCCACCAGCGCCTCGTCGAGCCGGATGGGCAACAGGCCGTTCTTGAAGCAGTTGTTGTAAAAAATGTCGGCGAAACTGGGAGCGATAATGGCGCGAAAACCAAAATCTTCCAAGGCCCAGGGCGCGTGTTCGCGGCTCGACCCGCAGCCGAAATTGCGCCGCGCCAGCAGAATTGTGGCGCCGCGATATTCGGGACGATTCAATTCGAACTTCGGGTCCGGAGAGCCGTCGGGCAACTGCCGCCAATCGAAAAACAAAAACTGCCCGAAGCCGGTTCGCTCAATCCGCTTCAGAAATTGCTTGGGAATGATCTGGTCGGTATCGACATTGGCCCGGTCCATCGGAGCGACCAGGCCGGTGTGGTGGGTGAAGGGTTTCATGATGGTAGCAAGTTAAGTCATCGACAGGCTGGGTGCAATCGGAAATTGCTCAGCGCCGAGCGCGGTTCTTTCCAGTTGGATGACATCGGCGAATCGCGAGCGGTCTTCGATGCGAGCTGGCCGGCGGACGCTGCGTGATTCGGCCGTGCAATCGCTGTCACAAAACAAATGAGCCGTGTTGTACGTTTGGTCCGCTTTGTCTAAATCACCGAGGCGCGCACAACAGATCGCCGCGCCTAAATAAGCCGAGCAGACAATTTGCCGCAGATGCGGCTCGCCAGACGCCGCGGTTGGATCAATGGCCGCACGATCGACCACCTTGACAATCTCTTCCCACTGTTCGCGCTTGCGATCCGAGCTCGCCGTCAAGCAATCGAAAAGTATGTCGGCCGCGAGCATCTGACGGTAAGCGTTTGCGCTTTTATTGACAATGAACCTCGCCGACCTTCGGGCGTCGTCCAGGCGACCGCAACGAATCAGCGATCTCAAGTAGCACGATTCCACTTCGATGTTGGTAGGATCCAGGCGCACCGCTTCGCCAAAAAAGATCGCTGCCAGCTCATGATTTCCCAGTTGCCCCCAGCAGACGCCGCGCATGGCCGCTACCTCGGCGGGCGAGATTTCGTTTTCGTGCTCGCGCAAGATCGTCAAAGCCGCGTCCCATTCGTGGCGATTTGTTGCTGCCTGAAAGTCTCTTGCTGTTTGCCCGGAGCCAGTCAGCATTTCCACCCGATTCGTGCCGATTGAATGAAGATCGGCCTGTAGCCCTATGAGGCGTGCTTGCTTGGAACGATCCAGCCGGGATAATCGTTCGTCGAGCGCCGCGCGGAACCTTCTGGCTTCGGGTGCCGCATCCAGTTCGGCTGTGCTTAGAAGACAAAGGCCGATGAGCAAATCTTCAATTTGCACCTGATCGTCACGCCCCTGATCGAACCAATTCAAATCGGCTCCCAACGCGCTTGCCAACCGCACCTCGACGTCCGCCAATTTGTACCAGTGCGGATCCATCTGATCGCGTAAATCGTCGGCTTCGTCGGAATCTGCTGCGTTAGTCGCAACAAGGCGATGCAAGTCGACGAGTAGTCGCACATAACTCTTGAGGTGAGATTGTTTTGCTTGATGGACAGCCATTTCAATTACCCCAGGTATGCAATCAAGGATTCACAGCGATCCAATCGCCCTGCGTTGCCGCGAGCGCTGTTTGATATTCACTGAGGGACATTCGATAGGCGGGCTCTACGAAGCCATGGTCATTGCGGTCCAACCTAAGAACGAGGCGATCGGTGATAACGCCATCGACGAATGGCCCAGTGCCTACCCGCCAGCAAACATCGTGCTTATTCCGCCCTTGAGCGTCGGGTTTCAGCATAACGTAGCGAATCGGAACCCGATGGCTTGGAAGCGATTGGAGATCGGGTGACACCGACATTCCACCGCGCCGGGGCTCAACGGTTCCATCGGAGTTCAACTCAATATCCGGTTTTGGATTCGGCGGCACTCGAACGCCCAAGGTACGCGCGGTGTCGCCGATTTTCGGTTTGTTGCCATCGGGCGTCATCACCCGGTACATCAGCGGCATTCAACACCGCAATCAATTATACCTGCGTGTTGTACTTCCAGTCTCGAATATCCACAAAATGCCCGGCGACGGCGGCGGCGGCGGCCATGGCGGGCGACACCAGATGAGTGCGCCCGCCTTTGCCCTGCCGGCCCTCGAAGTTGCGGTTGCTGGTCGAGGCGCAACGTTGGCCCGGCTGCAAGATGTCGGGGTTCATGCCCAGGCACATGCTGCAGCCCGCCTCGCGCCATTCAAAGCCCGCCGCCTGGAACAGCCGATCGAGTCCTTCGCGTTCGGCTTGCTCTTTCACCTGGCCGCTGCCGGGCACCACCATCGCATGCACCCGGTCCGAGACATGATAGCCGCGAACGACGGCCGCCGCTGCCCGCAAGTCTTCGATGCGGCTGTTGGTGCAAGAGCCGATAAAGACACGGTCGAGCGGCAGCTCGGCCAGCGGCGTGCCGGGCTGCAGGTTCATGTATTCGAGCGCTCGCGCGGCACTCTTGCGGTCGTTGTCGTCGTGGAACTGCGCGGGGTCAGGCACGCGGGCATTGACCGGAGCCACCTGAGCCGGATTGGTGCCCCAGGTCACCTGCGGCGCCACGTCGGCGGCGTTGAAAACTTCAACGCGGTCGTACTTCGCTCCGGCGTCGCTGGGCAACTGCCGCCAGCGGGCCACCGCCGCCTCGAAATCGCGCGGGACGAATTCGCGTCCGCGCAGATACTCAAAGGTTTTCTCGTCGGGAGCGATCATGCCGGCCCGAGCGCCGGCCTCGATCGTCATATTGCAGACGGTCATCCGCTCTTCCATGCTGAGCGCGCGGATGGCCTCGCCGGTATATTCGATGCAATAGCCGGTGCCGCCGTCGGTGGTGAGCCGGCCGATAATAAAGAGGATGAGATCCTTCGCGGTGACGCCCGGCGCGAGCCGGCCATCGACGCGTATCTCCATTGTCTTGGGCTTGTACTGCAACAGCGTCTGCGTCGCCAGCACATGCTCGACTTCGCTGGTGCCAATGCCAAAGGCGAGCGCCCCGAACGCCCCGTGCGTGGCGGTGTGGCTGTCGCCGCAGACGATGGTCATGCCCGGCTGCGTCAACCCCAGCTCGGGGCCGATGACGTGCACAATGCCTTGCTGGCGATCGCCCAGGTCGTACATGCGAATGCCGAACTCTTGGCAGTTGCGCCGCAAGGTGTCGATCTGCTGTTTCGAGATGGGGTCGGCGATCGGCAGTCGGCGGTCGGTGGTCGGCACGTTATGGTCGGGCGTGGCCACCGTGCGCTCGGGCCGCCGCACCCGCCGCCCGGCCAGCCGCAGGGCTTCGAAGGCTTGGGGACTGGTCACTTCGTGAACCAGGTGCAAGTCGATATACAGAATGGTCTGGTTGCCCGGTTCGGCGTGAACCACATGGGCGTCCCAGATTTTGTCGAACATCGTTCGGGGTAAAGCACTCATCAGGCTAACGACGCGGGGTCGGAAAGAGAGATTGTCGGCGGGAACGAGTCGCCGGAGTCAGCTCCCCGGCGAGGACCCAAAGACGTCATTATACCCGCGCAGCATCTCACGGGCGAGTTGCATCCGCGACCGGCGATTTGCTCGCGGTGAACATCCCATACTGCAAGGTCTTGAGCGCGTAGGCCAGCCACATCCGAAAAACCGTCCACAGGAAGTCTCGATCGCGGTTGGTGTGGTCCATCAAGAATTGCCGGTACTCGCGCTCACGGAGCAGACCCGTCAAGACACCGCCAATGCACAACCGCCAGGTTTTCTTGACCTTCCGGCTGAGGTCCTGAAAGGCAATCGGTTCCAGACCGGCGTCGACGATCATTTGGCGGTATTCGTCCGCCGATCCCATGCCGGGCAGTCGGGTCTCGCGGCAAATCGGTTCGAGCAAGAACCGTATTTCCGCCCAACTAGGCGACGGCCGGGCCAGCCACGCACAAACCACCAACCGACCACCGGGCCGCAACACCCGCCGCGCTTCAGCAAAGAACTGGGGCTTGTCGACCATATGCTCAGTGCTTTCGATGGCGATCACCGCATCGAATGATTCGTCGGGCAGGCCGTTATCCGCCCAGTTGCGAAGCAGGTACTTGGGATTGTCCGCCCCCGACGTCAATCTCTGGGCATAGGCGTATTGGTTCTCCGAAATCGTCAGTCCCGTGACGATCGCCGCAGACTCGTTCGCCAGCACCCGAGCCGTGCCACCATAGCCGCACCCCACGTCGCACACCTGCGAGCCGCGGCCGAGGGCGGCCTGCTCGGCCACGAGGCCAATGAGCCGCCGCGTCGCTTCGGGAACGCTCTCCCGACCCGTCAGCCACAGTCCGTGATGAACGTGTTCGCCCCAAATCTCGCGATAGAAGCGATCGAGACTGTCATAATGGGCAGCAACGTCGACAGACGTCGGGCTCGATTTGGGCAGGATCATTCTCGTAGTCCTAGCGAACGGAGGCAATGCCGCAGGGAGCGCTAGAAATACAAACGGCAGCCGGGGCGGAAACCGGGCGCGGGTGCTGCCAAAATGCCTCCAAGCAGTCGTCGTGCGAAATGCTGCGTCGTCAGCAAGCCGTCCCGACCATCTTTTGAGGCCACTAGGTCGGCCGCCGCGAATTCGGTAGCATGGTCATCCGAGCCTAAAAAACCTTTGAAAGGATGAGCGAGTGTTTCGTTCAACGCTGAGTTGTCTGGGACTTTTGGTTGGTCTCTTCGCTCCCGCCGCCGCGCGCGGCCAGCAATGCGCGGGCACCCCGCAGTCGCTGTTCAACGGCAACGACCTGGCCGGCTGGCACGTTACCGATTGCGAGGCCGATGTCGAAAACGGGCTGCTCGTGCTCAAGTCGGGCAATGGGCTGGTGCGCACCGACGAATCCTATGGCGACTTTATCTTGCAGCTCGAATGGCGAGCGCGAAAAAATTCTGACTGGGATTCCGGCATCTTTTTCCGCTGTGAATTGCCGCCGCCGGGCAGCCCCTGGCCGCCGCGCTATCAAGTCAATCTGCACCAAGGCAAAGAAGGCAATGTGGGCGGCCTCGCGGGAGCCGAAAGCAACGGCCTGGTGCGCGACGGCCAATGGAACCGCTTCAAGCTAAGCGTCTTCGGCGATCAGGCCGCCCTGGAGATCAACGGCAAGCCCGCCTGGCGCGTCAGCGGCGTCACGCCCGGCCGTGGTTATATCGGCCTGCAGGCCGAAGTGGCGCAGGGCGGACAATTCGAATTCCGCGACATCCGCATCATCACCTTTCCGAGCTCGACGGATGGCGACAAAAACGATCGGCTTCGTGAACTGCAAACCCAGGCCCTGCGTGGCGGGCGCGCCGAGTGGGGCCATTGGGGAGTCGATCGCCGCCGCTATCTCGGCTGGACGCGGCACTCGAACCGACTGATTCCTATTTATACCTATGGCATCTCGCTCGATCGGGTCAGCGGCGAAGCAAGTCCCTATCGCGATCCGCAGCGATTGCGGCGGCTGTATGGCCGGCTGCCCGAAGCCACGCTCAATCCGCACGCCGAGTATTTCGATCAGACCGGCGTATATGATCTGCAAAAGCAAGCGATCGCGGCCGGCAAGAAGTATGTGGTGCTGATGATTTTCGATGGCATGGATTGGCAGACCACGCAAGCTGCCGCAGTCTATCATTCGGGCAAAACGTACGCCTCGGGCCGCGGCGGAGGGCTGGCGTTCCAGGACTATCGCGGCGTCGCCACCGACTTCGGCTACTTTGTCACCAGCCCGCACAACGGCGGCACCAGGGCCGATACCGACGCGCAGACGCTCATTCATTCGGGCAGTGCCGTGGCGGGCGGCTACGATTACGAGCGGGGCGGCGCCGCTCCCTGGGCCGTGCCGAACGATCCGCCCTATCTGCTCGGTCAATCGCTCGAAAACAAGCAGGCCGTGACCGATTCGGCGGCTTCGGCCACCTCGATGACCTGCGGCATCAAAACCTACAACGATGCCATCAACATCGACGCCGACGGCAAACAAGCGACGCCGTTGGCCCGCGAGCTTCAAGAGCAGGGCTGGGCCATCGGCGTCGTGACCAGCGTGCCGATCAGCCATGCCACGCCCGCCGCGGCGTATGCTAACAATGTGTGGCGCGACGATTATCAAGACCTTACGCGCGATCTGTTGGGATTGCCGTCGGTGGCGCACCGTCGGCCGCTCGCGGGAGTCGATGTTTTGATCGGCGGAGGTTGGGGCCAAAAGGTCATGGCCGACGCCGGGCAGGGACACAACTTTGTGCCGGGCAATAAGTATCTGGCGGCCGACGACCTCGCGGCCATCGATATTACAAAAGGAGGCAAGTATGTGGTCGCTCAGCGCACTTCCGGCGATCGAGGCGCCGAGTTGCTCCAGCGGGCGGCCGACCAGGCGGCCCGCGAGCGGCGGCGGCTGTTTGGTTACTTTGGCGTGTGTAATGGACATCTTCCGTTTCAAACCGCCGACGGCGACTACCGCCCGACCAGCGGCGCGTCGATCATTCCCGAAATCTACAGTGAGGCCGATCGCTCAGAGAACCCGACGCTGGCCGACATGACGCGCGCCGCTTTGACCGTGCTGGGCTCGAGCGAGAGCGGCTTTTGGCTGATGGTCGAGGCGGGCGACGTCGATTGGGCCAATCACGATGACAACCTCGATAATTCGATCGGCGCGGTGCTCAGCGGCGACCAGGCGTTCCGCGTCATCACCGATTGGGTCGAAGCGCATGACGCCTGGAACGAGACCGCGGTGATCGTGACCGCCGATCACGGGCATTTTCTGGTGCTCGAAGATCCGCAGGCACTACTTCCGTAGAACGGAACTTATTCATTCCGTAGAACGGAATTTATTCCGTTCCTCTTTTGGTGGCCGGGGCAGAGCCGCGCCACAGGCGTGTAATCAACGCCACGCGCTGTCGCGACGATGCCCCGGCTGGTCGACCACCGGGGCATCGCTGGCCGGCGGCGCTCTTTGCTAACATCACGCCCACCGCGGCCAGCTTCTGTCCCAGCCACCGCCGCCGCATTCGTTGCCGGTGCGCGATGTGAAACGGAATGAATTCCGTTCTACGAGGTCGGCATAAGCCGTTTTGCCCGCACGATCGCGCGCCCTAATCGCGACAGCCGACCCGGCGTAGGCGGCGGGCGCCGGTCGCCAACCGCATTGTTCCGACCAGCCGTCACCGGTTCGGGGAGGCGTGTTCTATGTTTCAACAGCGGGAGCCTTTGGCCTGCACAGGAAGATCGGCAGTATGCGCAGATTGGTTACGTACTTGGGCGTGGGCGTCGCCGCGCAAATCGTCTGCATCGCCCTGGGCCTTTGGCTGCACGACCGCTACATTCTTTCGGCGGTCCATCGCGCGGCCGAGCAGAACGCCGCCACCGAGTTGGCCGCCGACAGCGCGTCGCTGGCCGCGAGTCTGCGCGAGCTTGATCTCACGCGGGACGACGACCTGCAAGAAGCCGCCCGCAGGATGCGTTCGGCCGGTTTGGCCGAGGGCGATCGACTGCTGCTGACCGACGCCGATTGGAACATTCGTCTCACGCCCGACGGTACAAAAGCTGGCCCGCTCCCAGAGGGCGACCGCCTTCACCCCGGCCCTTTCCCAGAGGGAGAGGGAGTAGCGGCTGGCGAAAAAATCGACTGGGTTCCGCGCTCGTTCGCTAATCTCAATCCGTCGATCGAGCCGGTCGAGGGTGTGTTCAAGCTGGGCGGCCAGGAACACGCTGGCCTGGCCTATCGACTGGCCCGCGACGACGGTTACCTGATCGTCTCTCGGCCGACCGAAAGGCTGACGGTCGGCCCCGCCCAATTTGGCGACTTTTTGCCGCTGGTCGGCTTGATGACTTTCTTGTGGCTGAGCGGACTGTTGTCGATCTGCACCTTCTTGTCGGGCAAGCGATTGCACGACGAGTTGTTCGGCGAGTTGGAACGATCTGAAGAACGGGCGGTCCGTCGCGAGCAGGCGCTGCTGCGAACGCGCGACGCCGTGATCTTCGGTCTGGCGAAACTTGCCGAATCGCGCGACAATGAGACGGGCGAGCACGTCGAACGCATTTCGCTTTACTGCCAACGACTGGCCGCGGCCATGCGGCGTCGGCCCGAATACCGCGACGTGGTCACCCCGGCCTTTGTGCGGCTGATCGAAGCCAGCTCGGTGCTGCACGACATCGGCAAGGTGGGCATCGCCGACGCCATCCTGCACAAGCCCGCCGCCCTGACCAGCCTTGAGCGCACCGAGGTGCAAAAGCACCCGGTCATCGGCGGCGAATGTCTGGCCGAGATCGAGCGCCGTCTGGGGGCCTCGAACTTTTTGCAGATGGCCCGCGAGATCGCGCTGTTTCATCACGAACGCTGGGACGGCAAGGGATACCCGGCCGGCCTGAAAGGCGAAGACATTCCGCTGGCCGCCCGCATCGTGGCCATCGCCGACAACTACGACGCGCTGGTTTCGCGGCGGCCGTACAAGGAGCCGTACACCCACGAGACGTCGATCGATCTGATCCGCAACGGCAGCGGCACGCAGTTCGATCCGAAGCTGGTCGAAGTGTTTTTGGAAATCGAACCCGAATTCCGCGACATTGCCCGGCAGTACGCCGCCGCGGCCCGCGCGGCCACCCGCGCCGGGCGAGAAACCGCCGCCAAGCACAACGAGGGTGTCGCGGCGCTCGCGGTGGCAACCTGATGCAATGCGTAGAAAAACCGACATTCGTAACGACTCTCTGTAGGGAACGCCCTCCGTGGCGCTGGCGTGAGGGGCGGCGCGACGTCCACCCAGAGTTCGCGGAACGCCACAGAGGGCGTTCCCTACAGATGTCGAACGGACAGATACCATTCACAGCGAGACCCCTGGAGACCCAATCATGCGTCGCAAACCTGAGCGCGGCCTGCAACACACGTTCGAAGTGATGCTGCTGGTCGTCGTCGTCGGCCTGAGCTGCCTGTTCTATCAGGTGCAAGGCTACAAACTGGTGGTATTGAACCTGTTTTATTTGCCCGTCGTGTTGTGTGCCTTTTTTCTCGGCACGTACCGCGCCGGGGCCTTGGCCCTATTTTGCGTGACTTCGGCGTCCATTGTGACGGTGACCAACATGACGGGCTTCGCCAGTTTTTCGTCGCCGCTGATGATCGGCCTGGTGGTCACGGTGTGGGGCGCGGTGCTCGGCCTGGTGGCCATTCTGGTCGGCACGCTCAGCGACGAACGCAAGGCCAAGACCGAAGAGCTGCACGAAGCCTACGTGGGCGTGGTCGAGGTGCTCTCGCGATATCTGCAAAGCGCCAACGCCCGGCTCAAGGCCCGTTCGATCCGTGTGGCCGAGCTGAGCCAGAAAGTGGCCATCGCCATGCGATTGCCGCCCAAGCTGGTCGACGACGTGCGGATCGCGGCCTTGCTCTATGATATCGGCAACGTCGAGGTGACGACCAAGGTGTTTCGCAAGGCGGTCGGCACGCTCGAAACCGACGCCGGCAAGCTGGAGCAGCACACCTTCCGCGGCATCGACCTGATCCAATCGCTCGGTTCGGTGCTCAGCGGCGCCAGCCCGCTGCTGGTGCATCAGGAAGACGTCGGACACGATCCGCAGTCGCGCAGCGAGATTCCGTTGGGCACGCGAATCATCTGGACGGTCCGCGCCTACGACAACTTGACGGCCGAGCAGCCCAGCCGCAAGGCCGCCTCGCCCCTGCAGGCGCTCGACGAGCTGCGCCGTGACGAGCACGCCGGCGGCGATCGCGAAGTGATCGACGTGATCGAACGCGTGATCAACAACGGCGACTACAGCGACTCGTACGACGAACTCGAGCTGGCGGCCGGCTCGCTGGCGTAGTTCGGAGTCGCCGGGGTGGCCAATGAACCGTAGGGTGGGCCGAGTGAAATGAGTCCCACCGCTTCCAGGATCGCGGCGCGGAAGGTAATGATGCGGACAAATGGTGGGACTCGTTTCACTCGGCCCACCCACCCCTTTCAACATGTTATTTTAGTTCGCGATGCAGCAAGAATCCGAGAGGTAGCAATGTGATGGTTGCGTGCGCCGCTTTTTTTTCGAGGTTGTGGCT
>DATFDL010000312.1:0-4059 GCA_035252155.1 Pirellulales bacterium | reverse complement strand
GGCGTTGACCGAGCCACAGCCGAGGGCGGCTGTGCCACATGTCCTGTACCAGCAACACACTATTAAGACACTACCCCGACACCCGGAAACTTGACGTTGTTCGTTGCCCGCGATAAGGTTACATGGCTGGTCAGATCGACTTTGGCATCGCGCATTCTCTCTTTTCAGGAGCTTGTCATGAGCTACGCAGAAAACCCTTATCGCGCTCCGGTCTATGGTTTTGCGGCCGATGCCGCGGTCGATGAGCGGGCCGACTTCATCCGCAAGACCTATCTGAACCTGGGCGGAGCGGTCTTGGCCTTCGCGGGGCTCGAGGCGGTGCTGCTGAATGTGCCCGGCCTGGCCGAGAGCTACACGGCCGCGCTGGTTCAGTCGCGCTGGGGTTGGGCGATCGTGCTGGGGGCGTTCATGCTCGTCTCTTGGCTGGCAGAAAGTTGGGCACGCTCTTCGGTCTCGACCGCCACCCAATACATGGGCCTGTCGCTGTATGTGACCGCCGAGGCCGTGCTGTTTCTGCCTCTGCTCTATTTCGCGAACCGGATCGATCAGCGGGTCATTCCCACCGCGGCACTGGCGACCGGAACCATTTTCATCGGGCTGACGGCCGTCGTATTTTTGACGCGCAAGGATTTTTCCTTCTTGCGTACGGCGCTATGGCTGGGCGGCTTTGTGGCGATGGTGATGATCGCCGCCAGCATGATCGTCGGTTTCAGCCTGGGAATGGTATTTAGCGTGGCGATGGTAGCCTTCGCGGGCGGCTACATTTTGTACGACACTTCGAACGTGCTGCACCACTACCGCATCGGCCAGCACGTAGCCGCGGCGCTGGCGCTGTTCGCCTCGGTGGCATTGCTGTTCTGGTACATAGTGCGAATTGTATTGTCGTTTACCTCGCGCGACTGAAGGCATCGCCTACGTGTAGCCGAGTTCGTGAGACGTCGGGCTTGCCAGCAAGTACGGCCAGAATTCTCACGAATTTTGCTACCGTAGGGTGGGCATTGCCCACCATTGATTTCGCCCGCGATTGATCTCTTGGTGGGCAATGCCTACCCTACGCATCAACCCGTGAGAGCTAATTCGCCGGCCGAGACAAACTCGGCCAGGGCGAAGTCGTGCAGGGCCGCCCGAGCGCGAGAAACGCGTGCGGCGGCTTTCGAGCGGGCAGCGCCGCCCAGACCGGCGCGATGGCAGGCGGTCGGGCGACCAGCGAGTTCCGAAGAAATATACGCCGATCGCTCCGCCACGACCGATATGAACGGCAACAGGTCGATTCGCGCGGCTACTGCAGTACAACCGGTCGCGTGCAATCCTGGAGTGACGCTCAAGGCATCGCGCCGCTCTAGCAACTCGGTGCGCAGCGGCCGGCCACTTCGATAGGCGAACATCACCGGCGCAGGCTCGGCCGCCGGCCAATGACTGCGCAAGCAGAGGGCGATTTCGTCTTTGCCGAGCGGTTCGTCGAGCGACACATCGACGGTCGAATCGAGTGCGGCCTGGGCGGCGGTGACATCGGCAAACGCCCCCCGCTCGAAACATTCGCAGACCTCGGAGACAAGTTCCGCCCATTGCCAATCGCCGCGGGCCGGCCCGCGTCCGTCAGATCCATCCCAAGCCGGAGCGTCGTCGTTAAATCGTATCATCGCTCGATTGAACAAGTTCCAAGGGTGCCGTTGATGAAAGTCGCCGCAGTAGCTTGCGACGTGCCCGAGCGCGGGCGGCGTAAATCGATTGCTCGGTGGTCTCGAGTTCGCGAGCCAGCCGGGCGGCCGAGGCCTGCTTGCCCGCGTCGATGTCGGCCTCGATCACCGCGCGTTCCAACGGTGACAGCAGGCCGAGCGCCTCGTCGACGCGGAGGCGAAATTCCTCGCTGGCCAGCTCGCCGGGCGGAGTGGGGTGATGGTCGCTCCATTCGCCGCCCGTCAACGGCAGCATCCGCAGCCGGTACTGCCGCTCGCCGCGCAAGATGTCGCTGACACGGCGGGCCGCTACAAACAAAAACCACCCGCCCAGGCTGGCGCCCTTCGACGGCTGGTAGATATCGAGCAAGGTCCGGGCGGCGTCGTTCATGCCTTGCAGCAACACGTGCTCGTCGCGAACCGACGGGAAACGCCGCCGCAGTGCTGCCCGCACACCGCCACCGTAGCATTCAAGCAGCAGCCGCAGAGCCTCGTCGAACCGTCCGCGATCCCATAGCTCGATGAGATCGGCGTCGATGGCGAGAGGTTCGCGATGGGTTTCGAGTGCGGGCATAGCCAGCAGGGTTGCAATCGCCGGGCCGAGGTCAGTCAATCGTTACTTCGAGACCAACCGTCAAGATTTGACTCGAATTCGCCGCAATTTGCCAGGGCAGTTGGCACGGCGGTTATCGTAACCTTTGACAACAGTTGAAGTTGCGCGAAAATTGCGATAGCCGTCGCTGTAGGGAACGCCCTCCGTGGCGTTCCGCGTAGGGCGGGTCAGACGTCGCGCCGCCCCAACGGAACGCCACAGAGGGCGTTCCCTACAGAGGCCAGATACGTTCCGCGCCCGCCCGCGGTTCGCTCTTGCATCCATTCGCGTTGCCGATGCACAATCGGTGCGCACTGGCGCCTCCATTCTTTCCGCCCGAGTTTTCGCTCATGGCTACCGCAAAAGTCGATATCGTGGGTCCCCACGACATCCCGGTGATCGTCGAGCTTTACTGTCAGATCTACCGCCCTCATCACGACGCCGAGTTTTTCCATCGCCGGTTTCTAGGCCGATACAACGGCCTGCGGCTGATCGCGACGCTCGACGAGCGGCCCGTCGGATTCTTTTTGGGCTTTGAGCTGAAGCCGAGCGTCTACTTTTCGTGGCTGTACGGCGTGCTGCCCGAGTTTCGCCGCAAGGGCATCGCATCGCAGTTGATGGACGCGGTGCATGCCTGGGTGCAGGAGCACGGATATGCCGGCATTCGCTTCGAATGCCAGAACGAGCATCGACCGATGCTGCACTTGGCGATCGCCCGTGAGTACAACCTGGTCGGCATTCGCTGGGATCCCGACTTGGGCACCAACCTGGTGATCTTCGAGAAGGAACTGCCGGTCGAAGCGTGATAAAAACCACGTAGGATGGCCTTCCAGGCCGTCGTATCGAGGAAATGCGCCGACGAGACGGCCTGGAAGGCCATCCTCCAATCCGACGAATCGCCTACCCTTGTTCCGATAACCGCACCCTCCTACAATCGGCGCCATGGCCCGCAAAATCATACTCGACGTCGATCCCGGCATCGACGATGCCCTGGCCCTGACCCTGGCCTTGTTCGATCCGCGGCTGGAGGTGGTGGCGGTCACGGCGGTGGCAGGCAATGTGTCGGCTGAACAGGCCACTCGCAACGTGCAGGCGATCATCGAACAGCTCGATCCGCCGCGCTGGCCGCGCATCGGGGCCGCCGTTCAGCCCGAATACGATCCGCGGGTTGATTCGCGTCACGTTCATGGGGCCGATGGGCTGGGCAACGCCGATTTTCCGGTGGCCGAGCTGCATCATCAGCACCCATCGGACAAGGTCATCACCGACGAAATCCGCATGGCGCCCGAGTCGATCACGCTGGTGGCGCTGGGGCCGCTCACCAATATCGCCACGGTGCTGCGGCGCGATCCCGGCCTGGCGGAACAAGTGGGGCAGCTTGTGATTATGGGCGGCGCCGTGCACGGGCCGGGCAATGTGACGCCCGCCGCCGAATTCAATATCTATTGTGACCCCGCCGCTGCGCGTGAGGTGTTTCGTTCGCGCACCACCAAGACCTTGGTGCCGCTGGATATCACTAGCCAGGTGATGATGACCTACGACCTGCTTCATCAGCTTCCCGATGAGTCGACCAGCGCCGGGCGTTTTCTGCGTCGGGTGCTGCCCTTCGCGTTTCGTTCTCACCGGCAGCTTTTTGGGCTCGAAGGCGCGCACGTTCACGACGCCGTCGCGTTGGCGGCGGTCACCGACCCGGAGTTGTTCGAGACCGAGCGCATGGCCGCCGACGTCGAAACGCAGGGCGAGCTTACGCTGGGGGCCACGGTGTTCGACCGCCGCAGCGCTCCGCAGTGG
>DATFDL010000311.1:0-4658 GCA_035252155.1 Pirellulales bacterium | reverse complement strand
CTGGCCTCCGACCTCCGACCTCCGACCTCCGACCTCCGACCTCTGACCTCCGACCTCCGACCTCTACCTCTTGTTGCGCTCCGCGTCAGCCGCCACGCACTCGCCCCAAAGCATCAAATCGTCGTCGGAGAGGCTGTTGTCGCGGATGAATTCGGTGGTGACGTTCGCGCCATGCCCGACAAGCTGCGCGGTCACTTGCAATCGGCCATTTTCTTGATACGTGTACCGTACCTTCACGGGCCAGCCGGCCGGCAGGTGCGGCGGCAAATCACGAATGACGCACGTGCCGACCTCAATGCAAGCATCGGGCATTTCGCTCTCGCCCTCCACGACGCAGATCCGAACGTTCTTTTGATCGGTCTTAAAGGTTTTGAACTTCCGCGACGCCGAGCAAGGCAAGGGCGAATTCTTAGGGATAATGACGCGGTTCGTCCGCTGGCCGGTGGTTGGATCGACGCCCACCACCCCCAGGCTGTGCGAATTGACGTTGACGACCGAGAACTGCGTATGCCCGCCGGCGGCGCCTTGCTTTTGCAGCAGCGAATCGGCGTAGAGAGCGGCGCCATGGGCCACGGCTTCGTCGGCCGAGACGGAATAGTCGATTGCCCGGCCGGCCAGCTCGCTCAACATGCGGCCGATCATTGGCATGCGCGTCGAGCCGCCGACCACCAACACGCGATCGACATCGCCCCACTGCAAGCCCGCCTGCAAAACGACCAACTCACAAGCGGTCCGCGTGCGCAGCACCAACGGCAGCGTGACGTCGTCGAACTCCTGTCGTGTGACTTCGACCTTCAGCCGCTGGCCCCGATGATTGAAATACATCGTGGCCTTGGAGCGTTCGGAGAGCGTCTTTTTGGCGGTCTCGGCGGCGGTGAACAGCTCGTGCCGCGTTTGCGGATCGTCGCGCGGATCTTCGCCGATTTGGTCGCGCAGGCGAGCGGCGGCAAGCTCGACGAGCTTCTCGTCCCAGTCTTTGCCGCCCAAGAGCACGTCGCCATCGGTCGCCAAGGCCTTGAACGACTGGTTGCTCATCTCGACGAGCGTCACGTCGAACGTGCCGCCGCCGAGATCGTAGACCAGCGTGCGGATGGTTTGGTCGCCCTGCAAGGCGCCCGATCGATCGAGAAAACCCGCCTGGTAGCCATAGGCGATGGCGGCGGCGGTCGGTTCGTTGATGATGTCGAGCACTTCCAACCCGGCCAGCACCCCGGCGTCCATCGTGGCGCGACGGCGTGTTTCGTCGAAATAGGCAGGCACGGTTATGACAGCTTTTTTGATCGGCCCCAGCTTTCGCTCGGCGTCGTCTTTGAGCCGCCGCAGAATGAATCCCGAAATGACTTCGGGCGGAAGCAGCTCGCCCTTGATGGGTTTGCGATAATGCTTGTTGCCAATGTCGCGTTTGACGCAATCAGCCACTTTGTCGGGTTCAAGCGGCGCGGCCAGCATGGCTTCTTTGCCGACCAATGTGCCGTCGTCGCCGAACAACACGACGCTGGGCGTCAACACATCGCCACTGGAATTCGGAATGCTGGTGGGCTGCCCGTGGTGGTTGAGGTAGGCGATCACCGAATAGGTGGTGCCCAGGTCGATGCCGACCGCGAACGGCGGACGAGAGCCATTGTTATCGGCTGGTCGAGTGAGGTTCGCGGACATCCGCCGTACCCGTACTGGCTGATTTCTCCGGAATAGCCTTCTGGGCGTTCTATCTTAAAGAGCGGCACGGCGAATGTAAAACGGAATGGAGTTCTGCTCGGCGAGGCAAACGGAATGAATTCCGTTTTACGAGGCAAACGGAATGAATTCCGTTCTACGGCTACGCGCACGCGGCGGGTTGTGGCACAATGGCGAGCAATTGGATGCCTTGAATAAAACGTCATGACGCGACCCGTTACATTGTTCACCGGCCAGTGGGCCGATCTGAAACTGGAAGACCTCGCCCGAAAGGCGGCCGAGTTCGGTTACCAGGGCTTGGAGCTTGCCTGCTGGGGCGACCATTTCGAAGTCGACCGGGCGCTGGCCGACAAAAGCTACTGCGCCGCGCAGCGCGACGTGCTGGAGCGGCACGATTTGCAAGTCTTCGCCATCAGCGCACACCTGGCAGGCCAGGCCGTGCTCGACCCCATTGACCAGCGGCATCAGGCGATTCTGCCGCCGCACGTGTGGGGCGACGGCGACCCGGCGGGAGTCAACGCTCGCGCGGCCGAGGAACTGAAAAATACCGCCCGGGCCGCCCAAAAACTCGGCGTCGGCGTGGTGAACGGCTTCACGGGATCGAGCATCTGGCATTTGCTCTATTCGTTTCCTCCCACGCCGCCCGAAATGATCGACCGCGGCTACGAACTGCTGGCCGAGCGGTTCAATCCGATTCTCGACGTGTTCGGCGAGTGCGGCGTGCGGTTCGCGTTGGAAGTACATCCCACGGAGATCGCCTTCGACCTGCACAGCGCCGAACGCACCTTGGCGGCGCTCGACCATCGTGAGGAATTCGGCTTCAACTTCGATCCCAGCCATTTGCACTGGCAAGGCGTCGACCCGGTCGAGTTCATCCGCGCATTCCCCGACCGCATCTATCACGTGCATGTCAAAGACGCGGTGGTCACACTCAACGGCCGCAGCGGCATCTTGGGCAGCCATCTGAATTTTGGCGACCCGCGGCGGGGCTGGGAGTTCCGCTCGCCCGGTCGCGGCGGAGTCAATTTCGAAGAGATCATTCGGGCGCTCAACGCCATCGGTTACGACGGCCCGCTGTCGGTCGAGTGGGAAGACGCCGGCATGGACCGCGAGGCGGGCGCCAAGGAAGCGTGCGAATTTGTCAAACGGCTCGATTTTCGGCCCAGCCCTGTGGCGTTCGATGCGGCCTTTGCCAAGGAATAGGGGAAGGCAAAAAGATTGAGGGCAAAAAATGGGGGGAAAAATGACGTAGGGTGGGACGAGCTTGCGAGTCCCACCTTTCGGCTGCGCCACGCGCACACGTCATGTTGAGCCAAAGGTGGGACTCGTTTCACTCGTCCCACCCTACGGCTGGTGCTGAACGCACCGCTTTTCGCGCGAAGCCAGGGACGACGTTCCCTATAGGCCGCGGCAGCAATGTGACACGTGTTTGTCAACAAAACGCGATTGAGATTTATCCATGGCAATTACCGCACAGACCATTGAAATAGCTTGCCGGGCGTTGCTCGATCCGGCCAGCGAGGGCCCGCGGCTCTCGCTCGAAGATTATCTGTCGGCCATTCCGCTCTTGGACTCGCTGGCCGACGTGCCGCGAGGCACGCCCGTGCTGGTGCGGGGCGATGTCGATGCCAAGCCCGGTCCGACCGTCGGCGAAGGCGACATCCGCCTGCGCTCGATGGTCGAGACGCTCGAATTCGGCCGCCGGCTCGGCTGGAAGCAAATCGTGGTCGGGCATATCGGCCGCAAGCCCGAAGTCAGCCTCAAGGCGGTGGCCGCACGGCTTGGCGAACTGTTGCACGCCGAAGTGCCGCTGATAGCCGACTGGCTCGATGAAGGGGCGATGGTGATCACCGACCAAGCCGCCAAGGCCGTTCAAAGTGCGGCGGCCGGCAGCGTGCTGGTGCTCGAAAACACGCGACGCTACGAAATTGAGCGCATGCTGTGGAAGGCCACGCCGGCCGACGCGCAAAAACTTTCGCAGCCGCTGGCCAAGCTGGCCAACACGATGGCCGACCGGTTGGCCCGCGTCTATGTGAACGAAGCACTCTCGGCGGGCAGCCTCGATGCCTCGACCACCATCGTGCCGTTGGCCATGGACCGTGTCGCCCTGGGCAAATACGTGGCGGGGCAGTTCGACGGCCCCATGCGGCGCTGTCTGGCGTCTCAGCTTGTGGTGTTCAGCGGCCTGAAGACCGACAAACTCGACGATCTGCAAGCCATGATCGACCGCGGCACGATTCGCTGGGTATTTACGGCCGGCTCGCTGGCGATGGCGTTGAAGAAGGCCGCGGCCGAGCTGGACGGGCAAGACTTTTGCCTGGGCGCGGCGGAATCGCCCGAACACAAGGACAAGCCGTACTACATCGAGCGCTCGCGCATCGAACAGGCCCGGCGTATGCTGGTCGATGGCCGCGGCAAGGGCATTCGGTTTGTGCTGCCCGTCGATTTTGTGCTGCAAGACGGGCGGGCCAGCGAGACGATCGGCCCCGGCGATCAACAGTTCGACGTCGGGCCGAAGACCAGCGAGTTGTTCGAGCAAAAAATCGGCGAGTTCATTGTCGAGCAAAAAGAGCGCGGCAAAGGGCGGCAACCCGTGGCGTTTTACAATGGAGTCTTCGGCATGTTCGAAGACCCGCGGTTCGAGTCGGGCACACGGCGATTCGTCGGCCAATTGAAGCGGCTGAAAGACGCCGGCATCGAGGTTTACGTGGGCGGAGGTGAAGGCGGCGCCGCGGTCGATCGCTATGGCCGGCCCGACTGGATCACGCACTGCTTCACTGCGGGCGGCACCGTGCTCAATGCCCTCGGGAGCAACCCCGTGCCGTACCTACAGGCGCTCAAGATGGCCCGACGAGCGTGAGAAGTCGGGCCGCCCGTGCAAGTGATACTCCACGCGGCCGCGAATGCGACATCGGTCGCCGGTGTGGCACAGCCGCCCTCGGCTGTGCGGTGGTCGCCGAAGGCGACCGCGAGACAGCCGAGGG
>DATFDL010000310.1:0-9385 GCA_035252155.1 Pirellulales bacterium | reverse complement strand
TTCTTTCCGACGCGGCGGCCGGCGCTGACTATGTGAAAATTCGCCGCGGCTGCACGTTTTCCGATCGCGATGTCGATCTGCTGGAGGTGCATGAAGGCTGGGTACACGTGGGCACCAGCCTGAACGGGGCTAGCCAGCCGGCCGCCCGGTGGTTGGCCAAGGGTCCGCCTTGCACGATGGCCATTCAAGAGGGCCTGGCGGTGATCTTGGAGATCGTGACGTTCAACGCCACGCCCGACCGAGCCAAGCGATTAAACAACCGCATCTTGGCGTGCGACATGGCCGAAGACGGCGCTGACTTTCTCCAAATCTGCGAGTTTTATCGCGGCGAGGGCTACAGCGAGCAGGAGTGTTACCAGCACGCGCAGCGCGTGTTTCGCGGCGGCGTGGTGACGGGCGGGGCGCCTTTCACCAAAGACATCAGCTACTGCAAGGGGTTTGTGATGGTCTACAATTTTCTGCGGATTGCCATTCGTTTCGGCCGGCCCGATCTGATTCCGCTGTTGTTTCTGGGCAAGCTGACGCTCGACGACGTGCCGGTGCTTTGCCGGTACGAGAAGCAGGGGTTGATCAGCCCGCCGCGTTATCTGCCGCCGCACTTTCGCGATCTGAACGGGCTGGCGCTGTGGATGGCCTATTCGAACTTCTTGAACCGCGTGAACCTGACGAGCGTGCAAGAGTATTACCGCAGCCGTTTCGCAGATTAAGGCCAAGCGATCGTGCCGACTCGTAGAGTGGGACGAGCTTGCGAGTCCCACCATCTCAGTGCATTGCAGGGTGCCACGGCATCCGTCGCGGCGCGCTCGGCTTCGATGTTCTCGCAAGCGTTGCCGCCGCGGCGGACGCCGTGCTGCGATGCCACCTGGGGCGGCCGGTGCAACCCAACACGGCTTCCGCCGCGGCGAGTTACTTCGCGCCTGAGATCGACGCCACATGCGCCACGGCGGATGCCGTGGCACCCCATTGACGGCTTACCCCATTTGAATGTCAAAACGATCAAGGGCGGCCACCCGGCGCTTTACTGATCACGTGAGCCTCCGCCCCAGCGCCAAAGACACCACATCGTCTCTCCGCTGACCAGCAACAGCGCGAGCGACAGCAGCCAAACTTGACCGTGAATCAATCGCCAGATGCTCCAACAAGCCACCAGTGTGAACAGCAGCAAGCCGGCCCATCTGGCCCAAGACCAACGAAACAGCAGCCCGAAACCCAACGGCGTCAATACCAGGCCCGCCGCGCCATAGTAGGGCGTTTCGCCCGCCCCGCCAAGCAGGGTTGCCACCAGGCACGTCCAGCCGAGCACGATGAAAATCACGGCCCACGTGGTGATTTCGCCGTCGTCGCGCGGACTGGCTCGCGAAGGATCGTTCATCGGCGATTCGCCAGCCGGCTGGTCCGCGGACCGTCGGGGTCGCTCGCGGATCAATGCTTATAGACCTTGTGACGCGGCCGGTCGGAGAGAATCTGCTCCTTGCCCCAGTTGGTCACGTCGCGAAACGCCTGGCTGCGTACGAACTCGCCGAAGGCGTTTTCGTCCGACCAATCGCTGATAATCAGGTACGAACAATCGTCGCTGACGTCGCGAAAGAGCTTCGAGTCGTTGTGTCCGGCGGCGCCGCGCAAGGCCGTGAGCACGGCGTTGAATTTCTCTTCGAAGTCGCGCTGCTTGCCCGGCAGCACGTGGTAATCCATCCCGACGGTGATCATCGTGCGATACTCCTGGTGGCTGAAGACAATCGTCCCGCCGCTGATTGTAAAGCAGCGGCCCCCGATGTGCCACCCAGTGGATGACCGAACGTTCGTAGAATGGAATTTATTCCGTTTTCGTGGCAGCTCCGGCGCTAGCCGGCAATCGCCCGAAAAAGGAACGGAATGAATTCCGTTCTACGTTACGAAATGCCCGCGGTTCTTACGCCAACTCGGGTATCGGCCGGCCGCCCTCGGTGACGATCGGTATCGGCCGCCCTTGCGGGTTGACCCAGTGGGCGTCGAGATCGATCCGCAAATGGCGAAAGACGGTGGCCGCCAGGTCGGAGGGGCGCACTCGGGCGTCTTGAATGTCGTAGCCCTTGCGGTCGGTGCGGCCGATCACTTGCCCCGATGGCAAGCCGCCGCCGGCCACCAGCATCGACATGCAGTTGGTCCAGTGGCCGCGCCCGCCGTCGGCCGAAAGCATCGGCGTGCGGCCGAACTCGCCCAGCATCAAGACCAGCGTCGAGTCTAATAGGCCCCGCTGGTCGAGATCGGTCACCAAGGCGTGCATCGCCCGATCGACCGTCGGCAGAATGGGAGTCAGCCCCTTCAAGATACCGCCCCAAGGCGGGACGTTGTCGCCGTGATGATCGAAGTAGCCCCAGCGTCCGCTTACCAGCACGAACGTGACGCCCGCCTCGACCAATCGCCGGGCGAGCAGGGCCTTCTCGCCCACGCTGATGCGGCCGTAAGCGTCGCGCACCGCGTCAGGCTCTTTCGAGACGTCGAACGCTTCTTTCACGCGGCCCGAAGTCACCATGTCGAGCGCCATCTGCTGATAGCGGTCGACCTGGTGCATGGCGGCGGCGCGATCGAGATCGCGGCTGAGGCGGTCGAACTGCCGCCGCAGCTCGGCCCGGTCTTGCAGCCGCGGCGCCGTGACGCCCTCGACGGGCGAGAGCCGCCCGGCCAACTGGCCGCCCTGCACAGGCTCAAATTCTTGGCCCAGGTGGCCGGCGCCCCAGACGTCGGCCTTCCACGAGTCGGCCAGACCGATGAAGGCCGGTAGATTCGGGGCGTTGGGGCCGCGGAACCGCGCGACCACCGAACCCATCGAGGGATAGCCCCCGCCGTCGTTGCCGTTGTCGGTGCGTCGGGCAAGCGCGTTGCCGGCCTGCATCGTGATCGGCGTGTGATTGCTGGCCGAGCAATCGACCGAGCGGATGATCGACATCTTGTGCATCAGGCTGGCTTGCAGCGGCAGGTGCTCGCAGATTTCGATGCCCGACACGCTCGTGCCGATGGTTTGATACGGCCCGCGGATCTCGCTGGGAGCATCCTGCTTGGGATCCCACATGTCGATATGGCTGGGACCGCCCGAAAGCCAAAACAGAATGACGGCCCGGCGGTCGCCGGCCGCGTTTTGTTCGGCGGCGGCTGTGAGCCGCAGGGCATCGGCCAACGAGAGCCCCGCCACACCGGCCAGTCCGGTCTGCAAGAACCACCGCCGCGAGCCGACGCGAATCAGATCGCTTGGCGGCGGGCAAAGCGGATGAACCGTGCTCACGCGCCGATGATGGGCGTCGTGGGCACGACGGGCGGAGGAATCGGCCATGGCAAAAACTCCTGCACCGCAAACCTTGAAACCGCAGCCGCCAGTAGACGATACGCAGGCAATTCGGTCAAGTATGCTACATTACTTCCACGCGGGAGGCCACGTGGAATTGGCGGTGGCTGGAGCAGAGCTTTGGCGATGCCCCGGCTGGCCATATTCCGCGCGGTGGCGAACTGCGGGCGTATAGTAGTCCTCACGCTCCGCGTGAGGGAACTCGTCATGGCGATGCCGCTTTGCGCCGAAGGACGGCGGCATACGTGCCGCAGAGCGTGCATCACGCGGAGCGTGATGGCTGCGGTACGCTCCATTGATAGCGGCGTATCGGTTACAATGAGGGATCGCTTGTTCCTCTTCGTTTGGGCCACTGCGACGAGGCTACTTTGACAGTCATCCTGGTACCAGCCTCGGGAGAAGACATAGGGGTCAGATCAGTCGATGGCACAAACGGCCCATTAACTCCGTTCGCGATTGTCGAAGCCGCAAATGGCGATTGCGAAGTTTTGCGATTCATGACGGCGCAAACCCCCGACGAGTCGCGGCAACACGCGCGAGCACACGTCGCCAAAACATCCGATTGCGTCAAATACGCCGTGGTGGCCGATGGTACAGCGACAGAGAACGGCACTCGAATTCCGGTCATCATGGCTGAAGTAGGTCAGAGAGGCGAACCACACGGCTACTCCTTCATCCAGCGGTTTACGTCGACCAGAGAGACTCGGTACGCAGAGGCGATTCGCAATCCAAGCATTATCGATGAACCGGCTATCCTCGAGCCGAGCATTCAGCCCTAGCGCCGGCCTGGGCATTCTGCCCTAAGCGCGAAGGCAGGTATCAGCCGTTCGGGTCATCCAGCAATTGCTGCAGGCGATCGCCCAGCGGCGGCGGCAAACGGGCGGGCCAGCTCGCGTCGATCAGGCCGACGCCGATCAAGTCTTGAAGATGCATCCGGTCCTTGTTCCTCCAGCCGACCAATTTCATGCGCACCAGGGCCTCGAGCGTGACCACTTGAAATCCGACAGCGCGCTGCGATTCGTCAACGCCCGGCAAAGGGTACTCGTCGTCCCGCTGCGCATTTTCGCCTGCGAACCAAAGATGCACGCCGCCGCTCGGTTTGCCTTGCGGCCCGTCGATGAAGGTGTCGACGTTGAGGACTTGACGGTAGACGAAGCCGGCGGCTTCGAGTGCGGCCCGCACGGCGGGCAGATCGTCTCGCCGGACCAAGAGATCGACGTCGCGCGTGTTGCGAACCGCGTCTTCATCCACCCGGCCCACCCACTCGGCCACCGCATTGCCACCGGCGACCGCATACGGCACGCCGGCGGCGTCCAGCGCGCGTGTCGCCCTGCTGAGCCGCTCCTTGACTTTCTCTGCTGCCATGAGCGCCCGTTCCCAACCACTCGGTTCGACTGCTGCTTCTGCCATGACGAAGGCCCTCAGTGATTTCACTATTCTAACTCAAAGCACGGGCGAAGCTAAAGCGACTCGGCGGCGGTGAGATGCCGCGGGCCGCTACTTTCACTTTCGCGGAGCGAAAGGCGACAAATGGCCGCACTATCTCACCGCGGGCCGCGCATCGGGCCGGCAAATCTGGTATGCTTGAAGGTCCGGGGGCGATTGCCGTTCGTGGCGGAGCAAGCCAAGATGTTGGTCTATAAGGCGATGTACAAGTTTCTCGATGACGAAGGCTTCGTTCACGGCGAGGTCTTGGATTTTCCAGGAGCGATTACCTGCGGCCGCGATCTCATCTCAACTCGATCGTTGCTAGCGAGCGCCTTGGTCGATATGGCCGAAACCCACCTGCTCGACGGCCAGCCGCTGCCATTGCCGGATCCAAGTAAATCCGATCCCGAATCGGATATTGAGGAACCCATTTATTTGCTTCTCAGAGGCGCCAATCGCATCAGAATTGTGCCGCTGCGCGCCACCGATTGATCCTATGATGTTGTTCTCATTGCGCCGAATTCTCGCGCCCGCTCGCCTGTTGGTAGGTTCGCTTTTGACTGCATTCTGGTGCGCCGTGCCCATGCTACGGGCGGACGACGCGCTGGTGCTGCTGCCGGCGGAAATCAAGCTGTCGGGCGCGCAAGCGTACCAGACCCTGTTGGTTGAAGAGTCGCGCGGCGGCCAGTATGTCGGGCAGGTGCGCGAGGGGGTGACATTCGAGTCGAGCAATTCCCACGTGGTGAGCGTTGAAGATGGCGTCGCCCGGCCAGTCGGCAATGGCGAAGCCACGATCACTGCCAAAGTCGGCGACCGCAGCGCGACGGCGAAGGTAACCGTTTCCGACGTCGAAAAGCCGTTTCGCTGGAGCTTTCGCAATCATGTCGAGAGCGTGTTGTTCAAAGCCGGCTGCAGCTCGGGGGCGTGCCATGGAGCGCAGGCGGGCAAGAACGGTTTCAAGCTTTCGCTGCGAGGCTATGATCCCGACGGCGATTTTAATACGATCACGCGGCAAGCTCGCGGGCGGCGAATTGTGCCCAGCGATCCAGGGCGAAGTTTAATTCTCACCAAACCTAGCGGCGCGGTGCCGCACAAAGGTGGGTTAAGGTTTCGCGTCGGGTCGCTCGAATACCGAGTGCTGGCCGAGTGGATCGCCGCCGGCACGCCGCCGCCGACCGCCGAAGATCCCCGGCTGGAGCGACTACAGATCGTGCCCGAGGCCAGCGTCTTGCGGCCCGAAATGAAGCAGCAGCTTGTGGTGCTGGCGCATTTCAGCGACGGGCATACCGAAGACGTCACACGCTGGGCCAAGTTTACTTCGACCAATGAATCGGTGGCGCAGGTCGGCGACAACGGCCTGGTGAGCGTGATGGGCTACGGCGAAGGGGCGATCACGGCCTGGTATCTCAGCCGCGTGGTGATTGCCAGCGTCACGGCGCCGTATCCGACGCCCGTGCCCGCCGAGGTGTTCGCCAAGGCGGAGCGACGCAACTTTATCGACGAACTGGTGCTGGCCAAGCTGGCGAGCCTGAATATTCCGCCGTCGCCGCCGGCGGGCGACGCCGAGTTTTTGCGGCGGGCATTTATCGATACCATCGGCGTGCTGCCGACACCTGACGAAGTGCGAGCATTTCTGGCCGACACCTCGCCCGACAAACGCGACAAGGCGATCGAGTCGCTCTTGAACCGCCCCGAGTTTGTCGATTATTGGGCCTACAAATGGTCCGACTTGCTGCTGGTCAACAGCGAGCGGTTGCGTCCGCCGGCGATGTGGGCTTATTACACGTGGATTCGCAACCAGGTCGAGGCCAACACGCCCTGGGACGCATTCGCGCGACAGATCGTCACGGCCAAGGGAAGCACGTTGGAAAACGGCGCGGCCAATTTTTACCTGCTACATCCCGATCCGCCCGAACTGACCGAAACCACCACGGTGGCTTTTCTGGGCATGTCGATCAATTGCGCCCGCTGCCATAACCATCCGCTGGAGAAGTGGACGAACAATCAATACTACGCGATGGCAAACCTCTACGCTCGCGTGCGGCTGAAGGCCGCGCCGGGCGATGGCAACACGGTGGTCTTCGCGTCGGCCGAGGGCGACCTGATTCAGCCGCTGACGGGCAAGCCGCAGCCGCCCACGCCGCTCGACGGCCAGCCGCTGGCAATCAATTCGCCCGACGACCGCCGCGAGCACCTGGCCCGCTGGCTGACGTCGCCCGAAAACCCGTACTTCAGCCGAGCGATCACCAACCGCGTGTGGGCCAACTTTTTCGGCGTGGGACTGGTCGAGATGGTCGACGACATGCGGCTCACGAATCCAGCCAGCAACGAGCAACTACTGAACGCCGCGGCGAAACACTTGGTCGACAATCGGTTCGATCTCAAGGCTCTGATGCGGGCGATCTTGCAGTCGAAGACCTATCAGCGTTCCAGCGTGCCGCTGCCGGAGAACAAGGCCGATGCGCGGTTTTACTCGCGTTATTATCCGCGGCGGCTGATGGCCGAGGTGCTTTTGGACGCCATGTCGCAAGTGACCGGTGCGCCGACGCAATTTGGCGACTACCCGCGGCGTTGGCGGGCGTTGCAGTTGCCCGATTCGAGCGTGAACTCGTACTTCCTCAAAACCTTTGGCCGTCCCGAACGGGTGGTTACCTGCGAGTGTGAGCGCACAGCCGAACCGACGATGGTCCAGGTGCTGCACATTTCCAACGGCAACTCGCTGAACGAGAAGCTGCAAGCTCCGGGCAATCGGTTGCAGCAACTCATCGAGGCTGGCACGCCCGATGACAAGCTGATCGACGAAGT
Source organism: Pirellulales bacterium (assembly GCA_035252155.1). Classification (GTDB taxonomy): domain Bacteria; phylum Planctomycetota; class Planctomycetia; order Pirellulales; family JAICIG01; genus JAICLL01. The sequence continues at coordinate 1,833 of DATFDL010000310.1, read as the reverse complement.
TTATTTGAGTGCCCTTTCGCGCCCGGCGACCGACGACGAAAAATCGCGTTTGCTGGCGGTGTTCGCCGAGACCGGGGCCGACAAGCGACAGGTGTTGGAAGACCTTTATTGGAGCGTGCTGAGCAGCAAGGAGTTTCTATTCAACCACTAAGGGTCGCATGCCTCCTATCCGGTGGCTGGGGCAGAGCCTTGGCGATGCCCCGGCTGCAACGCTTTGGCGCATGAACGAACGAACCGGTGGTTAGGCGCGCGCGGAAGATTTCAACCGCTTAAAACCATGCACTACCGCAATCGCATTCACCGTCGCCGGCAGTACAACGAACCGGGCCATGCTCATGAGCTCACGTTCTCCTGTTATAAGAGTTATCAGTTTCTCGCCGCTGAGCGGACGTGCCAATGGCTCGCCGATTCGCTGAACGAGGCGCGAGCTAAGTTGAAGTTTCACTTGTGGGCCTATGTGTTCATGCCTGAGCACGTGCATTTAATCATCTATCCATTTAAAGCGCCGTACCAGGTCGAAGACATTCTCAAAGCGATCAAAGAACCGGTCGGGCGCAAGGCCATTCAATACTTGGCGCAGAATGCGCGCGAATGGCTTCCAAAAATCACGCGCCGCCGCGGCAAGAAGATCGAATCGCATTTTTGGCAGATGGGCGGCGGCTTTGACAGCAATACTGCGGAGCCGCAGGTACTAAGCGCGCAGATCGAGTACTTTCACTTGAATCCGGTACGGCGTGGATTGGTCGAGCGCGCTTCTGATTGGAAGTGGTCGAGCGCGGCGTGGTTTGAAGGCCGCGGAGATAATGGGCTGCGGCCCGATCCAATTCCAGCAGAATGGATTTTTCAAGCTTCCGGAGCGTTTTCGGAATAAAGCAGACCCAGCCAGCAGCGTGAGAGCAAGATGAAGCGGTTTTCAGATAAGCCGGGGCATCGCCAAGGCTCTGCCCCAGCCACCGGGCACATGATAGGATCGCAAATGTTAAGGACCATAGCCGGGGCATCGCCAAGGCTCTGCCCCAGCCACCGAGGCGTTTTGATCGCGATCGTTTTTTCCATAGCCAATATCTCCGCCGCCGCTCCGCCCGACTTCAATCAGCAGATCGTACCGCTCTTCAAGCAATACTGCCTCGGATGCCACAATGCCAAAGATGCCGAAAGCGGACTGGTGCTCGAAAACTATGAGGCCCTGCTCAAGGGCGGCGACGGCGGCGCGGTCGTGCTGCCGGGCAAGGCCGATCAAAGCCGCCTGCTGCAAATGCTCGAAGGCAAAATCGAGCCGCTCATGCCGCCCGAAGACAATGAGCGCCCTACGCGTGAGGAGCTCGCAGTAATCCGTGCATGGATTGAGGCCGGGGCCAAAGGGCCGTCGGGCGAAGCCCCCGATCCGACGCTCTTGATAACACCGAAAGTCGACCTGCTCGCGCCGGCCCGTCGGGTCATCGAAGCGGCGGCCATCAGCCCTGACGGCAAATTGGCCGCACTGGCCGGATACCGTGAAGTGCGGCTGATTGCCACCGACAGCCGGGCCACGGTTCGCACCCTGGCCGGCCACCGCGGCAACGTGACCGACGTGGCGTTTTCGTCCGATGGCAGCAAGCTCATCAGCGCGGCCGGCGAGCCGGGCGTGTTTGGCGAAGTGAAACTATGGAACGTGGCCGATGGCGCACTGCTGCGCACGATCGTCGGGCACCGCGACGCGCTTTTCGCCGCCGCCCTCAGCGGCGACGGCAAGCTGATCGCCACCGGCAGCTACGATCAAGAGATCAAGCTGTGGGACGCGGCCACCGGCACCGAGCTCCGCACGATCACCGGGCACAATGGCGCGGTGTTCGA
>DATFDL010000309.1:0-3218 GCA_035252155.1 Pirellulales bacterium | reverse complement strand
CGGCGACGAGCAAGCGACGGCCAGTAGCACGAGTGCGGCGTAGGGTGGGACGAGTGCCGCGAGTCCCACCATCGGCCAGCGCGACGTTCGACGGATTTTCGTATTGTGAGTTCGACTGGTCATTTTCGATTCAAACGCATTTCGTTCATCGCCGGGGCATCGCCAAGGCTCTGCCCCAGCCTCTGCCAGCCGCGTCTGAACCCTGGCCCCTGAGCCCTGAACCCTTCTTGACCACGATCAAGGTTCCGCCATGACTGGCCAACACCAGCCGATCGCCCAATGCGGTGGGACCGGCGGCGACCGGCTCGCCCACATCGAGCGCCGCGATCTCCTCACCGGTCTTGGCCGCCAAACAATAGAGCACGCCTGATTGCGAGCTGATCCAATAATTGTCTCCATCGGCCAACGGCTCGCCCGCCAACGGCCCGTGCTGCCACGAAATTCTCCAGACTTCGTTTTGGTCGTCATCAAGGCAGAGTAACACGCCGTCGAGCGTAGCCGCCAAGACAGATGACCTGGTGGCAAACGGCCCCCAGGCCAACCCTGCCCCCAACGGCCACGCCTTGCCGGGCGAGAGGCTTGGCAGACCAAACGACTTTAGTTCATTTTCGCCATTGGCTGCGTATACGGTTTTGGGCAACACCGCCAGCGGGCCGGGCAGCGGGCCGAGCAGCTCGGCTTCCGACAATGCCACCAGGTGCGGCTGCGGTTTATCCGCGATTCCCAGGCGATAGAGCATATGCCGGCCGTCGGCCACCAGCGCTTCGCGCTCGCCCAGCGGCACGGGCCTGGTCCAGCGGTACCCGCCGTCGGGATCGAGCTTCGGCTGGAACGGATCGACCAGGCTCTCGCCGGTGGCGGCGTCGAGCAAGAAGATTTGTCCGAGCTCGCCGGGCGCCAGCAAGCCCTCGCCGAAACGGACGCCGGGTGCAGCCAACGGATCGGGCAGGTTGATCCAGTGCAACGATCGCGGCGATTGCGCCTCGGCGACCAAGGCCCGCACACCGCCGGGCGATGAAAATGCCCAGCGGCCGGCGGCCAAGGGGGCCGCGCCAGCCTCGCCCGCCAGGTCTTGCCCTGGTTCTTCGGGCGAGGCGATGGCCTGCTCGACCACACGGCCCGTGAGCCGATCGGGCGAAAGATCGAACATAGCGCCGAGCCGGTTAAAGAGCACCAACCGGCCCGAAGCGGCGTCGGTCGCCGCCGCGCCAGCCGGCGGAGCGGAAAGCTGGGTTTCCCAATAGGGAGTGCCGTCTTTGCCGTTGGCGGCCCGCACCCGTACTTCCGGGTCGTTGCCCTTGCGACGAGCGCAAATCACCACGTCGCCCGTCGCCAGCGGCGGCTCGAGCATCGTGTCGGTCTCGTCTTTGACCCACTTCGGTTCGAGTTGGCCGCGCGCCGATTGAATATCGTACTTGGTCAGCCCGTAGCCGGCCACCCACAGCTCGGCGTTGCGCAGCAGCGGATAGCGAGCCAGCGGCGCTCGCGTCTCGGCCGGTTTGTCGGCCACCAGCGTGAGCGGGCTGCCCGCGTCGGGCGGATTGATCTCATAGGTGTAAATAGCGCCGCGGTCGGTGGCCAACACCAGCGTGCGGCCGGCGACTTGCATCGGAGCGAACACATGCCCCGCCAGCGTCAACGAATCTTGAGCTTGCTTGAGCGACGCCCCTCGCTCGTCGGCCGAAAGAACCATCAGCAGCGAATCGCTCGTGCCGTTGTCTTTGACCACGAACACATAAGGACTGACTACCAGCGGCGGCACGTGAATGCTCTCGGGATCTTGGCCCAGGTAGAGCACCTCTTGGCATTGATTGGTCTGCGTGTTGAGCGAGTACAAATTTGAGTTTTCGGCCAACTGAAAACAGAACTGCCCGCGCGAATCGAAGGCCGGGCCGACGCGGGTGCCTTGCGGCAGCTTGATGAAGCCGGGCGACTCGCCGGTCTCCAGATCGATCGTTACCAGGCGACCGCCGCGGGTGGCTATCCAGACGTGGTTACGGGCGACGACCGGATGGGAGTCGAACGGCTCGCCGACGACGTGCCGCCAGCGAAGCTTGCCCGAGCGGCCTTCGACGCGCAGCATCTCGTGCCGAACCGAATCGGCCACCAGCACATCGGAGTCTGGATCGGCGGTGAGGGGCCGCGGCACATAGCTGGTGTCGAAACCGACGAAGCGTCGCCAGAGCGTGTCGCCGGTTTCGGCGTCGACGCCGTAGACGGCGCCGCCGGCCAAGACGTGGATCAGCCGCCCGGAGGCCCCCGGCGCCTTCGCGCCGCGGCGCACGGCCATCACCACTTCGGCCTCTGCGGCCGTTTGCACGTCGGCAGGCTCGGCGGGGCGCGGCTCGGCCACATACTCGACGGCCGTCTGCTCCGCTTTCGAAAGCGAGAGCACCGCCTCGCGCAGCGTTTCGTTGCCGGCCAGCTCCGGATACGACTTGATCAGATCTTTCCGCAGCGCATAGGCGCCCTGGGGCGAGCCTTCGTCGATGGCCTGCTTGATGCCAGCTACCGCTTTTTCCAACGCCTCGTCGCGGCCCAGCACATGCCGCGTTTGTGCCAATGAGGCCTGCACGTCGAGCAATTTCTGCGTGGGCCGCTGGGTTTTCGACACATATTTATCAACCAGTTTCAACGCGTCTTCAGCCCGCTCGACCACTTGCATGTCGGGTTTCTTGTGGGCCTGGTTGGCCAGTCCTTCGGCGATCCGCGGCAAGAGCACGGCCAGTTCGGGCTGGGCATTGCCGAATTTCTCTTCAGTCTTGATCTCGTCAATCAAACCTTGGGCCGTGGGCAGCGTCTTCGTCCAGTCGCGGGCGCCGTCGACCGCCTGCCGCATCTTGGCCATGCCCAGATCGACTTTGGCGGCACTGGCGTCTTTGTGGTCGGGAAATGCCTTGAGGAACTTGTCGAACTGCTCGATGGCCTGGGTGTACGAACCCGCCTTGTAAAACTCTTCGGCCTTGCGAAAAACTTCGTCGGCGTCGAGCCGATTGATGCGCCAATACAACACGGGCCCCAAGATGCTCAGGGCTAAGATCAATCCGCCTACGGTGAGCAGCAGGGGAGAATCCCAAACGTTGCCCTTGACCTTGGGTTTTTTGCCGGGGTGCTCTTCCGCTTCTTGGCCGAAGCCCGCATCGCCGTAAGCCGCCGCGCCCATCAGGTCGGCCCCGCCCGTCATCGGGTCGCCCACCGGCTCGGCGAAGAGGCCGCCG
>DATFDL010000308.1:0-6664 GCA_035252155.1 Pirellulales bacterium | reverse complement strand
CTAGGACGTCCCTACGCGGCCAGACGGTGGCACGGTCTCTTGCGCGATCTGCCGGAACGATTCTGGGTGCCACGGCATCCGCTGCGGCGCATACGGCAGTGAACTGACCTGCGAGGGAAATCGCCGCAGCGGACGCCGTGTGGGTTGACTCCGTTCGCACTCCTCACGGCGTCCGCCGCGGCGGACGCGCGTTCATGTGGTTGCGACGTTGTCACGCGCGCCGCGACGGATGCCGTGGCACCCGTGATTCGCCGGTTTGGCACTGATGTTGCTCGGCGGTTCTCACAGTTCACCAGCATTCTTGGCTTGCGCGCTCATGTCGCTCACTCAACGAACGGAAGCCTCAAGCTCGGCCACCGGGGCGATTTCGACAATCCGCGATTACGCCGTGGTCGGCGACTGCCACGGGGCGGCGCTCGTCTCGCGCGACGCCAGCGTTGATTGGTGCTGCCTTGGGCGGTTCGATGCAGACCCCGTCTTCTGCCGGCTGCTCGACCGTGATCGTGGTGGTTATTGGACGATCTGCCCGAGCGAGCCGTATCAGACCAAACGTGCGTACGTGCCGAACACGAATATCCTTCGCACCACTTTCAGCACGGCGTCGGGCAAGGCAGCGGTGATCGACTTCATGCCCGTCGGCCGCAAGCCCGGCGCGAGCGTCCACGACTATATTGGCCTAAGCGCACCGCTGGCGTTGGCACGTATCGTCGAAGCGGTCGAGGGCGAAGTTGAGTTGGCGCTTGATTATCGGCCATCGGTTGCTTTTGCGCGCCGGGCAGCCAAGCTCCGAAGGTCCGAAGGGGCTATTTTGGTTGAAAACGGTCCGTCCCTCTATACCGACGTGCCTTTGGAAATCGAATCCGATAGAGCACGGGCAGCGGTTCATTTGCGGGCCGGCGAACGGCGGCATCTACTGCTCGCGGCGCGGTCAGGCCCACACTTTCCGGTGGACGAGCGGGTCGGCCAGTATTTGTCGGTCACGCAAGCTTTTTGGGAAGAGTGGTCGCGATATTGCCGATACCAAGGCAAATACGCCGACGAAGTGCTGCGCAGCGCACTGACGCTGAAATTGCTGACCTATGCGCCCAGCGGCGCCATCGCCGCGGCGGCGACGACGTCGTTGCCCGAAGAACTGGGCGGCCAGCGAAACTGGGACTATCGCTTTTGCTGGCTGCGCGACGCCACGTTCTCGCTCTATGCGCTGGCCATGCTCGGCTACAGTGGCGAGGCGGGTCGCTTCGGCGATTATTTCCATCGTGTCGGCCGCGCATCGCACCCCCGCGTGCAGATCATGTACGGCATCGACGGCGAGCGGGAGTTGACCGAGCAGACGCTCGAACACCTGGCGGGTTATCGCGACAGCCGGCCCGTGCACGTCGGCAACGGCGCGTATCAGCAGACGCAGCTTGACGTTTATGGCGAGACGCTCGACTGGTCGCTGCTGCATCACACAATCGTGGGCAAGGCCGACGAAGACACGCGCCGCTTGATTGCGGCGTTGGCCGATTTCGTAGCCGAGCACTGGAATGATCCAGGCCAAGGCATCTGGGAGATGCGCGGGCCGCCGCGGCATCATGTGTTCGGCAAAATCATGAGCTGGGTGGCCATCGATCGGGCGATTCGCATTCTTGGCGAAGACCCACGGCGGATGGCGGTCCGTGATGATATTCTGCGGTCGATCGAGCAGCATGGCGTCGAACCGACAAAAGGTTACTTGCGGCAGGCGTATGGCGACACGCGAACTGACGCTTCGCTGTTGCTCTCCGCCGTCGTGGGCGTTCCCTTGCGGCGCGAAGTGCTGGTCGCCACGATTGACGAGATCCGCCGCACGCTCGGCCGCGGCGATTATTTGCGGCGCTACGATGCCGACGATGGCCTGCCGGGCCAGGAAGGGGCGTTTCTGCCGTGCAGCTTTTGGCTCGTCGATGCCTTGCTGATGACGGGCCAAGCCGAGGAAGCTCGCGAGCTGTTTGAACGATTGTTGCCCGCCGCCAACGATGTGGGCTTATTCTCTGAGGAAATCGACCCCGACAGTGGCGAGTTGCTGGGCAATTTTCCGCAGGCGCTCACGCATCTGGCGGTGATTCAAAACGCGGCGCATTTTGGGCTGTACGAATCCGGCGGATTGGAAGCGTTGGCCGGGACGCACGCCGACCGCGCCAGCCGCACGGTCGAATCGTCGATGGGCGTGCGCGGATTGTGGGCGTCGATCAAGAAGGCGGGACTGACGGGGCGGATCATCTCGTCGAAGAAGTCGGTGCTCGATCTATAAACGAATGTAAAGATAATGTTGGCCCGCAGTCCGCAAAAATATGCCGGATCAGCATAAGGGGTGGGCCGAGCGAAGCGCGCCCGATACGCATCAATTTATCGTGATTTTCACCGAAAGAGGTCTGTAGGGAACGCCCTCTGTGGCGTTCCGCGAACTGCGATTCGACGTCAATTCGCCCCTCACGGAACGCCACAGAGGGCGTTCCCTACAGAGCAAATAGTCGGTCGCTCGCTTAACTTGATGCGTCTGGGGATTCGTTTCACTCGTCCCACCGTACGCGCTCAACGGCGTGACCCCTAGCCCACTTTGCGGCGCGCCTCGCCGCCACACAGCCAAGCGTGCAACCTCTCAAACTCTTCTGGTCCGGAAAAATGAACGATGATCCGGCCGCGGCCCTTGATGTTTTGCCGCACATCGACCTTTGTGCCCAGCGCCGTGCGGAATTCTTGTTCAAGCGCGGTTAGGTGGTGCCTGCGTGCTCGGGCAGGCTTCGCGGCCGGTTCGTCACCGCCGACCACCGCCAGGGGCGGCGCATCGACCGCGCGAATCGTTTCTTGAACCAGGCTTTCCACCGCGCGCACGCTGAGACCTTCAGCCACGATCCGCTGGCAGAATGCCACTTGTTCTGGCTCGTCGCCCAGGGGCAATAGGGCGCGAGCATGGCCCGGACTGATCTCGCCCGATCGCAGACTCTGTTGCACGGTTTCCGGCAGCTCAAGCAATCGAATCAGATTGGCGATGGTCGAACGGTCGAGCTGCAATCGCCGGGCAAGCTCTTCCTGAGTGCAGCCATACGACTGAAGATACCGCTGAAACGAGGCCGCTTTTTCCAGGGCGTTTAGGTCTTTGCGTTGCAAGTTTTCGACAATGGCGATCTCGGCGGTCTTGCGATCGTCAGCCTCGATCACCTGCACGGGCACGTCGGGCCAGCCGGCTTTGATCGCCGCCCGCAATCGCCGTTCGCCGGCCACAAGCTGATACCGCTCGTCCACCCGCCGCACCAATACCGGCTGCAGCAGGCCGTGCTCTTGCAAACTGTCGGCCAGCGAATCGATTTCGGCCTCGTCGAAGTCGCGTCGCGGTTGGTACGGGTTGGCCTCGATGTCGTAAACGCTCACGCGCAGCGGCCCGGCGGTTGTCTCGCCGCCGGTGGCCTGGGCAACGGGCTGCGGCGCGCCGAGCGGCGCCCCCAGCAAGGCTTCCAAACCACGACCCAGTCTCTTCTCTTTACTCATTTTCTAGAATCTCCAGGCAAAGTTCCACGTATGCGCGTGCCCCGCGCGTGCGGGGAGCGTAGTCGATTACCGACGCTGCGTGACTGGGCGCCTCGCTGACCGCCACATCGCGCGGGATGACCGTTCGATAAACAATCTCTCCAAAAAAATCACGCACCTCGTCATCGACCTCGTGCGTGAGCTCCAGCGAATGGTCGTACATCGTCAGCAGGATGCCGCCAAACCGCAGCCGGCCGGGATGCTCGGTCATCACCTGCCGAATGACTTCGATCATCTGCGTCAGCCCTTCCATGGCGAAATACTCGCATTGAATCGGCATCAACACTTCGGAGGAGTTGGCGAGGGCCAACCGCGTCAGCGCGCCCAGCGAGGGCGGGCAGTCGATCAGCACGAAGTCGTAACCGGTCAAGCCGGCCGACAGGTGCTGCCGCAATGTCGCCGACTGGGCGGGATCGGCCTGGGCCAGGGCATCGACATCGCGAAAGTTGCGGCTGCCGGCCAGCAGATCGAGCCCGGCCGTGGCCGTGGTGCGCAGGGTCTCGCCGAGCGGTAGCTGCGATACAAGCGGGTGCCGTTCGGCGGGCGCATGGCCCAGCCCGCTGGTGGCGTTGCACTGCGGATCGAGGTCGATCAGCAGGGTGCGGGCACCGCTCTTGGCCAGACCGACCGCCAGGTTGATGGCGGTGGTCGTCTTGCCGACCCCTCCCTTTTGGTTCGCGATGCACAAAATGCGGCCCACCCAGGTCCCTCCTTGGACGCGGACGATTCTAGCACCGGCGCAGCATTGCGCCCAAGAGCAGAAGCGGGGGAAGAGGTCAGAGGTCGGAGGCCATGGGTCAGGGGCCGGAATTCCGGGCAGGTGGCGGGTTCCACGTGCAACCCGTGATCTTCGCTGCTTGCGCGATCGGTATTCGTAGGATGGCCTTCTAGGCCGTCACGGTCCACGAGCACCGGCGGCGCATCAGCGGCGTTTCACGTGTAACCCGCGCCATATGCCGGGACATCGCCAAGGCTCTGCCCCAGCCACTTGCCCTAATAGCTCCGACACTACGCGGCGGAGATTTGTGGTCCCCTTGGCGACCACCCTTCCCGTCACGGAGTGCCGGGACTACTTTAGGCTACTCCAGCGGATTGATCACCAACCCGCTGAGCAGCTTCGGATAGAAGTACGTGCTTTTGGCGGGCATCCGCTCGCGGTGCTCGCTGATCGTGCGAATGTGGTCGACCGTGGCCGGCATCACCAAGGCCGCCAGCGAGAACTCGTCGGATTCGAGACTTTCGACCACCTCTTCCACCAAATGCACGTACCGCGGTTTAGGCAAATCGCGGGCACCTAACAGCGTGTCGATCACCAGGCGATGCAACAGCGCCACGCCCAGGCCGCGCCAGTCTTCGCTGTGCTCGCCCGCCACCTTGGCCATCCGCGCCCGACCTTGATCGGTGACCGTAGCCACCGTCCAGCGTTCGTCGTTGGCAGTGAAGAAGCCGATCGTGCCTTGTTCGCCGCCGTACTCGATTTCATCCCAAACCGTTTGGGCCAGGTCGGCGCCTTCTCCGGCCACGCGAGTTGCAAAGCAGTCGCCGAGCTTGGCGGCCAGATCGCTCGATGACATCGTCGGCAAGCCACGAAAGAGGCGATGCGTCGGTAGCACGATCATTCCCGGATCGCTCATGCCGACGCACATCATCAGCACGAAGTTGGCTGGATGGTTGCTGGGCAGAGAACCGCCGGCGGCAAGCTGATCGCGGTAGTTGCAGGCGGTCTCATAGCGATGGTGGCCATCGGCGATGAACACCGGTTTTGGCCCGACCTGCCCGGCCAGCTTGGCGATCACTTGCATGTCGGTGACCGGCCAGAGCCGATGCACGACGCCCAAATGGTCGGTGGCTTCGAGCGGCGTTTTGCCGGCAATCGCCCGTTCGAGCAGCTCCTGGGCTTCGCTTTCCGGATCGGGATAGAGTCCAAACACCTGGCTGAGGTTCGCTTTGCACGCTTGCGTCAGCAGCAGCCGGTCTTGTTTGGGACCGGCCATGGTTTCTTCGTGGGGGTAGATCTTTCCTTCGCCAAACCGCTCCAGCCACACGCGGGCCATGAAGCCTCGGCGAGTGATCGTCTTGCCGCCGTACTCGAAAACTGTGTGGTAGATATAGACGGCCGCGCCTGGCTCGCTGACTAGTACGCCGTCTTTGCGCCAGTTCTTCAAAAAATTGGCGGCACGGGTATAGCGGTTCGATTGATCGCTGTCGCCCGGCTCTTGCCGATTGAGGATCAGCCGAATGACATTGGCCGGATGACGTTTGTACAGATCGTCTTGCAGCTCCGGGCCAATCACGTCATAGGGGGGCGCCACCACGTCGCTCAGTGAGCCGACGTGGCCAAGGTCATAACGCAATCCGCGGAAGGCTTCAATGTGCATGGATAGGGGTCGGCATTCAGGGGTCGGGGGTCCGCGGAGGGATTAGAGGTCAGGGTCCTAGCGTAAGCGTCCTAGCTTGCGCAAAGCGGTGGAACTGGAACGGGCAGATCAGGAAGATTCAACGCGGGAGTGCCGAGCCTTCCCTGGCCTCTGGCCTCCGACCTCTGGCCCCTTTTTTCTTCCCTGACCCCTGACACCTGAATCCCGACCCCTTCCTCTCCCCGACCCCTGCTTCCCTAATACCTATAGTACTCCGGCTTATACGGCCCCTCGGCGGGCACGCCGATGTAGTCGGCCTGCTTCTTGGTAAGCCGAGTCAACTTCACGCCGAGTTTGTCGAGGTGCAGCCTGGCGACCTCTTCATCGAGTTGCTTAGGCAGCACGTGAACGCCGATCGGGAATTTTTCCGGCTCGGTCCAGAGGGCGATTTGCGCCAGCACCTGGTTGGAAAACGACGTCGACATCACGAACGACGGATGCCCGGTGGCGCAGCCTAAGTTCACTAGCCGGCCTTCGGCCAGCACGAGGATCGAATGGCCATCGGCGAACGTATAGCGATCGACCTGCGGCTTGATCTCCAGCTTCCGCACGTTCTTTTGGCTGGTGAGCCAGGCCATGTCGATCTCCAGATCGAAGTGGCCGATGTTGCAGACGATGGCGTCGTTGGGCATGGCCTGCATGTGCTTGCCGGCGATCACGTCGCAGTTGCCCGTGGCCGTCACGAAGATGTTGCCGCGCGG
>DATFDL010000307.1:0-4198 GCA_035252155.1 Pirellulales bacterium | reverse complement strand
GGCCGCTGCGACGGACGCCGTGCGGGTGTGCCTCCGCGGTGGAACTATTGTAGCTGGTGCGGCACGGCGTCCGCCGCGGCGATTTGCGTCGCGCGTCGTGTCGAGCCAACTGCGCCGCGGCGGATGCCGTGGCACCCAATTAGTCATTTCTAGCGGCGATCATATACTCCACGCGGCATCCGCCGCCGATGTGTGGCACAGCCGCGCTCGGCTGTGCGGTGGTCGCCGAAGGCGACCGCGAGACAGCCGAGGGCGGCTGTCCCACATGGCCGCATTCACGCCCGCGTAAAGTATAATCACGCTTGGGCAACAAGTTAGTTCGGCCTTGCGTGGCTTGCCCGGCACGCCTATACTCCCGCCCCGTTTTCCTCGCACCGCATGGAGGCTGCGCGATGCCGCTCTCAGCCCACCCGCGTTCGCGGCCAGCTCATTCGATCGGGCAGGCCGTGACGCTCTTGATTCTATCGTTGCTCCTGTTGGCGCCGGCCGCCGCGCAAGACGGCCTGCCCGAAGCGACCAACGACACTGCCGACGACGCACCCGCCACCGAGGCGCCTGCCGCGCAGTCGCGGGCCTGGCAGCCGCCCTCGATCAACAAACAAACTGTGGGCAAACCGTCCCGCTCGTCGGCCGACGCCGGTGACGCGCGGGCCGCCAGCCGCCCCACGCGGTTGGCTAGCCGGCCCAGTAGCCCCGCCGCCGACGCGCCCCCCGAACTGCCCACCGACGCCGGGCAGTTTCTGCGGACCTATAACATCCGCCCCTACACGGTCCGCGTCACGTCGACCAATCATCCTGAAGAGGCCATCCGCGATTGGATCCTCCGCGAGACGGGCTACGAAGCCTGGTTCTCCGAGCCTTTCGGTTTCATGTCGGCCAATTCGCAGACGCTCACGGTTTATCACACGCCCGAGATGCACAAGCTCGTGGCCGAAATCGTCGACCGGTTCGTGAGCACCGAGGCCGAAACCGACGCCTTTGGTTTGCGGGTCATCACCGTGGGTCATCCCAATTGGCGAGCGCGCGCCCAGACGATGCTGCACGCGGTGCCCACGCAGACCCAGGGCATTCAGGCTTGGCTGGTTCACAAAGAAGACGCGGCCGTGCTGCTGGCCGACTTGCGCAAGCGGATGGACTTTCGCGAACACAGCTCGCCGCATTTGCTGGTGAACAACGGCCAATCGACCACGGTCTCGGCGCTGCGCGCCCGCAACTACGTGCGTGACATTATCAAGCGGCCCGAACGCTGGCCGGCGTTCGAGCCAGAAACGTCGCAATTCGACGAGGGGTTTACTCTGGAGCTGAGTCCGCTGATGTCGCTCGACGGCCGCACGGTCGACGCGGTCATCCGCTGCAACATCGACCAGCTCGAACGCCTGGTGCCGGTGATGCTCGACGTGCCCAATCCGGTGAACCCCCGGCAGCGCACCAAGATCGAGGTGCCGCAGATCACGCATTGCGGGCTGCACGAGCGGTTTCGCTGGCCGGCCGACCAGGTGCTGATCGTGGGCCTGGGCGTGGTGGCCACGCCGGTGCCCGGCAAGGTGGGCGGCCTGCTCGACATGGTGCCCGGCCTCGGCTCGCCGCCGCGGGCCGATTTGCTGGTCTTGATCGAGAGTCGCGGCAAGACGGGCACGTCACCCGAATCGGGCCTGAAAGAGAGCAAGCGCTACCGCAACCGGTATTAGAATTGCCTCGACGATCCCCCGCTCGCTCCGTATACTCAACGATCATCTTCGACCCCCGCACCTTCGCCATGCCTGCCACTTCGCCGCGTCGTCGCCGGATTGTCATCACCGGCCTGGGCCTGATCAGCCCGTTGGGCAATAACAAAGAATCGCTGTGGGAGGCCCTTTCGACCGGCCGTAGCGGCGTGGGTCCGCTAGAGTCGCTGCCCGCCGGTGCCCTGCCGATCCCGTTTGCCGGCGAGGCCCGACAGTTCACCGGCGGCATCGAAGATTTTGGCCCGCTCGACGGAGAGCATAAAAAATTAGTCCGCAAGGGGCTGAAGGTCATGTGCCGCGAGTGCCAGATGGGCGTGGCCGCGGCCCAGCTCGCCCTGGCCGACGCGGGTCTCGGCCCCGGCAAGTCGGACCCCGACCGAACGGGCGTGGTCTATGGTTCCGACTATATGCTCACCGTGCCCGAAGAGTTCACCGCCGGCATCCTCGAATGCATGCGCGAGAATTGCCGCTTCGAGTTCTCGCGCTGGGCGCCGCTGGGCATGGGCAAGATGAACCCCCTCTGGCTGTTGAAATATCTGCCGAACATGCCGGCCAGCCATATTGCCATCTACAACGATCTGCGCGGGCCGAACAACTCGATCACGCAGCGCGAGGCCGCGGCCAACCTGGCGGTCGGCGAGGCATATCAAGTCATCCTGCGCGGCCATGCCGATCGGATGGTGGCCGGCGCGACCGGTACCCGTATCCACCCCATGAAGGCCGTACACGCCGCACTGGCGGAAGAACTGGCGACCAACGGCCACGACCCAGCGAAGGCGGCTCGGCCATTCGATCTCAACCGCGGCGGCATGGTGTTGGGCGAAGGCGCCGGGGCGGTAGTGATTGAAGAGCTCGAGTCGGCGCGGGCGCGAGGAGCGACGATTTATGGCGAGGTGGTCGGGGCGGGTTCCAGCGCTGCCGCCGATCGCAATCTCACCGCACGCCGCGACGTGGCCTTGATCAACGCCATCCGGGCTGCCCTGCGCCAGGCCGAGCTTGAGCCCTCACAAGTCGGCCACATTCAGGCCCACGGAGTGGGCACGCGTACCGGCGATGTGGAAGAGGCCCGCGCCTTGGGCGAAGTTTTCGGCCGGCATGCCGAGCGCGTGCCGGTGACGGCCCCCAAGAGTTATTTTGGCAATCTCGGGGCGGGCAGCGGCGCGGTCGAGCTAATTGCCGGGGCATTGGCGCTCGTCCACGGTCAACTTTTTCCCATCTTGAATTACGAAACGCCCGACCCCGACTGCCGGGTGGCGGCGGTCACCACCAGCGGGGCCGATCCGGGCGAAAGTTTCCTAAATCTCAGCGTGACTCCCACCGGGCAGGCAAGCTGCCTGGTGGTCAAACGTTTTCGAGAATAGTAGGGTGTGGGCACTGCCCACCAAGGGCACTGCCCACCAAGCACTCCTACGACTACTACCCCTGTTGATCTGTAGGGAACGCCCTCCGTGGCGTTCCGCGGCGGGCGGGTTGACGTCGAATCGCAGTTCACGGAACGCCACAGAGGGCGTTCCCTACAGACGTCGGCAGAAGAAGTTCGTTGCGAATATCAAAAACCCGCAGCTCGGGTGTCGGACAGCTCCCCCGGAACCAACGGCAGATCCGGAACTGCCGTTAACGCCGTCAATCTCTCGCGCATCGGCATCCTGCGCACGACCGCTACCACGCGCAGCACAATCGGTCGAATGCGCTCAAGCCCCCTGATCGTTTTACAGCCGCGTTGCATCCCCTTCCGATCTGTCCCACAGGGCCAGTTCGATCGGGGGACGAGATGGGGGCAAACCAGGCGCACGACGACCCAATTGTGGTCGCCGCCATCGAGCATGGCCTCGCCGCGCGTGATGTGGAGGCCATCGAAAAGCGCATCAGCGGGCGAACCTGCGGGGAGTGTACCGCCTGCTGCCGCATCAAGGGGGTGCCCGAGCTCGGCAAGCCGACGCAGCGCGCCTGCACTCATTTATGCGCCACGGGCTGTGCCATTTACGCGGCCCGGCCGGCGAGCTGCCGCGATTATGCGTGTTTGTGGCGGCAGGGGCTGATCGAAGGCGACGAGCGGCGGCGGCCCGACAACCTGGGCGTGATGATCGACTTTGAACCGTTCGCCCGCATTCCTGGCACGCTTCGGCTGGTGGTGTGGGAACTGACACCCGGCGCCATGCGCACCGAGCGGGTTCGATACGTCGTCGATAAGCTGCTGCAATCGCATAAGCAGATCCGGGCGGTGGCCTGGTGTTCGGCCGGCGAGCCGGCCCACCACGACTATCCGATCGACCGCCAAACCTATCCCGGCGACGAGCCGCCGGCAACATTGCCGTTGGTCCGTTTCGACGCGGCGCACGGCGTGGTCGACTACGAATACCGCCGTCCGGCGGCCTAGTCGCCCGACGGGTTTTGGCGCACAGAGTCCGCAATGCTCTTCGAGTCGATAGGGGACGGACTCCGTGCCGTTCCGCATGGGGCGGGGCGGGGCCGAA
>DATFDL010000306.1:0-10858 GCA_035252155.1 Pirellulales bacterium | reverse complement strand
TCGGGGCGACAGGATTTGAACCTGCGACCTCTTGACCCCCAGTCAAGCGCGCTAGCCAGGCTGCGCCACGCCCCGATCAAAGCGTGTCGCCAAGAAGTATCGCAGATCGCCGCGCAGTTTTCAACCGCCGGCGCACTGGGTTTCGTTGCGGGCGGACCCATCGCGCTTCGCTATCGGGACGGGCAAACGGCCCGACCACGGCTACGATGACCGCCGGGTTGACCGGACGCGACGAAGCGTCGAGACATGTCGAGAGTCGATGACTTCAAATGCCCCTTCCTGATAAACGCAAATGAGATTTCCAGCCGGTGGAATCATCAGCTCCTCGGGTGAGCCCACCTGGATGTCCTTTCCATCGAAACGTAGAGAAACGGGCCAGTGCGTTGTGGCGAGCTGTCTCCGTAATTCGTCCATTGTCATCAGCGATCTCGCGACGTAAGGTGCGAAGAATCAGCTCGCTCGCCCATCTTCCGGCCTTCGAAGATAACCTTGACCGACCGCACATGGAGCTGACCAGCAAGCACGTATATTATAGCACGACTGCGCCTGGGCAGGACGTCGTTCTTTTCACTCCTTTATCTCCCGGTCACGATCGCCATACTCGACTTCGTAATACAGCGTCCGATCGCGGGCACCGTCGACGGTGAACTTTCCCGAGCGGACGTCCAACGTTTTGCCGCTGCGCCCACCGGCATGATTCAAGACGTGAACGGCGGCAATCGGACGGCGACCGATCGAAATCGTCGCTTTCACCGGCTCGAGCAAGATGGGGCCGTGGCCGTTATCGAGAATGCGCTGGTCGATCGCAAAGTACTTGAATCCTGTGTTGCAATTGCGGGCCACAACGCTCAGCAAGGCCCGTTTGGCGTTGTCCAACGTCGACGCCTTATCGAGTGCCGTCAGGATCACGCTCGCGTAGGGGCTTTCGAGCTCAATGGTGACGTCGCCCAGACGCTGTGGCTTGCCCGCCGCGAACCCAACAACGCCTTTCGTGCCTGTCGTGTCAATCGTGAAGAACCCTTGCCCCGAAGTCTCCCAGCGCAGTTGCTTCGTGGCGCTCAGGATGGCAGTCCCGTCGCGGAAGCGAGCGAGATCGGGGAATGTGCTTGACTGGGTTCTTGTTGATTGGGGCTTGTCAGAGAACTCGACCACGCATCGGCCGGCCGCCAGCGCCTCCTCGGGCGTGCTTCCGCTGAACGACTTGATGTCGCCCGACTGCCGCACTGTATCGCTGAAATTGAATTCGCCCGATGATAGGTCGTCCGGACTAACTCGGCGGGTGCTTAGAATGTCGCTTTCTTTCACATCTCCCCGATAGATCATTCGGGCAAGAGCCGGGTATTGGCCGAGGCTTGTCGGCACGTCGGCCTCCCACACACCCCACGGCTGCCAGCCGGCCCGATCGTTGAACGCCTGCCGGCGCGGCGCCGATTGAAACTCGAAAGTGGCGTCCCAGCCCTGCAAGCCCAGCCCGTAGGCCGCCATGATCGCCGGCCCCTCGGCGCTGTACAGCGAAGGATAGACGTGAATCCATTCGCTGACGCTAAATGGCCGGTCGACCACCTGCTGCAGGCCGCTGGAAAGGTAGCCGCTGCCTGGCTTGCTGAGCATAGTGTCCGTGAGTTGCCCGCCAAAATAGTTGTGGCGATCGATGAACCCCACCATCGCGTCACTGCGCAGGTTCAGATAATGCGGGAGCATCGCGGGCGCCTGCCAGGGCGAACCGCACAGCGGCCCGCGATAGCCCGCGTCGCGAATCGCCTTCGTGAAGCGCGTGTAGAAGCGATTCTGCACCTCGTGCAGCCATGCCGCGGCGTCGAGCAACCGCTGCCGCGCTTCGGCCTTCTGCCCCGGCAGGTGGTCGCTGCCGAAGAACCAGGGATTGGTTTGCGGCACGACGTTTTTGGCGGCCAGCGATTCGCCCGGCTTCAGGCCGCCCCAGGCTTTCGCCAGAGCGTCGTCGGTGCCGTACTTTGCCTTCAGCCAGTGGGTGAATTTTGCCGTGAACAGCTTCTTGTACGTCGGGCAGGCGTTGAAAGCCGTTTCCGACGTATAGAAGAAAATGTCGTCCTCATTCTGCAACTCGATGAACGCCAGCGCCGGGTCGTCGGCGTACGTCCGGCCCGTGTGCGGGTTCTTATGCTTCAACAAGTTGACGACCATCTCGATCATCAGGTCCTGCACGTCGTCGGCGAAGTTGATGAACGCGTAGGTTTTGCCATTGAGGTTCTGCTCGATCTCGTCGTAAGCGACAAGCCGATCGCGATTGCCCGGACAGACGATGAACCCAAACGTGTGCGACCACGCGTAATACACGCCGCGGCGGGCAAGCTGTGCGGCAAAATAGTCGAAGCGGTCGAGCCCTTCAGCATCCATGAGCGTGGCATCGTTGGCGTCGCCGATGCCGTTGTCGCGGCCCCTAGGATAGCTGAACTTGTGCAACCGGACGGCGTTGACGCCATAGCGGGCGAAGCGGGCCGCCGTCGCCTCGGCGTCGGCCTTCGGCGGTGCGCACCCGCTGCCGTACGACAGGTTGGTGCCCCAAAACTTGATCGGCGTGCCGTCTTCGAGCTCGAACCGATCGCCGACCATGCGCACGCCGCCGCGCTTGCCCGCAGGTTTCTCAAGCCAGTCGTCCATGGCAATGACGCTGGGGCCGTCCAGCTCGTCGGGCATCGCCAGCGGGAACCAATCCGGCCCTGCCAGCGTGCGGGAGAGGTTGTCGAGATCTTCTTGCCGCGCGAGCAGGCCCGCGTCGCTAGGGAACGTGGCGGTGATCGTCGTGCTGGTCTTGCCGGCCTTGAAGATTTTGTCGGCCAGCAACACGCGCATATCACCATCGAACGCGATCGGGCAAGGCGGCTCAAAGGCAAACGCCACGTCGCCCACGCCCTCGATTGTGAGCACGGCCTTCTTCGTGGCCGGTCGGGCGGCGACGCCCACCGGCAGTTTTATGACGCTCTTCGTTCCATCGGTGTGCGAGAGCGTCCACTGGCCGCGGGCGTATTCCTTTTCCGACCCCAGCCCGGCGATGAGCATCGTCACCGGCACGTCCTTCGCGGCGCTTAGATCGTACTGAAACACAACTTGCCGCGGTCCACCCTTGCGCACCTGGAACCGGATGTCGATGACTTCGCCGCGATCCTTATTGACGACGAACTGCGTCGTGACATCAAGCTTGTCACTCTTCGCCTTCTCATTCGCACCGACGCCAACCCATTGCCAGTTCGGCCCCCAGCCCACGACAGTCGCGTGAGCCACCGGAGTCTCATTCTTCAGAAACTTGAATTCCAGCGAATTCGAGGGCGAAATCAGCGCGCTCCACGGCTCGCCCGCCGAGGCGGTGGAAATCAACGAGACAAGAAACACGACGCACTGAAATGAAACCTTCATAGCTGGCTCTCACCCGTCGTCTTGCGACGCATGTACCGGAAAACGTGCCCGTAGATCGAATTCGCGAAACAATGCTCGCTTTGATGCCAGATATCCTCGATCTCTCCGAGCTTGGAGACCCACCCGCCGTTTTCTTGCAGCTTCGCGGCATGAGACCACATGCCATCTGCATCGACATAGAGAGCTATTTTCTCATAAGCCTCTTCTGGCTTTCCGTCGTCGCAACACTCATAGCCGAGCTGTTCGAAACGACTTTGCAACGCCTCGGGACCGTCTCGGCGCTCCGCCCCCGAAGGCCAGTAGTAGCCCGGCACGGGTATCAAGGTGGGCGACCACTTGCGCGTGGTGTCGCCCGCGGCGAAAGAGATGCAATTGTAGGCCGAGTCTTTGGGGCTGGCCACGCGATAGCCGCTGTCGTTCAAATCAGGGAAGGCTGCTTCGTCGTGGGCGTCGAGGCGCTGAGATAACCCGCCGCTATTCCCCATCGCAACCAAGCCTCCGTCATCGTTTTCATGTTGCCGGCAATTTCTTGGGAGATCGGGTTCTCGCCGGTGATGGCCGTCAGTGCCCAGAACCAATCATTGGGCCCATGCTCGGCCAGATCGGATAAAATACAGGGAACCGCCGCCGGGCCCATCCCAATGATTTGCTGGTAGGCGGGGTGCATCGCCCGCTTGGTGACGTTGGAAAGGAGCTTCGTCTCTGTCTTCCAGGTCGCCGCCAGCGCCTAAACTTCTCGGCGACCCGTTCATCGACACCGCGTCCCTTTTCACAAGGTTGTTGAGCGGGTTTCATATTGTGCAGCCTTCCCTTCGACCCGAAATCTTGCGATCACATTATATTCGACCGGTGCCTGGAACGGTAGCACAGCGGAAATCTCCCCGCGTAGCCTCCCACGCGCGGGGACAAAAGAAACTGCTCATCGAGCGATGTTTATTTTCTGCCGAAATGTGTCTGCCGCATATCACGCGAAAGCGCGACGACCCCTGGTGGAATGGCGTGCTGACGAGCGCCAAGATGCCTGAGGGTTTGAAACTCGTTCTGGATCACGGAGTCGATGTCGATCTACCCTTCGCAGGCGGCTACACGATGTTGCATCACCTGGCGACGCCGGTGGCGGGGCGAAAGGGTTCCTACGTGCCCACCGGGGAGGAACATCTGCTTCGGGCGACGATGCTGCTCGACGCCGGCGCCTCGCTGACATCGAACTTGTCCGACTGTACCTGCAGCGCCGCGCAGACCCCGTGGAAGCGGATGCCGAGCCGTGGGCAACGCCTTTGGCCTGGGCGAACAAGGGCGGGCATCACGAGATCGTCGAGTTGCTCCGCATGCAGGGCGCAAGGTGACCTAGACTAATAAAGGTAAATTCGTCTTTTCATGTTTGACAGCTTGCGACACAATATCGTGGCTCGGGCAGTGCTCTCCCACCACGCCATCGACGGCTTGCAGCACATGAAGGCCTTGTTCACCACGCGCCGCCTGCGTTTCGCATTGGCGGCGGTCGTTTTCGCGATTCTTTGTCCGAAATTCTCCGCGGCTGCCGCGCCAAGCGACGAAGCCACGTCGCTTCCGCCGCAACGGCCCGTGGAAGTGACGCTCAGCATCGAACTGCTCGAAGTCTCGCAGATCCAAGATCATGATGAGAAGTTCGAGATCGAGTTCTATCTTTATTTAAGCTGGCACGATCCGCGGCTGGCGTTCGATGCCCGCCAGGAAGGCCGCCATAAACGTCTCGTGCCGGCCGATCAGATCTGGACGCCCGAGCCGGAGCTGCGAGACGATCTGGACGTCGAGGTGCAGGGCGGCGGCACGGCGCACGTCCATGCCGATGGCACGGTCGCCCTGCGGCAATACTACCGCGGCACGATGGCCAGCAACTTCGACCTGCACGGGTTTCCGTTCGATCGCCACCGCCTGGATGTGCCGTTCGAGGCGGCCGCCGGCGACATCGACGACGTGCTCTATGTGGCCGGCGAAAGCAGCACCCGCAACGACGGAGCTTCCCAGGCGGCCCATCTAGTGCCGCACGGCTGGAACCTGGAGCGGATATCGGCCGACGTCGACGAGGCGAACTACCCTCGTTTAGGCGAAGCCTATTCGCGGTATGTCTTCCACCTCGATGTCACGCGCGACCCGCATTTTTACTGGTGGGCAATCGTCCTGCCACTGTTGCCGATCGTGGCCACGAGTTGGTCGGTGTTTTGGATGGACCCCAAGGAGTTCAGCTCGCAAGTGGGCGTGGGCGTGACGGCGATGCTCACCGTCGTGGCCTATCGCATTACCATCGACTCCAGTCTGCCGCCGCTCAGCTATATGACGCGCATGGATTACTTTCTGCTCGTCTGCCAGATCTGGGTGTTTGGCGCGTTTTTGATGTCGGTGGTCGTACACGTCTGCCATTCCCAGGAGACTCCGGCCATGCGGGCACTGGCCCGCGGCATCAGCCGCAAATGCCGCTGGTTGCCCCCGCTGGCGCTTTTGGCCACGTGCGTCTTGCTGGCCTGGCTACCACCGGGCTCGGCGATGACCATTCTGGCGTGCGCGGTGTTGGTGGTCGTGCTCGGTTGCCGTCCGACGCCCCGCAGAATCACGCGTTGGCTGGGCATCGTTCTGTTCCCAGAGAAAGCTCTTGGAATGGAAACGAGCGATGAATCCGACATCGAACCGCGGCAAGCGGCGTAAGGCGGGCTTTGCTCAACCGCCGCCTTAAGAGTGGAGAGAATTAACGCAGCAGGTTTGTCGGACCTCACCTAGCTTCTTCCCGAGGGTCAGAGGCGATCGATGTTCTCGTCGGCGACTTTCTTCCTCTTCGTTCTCTTCGTTGCCTTCTGTCTAAAACCGCGCGTCATGACCGCCGCACGACGTGCACGGGCGCGGCGGGCAATAGACGCATTGCGTGACCAACGGCTCTCGCGGCGCGATAGCCTGTTTAGGCCATTGATTCAGGCGCGGGCGGCCGGAAAATTCAAGGAGCGGGCACTTGCCAAGCAAGGAGAGTAACCATGTCGCAGAAAATGATTCCGCTCGAAGGTTCCGTGCCACGCCACCAGCATCAATTGGTCGGAAAACCCGATCAAAATGAACGCATTGAGGTGACGGTCAAGTTACGGCGCAAGTCGGAGGAGGGCCTGCCCACCGTCGATGAATTCATCGCAGGCAAGCGAAGTGCGGGCATGACACGTGCACAGCTTGCCGACCGCTATGGCGCACGCCAGGAAGACGCCGATGCCGTCGGGAGATGGGCGCGCGAAGAAGGCTTGTCGGTCTCGCGCGTCGATCTTGGGCGCCGGCAGATGCACCTAAAAGGCTCCGTGGCGGCGATGAGCCATGCCTTCGGCGTGAGCCTTTCGACCTATGAGCATGCCCGAACGCACAGCACGTTTCGCTGTCCCGAGACCGACATTCGCGTGCCGGAAAACCTGGCCCCGATTGTGACGGGCGTGTTCGGCCTGAACGACATGCCGGTCGTCGTGCGTCACGGCGTCGCCACCGCCAAGAAGCCCAGGAAGGCCCAAGCAGAGGCCGCTACGCCGGAGAAGATGTGGCCCGGTTCGTTCTATCCCAACCAGGTCGCCGAGCTCTATAACTTTCCGCCCATGCAGGGCGACGGCCAACGGGTGGCGATCCTTGAATTTGGAGGAGGTTTTGACCAGAAGGTGCTGGCCGACTATTTCACCAACCAGATCGGGCTGAGAACGCCGCCGACGGTGAAGGCCATCTCGGTGCTGGGCACGGAGCCGCAAATCGGCGACGGCGCCACCGGTGAGGTTTATCTCGACATCGAGATTGTCGGCGCCATGGCGCCGAAGGCGGCAATCGATGTCTATTTCGCCCCGTGGACGGGCCAAGGCTACCTCGACGCCATCGAAGAAGCGATCCACAACCACGACTATGCGTCGGTGTCGATCAGCTATGGCTTGGACGAAGACGTTTCGGGATCGGCCGATTTCCCCGGTTGGCCGGCGCTGCACCAACATGTCGACGAGGCTTTTCGCGATGCGGCAGCGGTCGGCATGCCCGTGTTTGTTTCGTCCGGCGATCAGGGTTCGAGCAGCCAGCGCGGCCAACTGGCGGATGGAACCGAGGTCACGCTTTTTTTGGAAACCGCGCACGCGGGATACCCGGCATCTAGCCCTCTGGCAATTGCCGTCGGTGGCACGTTGCTCTATGCCGAGGGCGACGCCATCAGCCAAGAAGTGGTCTGGAACGAATTGGGCCAATTGCAGCAGGGCAAGTTTTATTTCGGCGGTGCGACCGGTGGCGGAGTCACCGACCGTTACAAGGGCGTGCCTAGCTATCAGACCGATGCCGGCATCAGGCCGCGGTCGGCCAATAACCCGCCGGTCATCGGACGAGGCATACCCGACGTCGCCGGTAATGCTGGCGCCAGCACGGGCTATCTGGTCAGCCAACCGCCTCAGGCGGAGTATCCGATTGCGCCCGTCGGCGGCACCAGCGCCGCGGCGCCCATGTGGGCGGCGTTGATGGCGTGCGTGCGCGAGGCCCTCCAGCAGCGTTTCGGCGGAAACGTGCCGGTCTACTTCTTCAACGACTTTGCTTATGCCAGGGGCAAGACGGCGGCATTTCGCGACATTGTCGGGGGACGGGAATTCACGTTCGATCCCCAGCAAGGCATGGTGCCGGGTGCATTTATCGACGCAGGCAACAACCGCAGCACAGGCGTCAACGGCTACTACGCGGTGCACGGCTACGATCTCTGCACCGGCTGGGGCAGCCCGAATGGCAAGGAGCTTTTGAATCAGCTCATGGAGTGGTTGACGAGTACGCAGGGCGGTGGCCATCCCGATAGCGTTGCCTAACGCTTTTTCACCATCGCCGACTTCGCGCAAACCCGTGTGGAAGGCGGAAAACGCAAAGCGCCGAGAGGCGAGTCTCTCGGCGCTTTTGAATTGATACCTCACGCAGGCGTGAATGCGGCAATGTGGGACAGCCGCCCTCGGCTGTCTCGCGGTCGCCTTCGGCGACCACCGCACAGCCGAGGGCGGCTGTGCCACACCGGCGGCCGACGCCGCGTTCGCAAACGCGTGGAGTATAACCGTTGTTCGGACGGTTTCGCGGCCCGGCAAGAAGCTCCCCGACAAGGACTCGAACCTTGGACTTAGCGGTTAACAGCCGCTCGCTCTACCAACTGAGCTATCGGGGAGTGTAAAGCCGTATCGTAATTGAATCGGCCGAGGGCGACAAGTCGGCCGCGAGGGCGGTAGTGGGCTACGATTGTGTTGCAGGTCGAAGGACCGCCTCAAATAGCTCATCGAAGGACCAAACGTGCCCCTCCAGCCCTGCCATCATGGCGGCGGTGGGCCGGAGCTTGCCAGACTTGCCGGGCCGTCGGGTTTGCCAGCAGAAATTGTAGTAGGCCGCGAACATCGCGAAAGCCGCCTCAAGGTTCGCCAGCTTCTTCGAGAAGCAGTAGGTAAGCCGGTTCAACCGCTTCAGAAAAAGCCGTTGCGTGCCGTTCAGGCGTTCAACGTGCGAGGTGCATATCGTGCGAGCCTCTTTCTTGCTCATGCCACGCCGGGCGGTTCGCTTGGTGCCTACCATGTCGCTCGGCGTGTAGATGATCTTCGCGTTGCGGTACTGCTTCAATATCGTGCCGTACTTCACGTAGGCACCGAACGCCAGGTCTACGGCCTCGGGATAGGCCGCGAAAGCATCGGTCGAGATTTGCACGATACGGCGGAACGAGCCGGGCACAAAAGCGTGGTCGTCGCTCTCGTGAGGCTTCGGCCAGGTCAGCCGGCTGGCCACGTCGAGCATAAACCGCCGCGCGTTATCGCCCGACCGCTTGCCGACGAGAAAGCTGGGCATGAGCTTCGTCCGCTGGTCAACGGCGGTCCAAAGGTAGATGTCGCCCTGTTCGCTCGTTTCCTCGCGTTCCGTCATGGTGAGCCGGGCTTGCTTTTTGAACACGTAGGTCCATTGCTCGTCAAACTGCAAATGGTCGAGCGTAAGGCCGGTCATACGCTCGTCCAAAAACCGCTGGCAGGCGTTGCCGAAGTGAACCAAGAGCTTGCAGACGGTCTTTTTGTGCAGTCCCGTAACGCGGGCCGTCGAGCGGATCGACGAACCTTCGACCAAGAGCCGCAAGGCGAGCTTGGCATCCTCAACCGGAACCCGCATCGGCCCCAACGGCTTCGGTTGGGCTTCAATCCACGTTTTGCCGCACAACAGGCACCGCCAGCGTTGGTTGCCGTGTCGGTCTTTGCCATGACGCTTCCGCGAAGCGTGGGCACAGGCAATCATCATAGCGCCGTTTCCCCTTATCAGGGGCCGTCGCTAGAATGAAGTTTCCAGGCTACTTCTGGCGACAGCCGGTTGTAGTTCACCCCGGTCGGTGTTACTAGCACCGACCGGGCTTTCATTTGTCTGCCTTTATTGTACCGACATAAACAATACAGTCAATAGGCTTGACACGTATTTTTTTCGTCGGTACAATTCCGGCATGGAGAAAAAGAGGGGACGACCCCCGAAAGAAAAGGCGAAGCGCAAGACTCGCTACTTGCAGGTCCGGGTTGCCGATGCCGAGAAGGCGGCATTTGATGATGCCGCTGCACTAGCCGGACAAGACCTGTCGGTGTGGGTTCGCGACCGTTTGCGAGCGATCGCTAGGCGGGAGCTAGAGCAGTCTGGGCGGCAGGTGCAGTTTCTAAAACAAAAGCCCCAGGGGTAGTCCCTGGGGCTTTTGCGTTGCGGTAGGGTGGCCGAGTGGCAAGGCAGCCGACTTATAACCGGCAGTCCGGGCAGCCCGTGAAGCATAGACCCGGCGCGGGTTCGATCCCCGCCCCTACCGTTATTTTTCGCCCCACCGCCGCCGGGGCTCGTGGTTGAGTGGCGAGATGGCAAGTTCTCTCACAAACCTCGATGGGTTTGTCGCGCTTGAACCAACGCGGCAAGCGTCATGACGGCACTTGCTCGCCTTCGCCCGGCGGCGCGTCGTCTTCTGCGCTAGGGTGGTCTTCATTGCCTTCCTCAATTTCATTTGTGTCATCGCTGTCATCGTCGTACCCATCAATAATATCGGCTAAATCGGATTCAGAAAAGACACGTATCCAGCCATGCCCCTTCGATAGCTTGCCCGACCGAAAATCGTCGTGCAATAACCTGCAAACTGGCCATTTGTCGTAAAGCTCCGCACTTTCAACCGGCAACCCAAGCATCTTGGCTTCAGACCGGCTGATGAGGAATTCGTGAGCCGGATAGTGCTTGACCAAATGCTCCGCCAGACCTTCCTCATCAACCAGCCGCGCCGGATGATGTTCGGGCAGATTTCGCTCGCAGAGCATCCTGACAGCGTATTCCTTTGCCACGTCAAGGTCGTTGGCGGCTTTATGGATAAGCTGCGGGTCGAGCTTCGCAACAGCCGGCTGGAAAAATCGTGCCGCAAACTGAGAAAACTCGCGCAGCACTGTCTTTCTCGGAAGATCGGTAGACTCAAACACGGCCC
>DATFDL010000305.1:0-21997 GCA_035252155.1 Pirellulales bacterium | reverse complement strand
GGCGTTGACGTTCAATTTCTGCTTGTCGGCATCGAGGCACATCGACGGAATGACCGGTACGATGCCCGCGTAACACAGGTTTTCGATCGTGGTGCGGTCGACGCGCGTCACCGTGCCCACGAATCCCAGGTCATGGCCGGGCAGCGTCATTCGCTCGCCGAAGAGCACGTTGGTCGTATGAAAATTCAGCGGTGCGGCCCGCCCGCCGAGTTCTTCGATGCGCTGGAAGATGTGCTCGTTGGTTTCGTAGGCCAGCACGCGTTCGACGATGGCCAGGGCGTCGGCGTCGGTGTAGCGGCGGCCCTGCACGAAGCGCGGCTCGAGGCCGGCCTCGGCCATGGCGCGGCTGATGGCCGCCCCGCCGCCGTGAACCACCACGGGCCGCACGCCCACCTCGCGCATGAAGATGATGTCCAACAGCAGGTGCCGCAGGGCGCCTTCGTCTTCCATCACGCTGCCGCCGAGCTTGATGACCGTGGTCTTGTCGCGAAAGCGCCGGATCCACTCCAGCGCCTCGATGAGAACGTCGGCCTTTTCGACGGCGGTATACAACGGGTTTTCGGCGGCCGGAAGAAAACGATTTATTGTAAAACAGCCGGCGGAGGTGTCAACGGGCCGGTGGCAGTCGCGTCAGGTCTCGTCTACCGCAATGCGAAGCACATCGCGGGCATAGGATCGGATCTTGGCACGCGCCTCCGAAAACGCCGGCTCCGCGCGGCACCGCTGGAAGGCGTCGACGATCTCTGGGGCAAGTCGAACGGTAACCATCACGCCTCCTCGCACAAGAAAGTCGGTCGACTCCAGATTGTAGTCGGCCTCATTCCGCTGGCTTCGCAAGGTTCTGAGATTGTCGCCGGCCAGGTGTGCGTCGGCATTTCCGGATTCGCCAAGGCAAAACCGCACTTTCTTGTGTATTTCTGCGGCATACAACTCCTTCGCCGAAAAGCGAACCCCGCAATCGCCAAGAAACTGGCGAGCAACATGGAAGGCCCCATAATAGGCGCGACTTACAGCAGATCGCAGATCCGCTTCGTTGCGGCTGCTCGACAGCTTGATCGCCAGTGCGATGAAGTCGACCGGATTCATTCTCGCACGTCGAACGACAGACAAAACAATTCCGCCCGGCTGGAGACTGCTCGGCGCACTTGGATGTGCCATTGATTGCTTCGCGCGACGATGTCGTCAACGCTACCGGTCGCGATAACACGGAATACAAAATAGATGTCGTCTGGTATTTCCCAATCGCGCTCGGCCTTGACTACCAAGTCTCCTGGAAAAAACTCAAGGCTCAACTCAGCAACGCGGCTGCACAGATCACACAGCTCCTCGTCCGAAGGTCGCGTGATTCCCAGCTCATCAACCATCGAGATGAACTCGCGGATGGCTTCGTCGAAATTCTGCTCTTGCCGCGGCGCCGGGACGACGGGCGCATGGCCGGCAGAACTCATTATTTCGCTCGGATCATGTGGCAAGGTGGACATGGCGATCGGCCCTCCTAGATCTTCGACTCCAAAGGCATTGTACGGGGCGAACAGCCGAGCGTCACTAGCGTCCGGCACAGCTCCAGGGCCTCGGCCCGATCATCGCCGGAATTCTTCGACCAAGCCCTTGACGCCCGTCGCCGGCTAGTGTACTATCACTGTAGTACACAACAATTCCGGGCAGGTGGGACGCCGGACATGTTCTTCTCGATCGATCCTTCCGACGGGCTGGCCCTCTACGACCAGATCGTGCGACAAGTCAAGTTCGCCGTGGCGGGCGGTGCCATCCGCCCGGGCGAAATGGTGCCTTCGGTGCGCGAGCTGGCCAAGGAGCTGGCCATCAATCCCAACACCGTCGCGCGCGCCTACCGAGAGCTGCAGTCGCAGGGCGTGCTGGCCGCCGTACGCGGCACCGGGCTGGAAGTGGCCGAAGGGGCGCCGCGCCACTGCCGCGGGCAACGCATCGAGCTCATCCGCAAGCGGCTGCGGCAAGTGCTCTGGGAAGCAAAGCAAAGCCGGCTCGATCCCGATGAAATCCGCCGTCTGGTCGAACACGAATTGACCGCCGTTGAAAAACAAAAGGTCTGATCATGGAAAGCGCCATTCGCCTCACGCACGTCAGCAAACGCTTCGGCTCGCAGGTGGCATTGAACGACGTGTCGCTCGACGTTCCGCTGGGCGTCGTCTTCGCACTGCTGGGTGAGAACGGGGCGGGCAAAACCACCGCCATCAAAACCATGCTCGGCCTGGCCGCGCCCGACGTGGGCAGGGCCGAAGTGCTGGGTCTCGACAGCCAGCGCGACGGGCTGGAGATCCGCCGCCGCGTGGGCTACGTGTCCGAGCGCCCGATGCTCTACGAATGGATGACCGTGGCCGAGATCGGCTGGTTCACCGCCGGCTTTTATGGCGACGGTTATTTGCCGCGCTACGAGGGCCTGGTGCAACAATATGGCTTGTCGGGCGGCAAAAAGCTGAAGGCGCTCTCCAAAGGCATGCGTGCCAAGGTGGCGCTCGCGCTGGCCCTGGCCCACGAGCCGCAGGTGCTGATTCTCGACGAGCCGACTTCGGGGCTTGACACGCTCGTGCGGCGCGAATTTCTCGAAAGCATGGTCGACCTGGCCTCCGCCGGACGGACGGTGTTTTTGTCGAGCCATCAGATCGGCGAGGTCGAGCGCGTGGCCGACATCGTGGCGATCATGCACCACGGGCGACTGGTGCTGGTCGAGCGACTCGACGCCCTCAAGGAGCAAATCCGCGAGCTGACGGTCACGCTGGCCGACGGCGCGGCCGCGCCACCCGCCGTGCGCGGCGAAATTTTGCGGCGGCGTCAACGGGCGCGGCAATGGCAAGTGCTGGTCCGCTACCTGGCCGACGAGCATCTGGAGACGCTCCGCGGCGAGCCGGCGATCGCCGAGCTGGAAGCCCGCACGCCCAGCCTGGAAGAAATCTTCGTGGCCTATCTGAACGACGGGCGACAAGAGGCGTCGCCCGTACCCGCACAGGAGGTTGCCGCGCCATGAGAGCCTTGCTTTTCCCTCGCCTTGTTTGGAAAGAATACCGTGTGCTGCGCGGCTATTGGCTTTCGCTGCTGGTGGTGGGTCTGCTAATCGAGTTTTTCATGGCGCAATTCGCCCGCGATCCGCAGCTTGCTTTGTTTTCGCTGCCCTGGGTCGTGGCGGCATTCTTCGCGCTGGGCGCCGGCGCGACGCTCTTTGCCATCGAGCGCGAGGAGCAGACCATTGAATTCCTGCGTGGCTTGCCGGCATCGCCGTCGCGGCTGTTCGTCGGCAAATTGACGTTGGCGCTTGGCGGAACGCTGCTGCTGGGCGTCGCGCTTTCCGCGGCCGCCTTGCCCGTCGTCGGCCCCGAACAGCTCCGCAATCTGGCTGCCAATAACACCGGCTGGATCCTCGGCGCGCCGCTGTTGCTGCAAGTCGTCGCCTGGGGCATGTTTTTTTCGCTGCTGCTGGCTCGTCCGCTCGTCGCGGCCTTGTTGGCAACGCTCGCCACCTTTGTCAGTTGCTCCGTAGTGGCCTACGTGGCGACAGCGAGCGACACGATGCCGGGCTGGCGGACGGGTTGGGAAGGCGTGCCGCACGCGCTGATGACCGTGGCCGTGTTCCTGCTCGATTTTGTCTTGAGCCGGCGCTGGCTTTTCGGCTCCGCTCGGCGTTTCCGCGCGATTCGCATCGCGCGGGCGACCGACATGCGCTGCTTGTGGTGGCAAGAGTCGCGGCAGTCGGGCGTAGTGGTGGGCGCGGTGCTCGCCTTGGGGCTGTTGTTGATGGTGAGCAACTGGGCGAGCGCGGGGCCGCATTCGGCGGGGACCGTGCCGATCGCCACGTTGATCTTCGCGCTCTTTGGTTCGTGCGTCTTCTTGGCCGATCAAGGGGGCGGGCAGTTTCGATATTTCACCGAGCGCGGCATCGATCCGCGCCGATTGTGGCTCGCGCGGCAGCTCTTCTGGGCCGCGCCGGCAGCGGCGCTGATGTTGGTTTATTTGTTGGCGCACGTCGCGCTCTTGGCAATGGTGGTGCGCAACGGAGGCGCCTACGATAACATCGAGTCGCGAAAGCTGCTGTTCTTCAACTACGAATGGTTTGGCCTCCATCTGGGCGATCCGTATCGACACTACCACCAAACCTGGCACGTGGGCTGGTTCCGCCAGTTGCCGGGCTATGTGCTCTGGACGGCGCTGGCCTACGGCGCCGGGCAACTCTGCTCGATGTTCTTTCGCAGCGGCTTGCTGGCGGCGGTGTTTGGCGTCATCGCGGCCGCGCTGCTGGTGGCTTGGGCCGCGCTGATGGAGTTCGTGGAGCTCTCTTGGCTCTTCACGGTTGCCCCGCTGGCCATCGCGTTGTTTGTGGGCACCTGGCTGCGCGCGCCCGACTGGCTCATCGAGCGGCGCGATTGGCGCGCTCGCGTGCGGGGTGTCTTGGTACTTGCTGTGCCGCTGGCTACGGTGTTGATCGGTACCTTGCTTTATCGAGTCTACGAGGCGCCGGCGCCTGAAATCGAAATCGCACCGCGAGCGCAGAATGCATCGGCGTTCGCTGCCGCCGACGCGCGACGCACCGCCGACCTCTACGCCCGCGCCTCCGACTTGCTCGTCAAAATGCCTTCGGAGGGTCCCTTTGCCGAATTACGCGGCGAGACATCGACGACTTTGACCGAATCGCAAATCGCCTGGCTGGACAAAAACGAAGAGCCGCTGGCGCTCGTGCTTGAAGCGGCCGCGCGGCCAGATTGTACATTCTTCGGCACGTCGTATCGTTTGGAAAACGGGCGCAGCGCGCGATTCCTCGAATTAGGCCACCTTGTGGTGCTCAGCGCGCGCCAATTGGAGGACGACGGCCAGCTCGCTGCCGCCTGGACTCGCTTTCAGGCCGCGTTTTCGATGGCCCGGCATTTCCACCAGCAGCCGGGGCTGTTCGGCGAGATCTATGGCAACGCGCTGGAGCGGATGGCGCTGGAGCGGCTTTTCTTCTGGGGAGCGCACGAGGATCAAACGCCCGACCGTATCCGCGCGGCGATCGAGTATATCGGCAAACTCGCCCCGCTGCGTTCGATGACCGACGAGATCAAAGAGGGCTATGGCGAGCTGGCAGTCAGATTGTTCAACGAGGGCGAATCTTGGTCGCAATTCGATGAGCCGCCGATCGTTTCCCGCCAGTTGGCCCGCTGGATGCCGTGGGAGCTGGTACGCAGTAAACGTACGCTGGCACTACTCGCCAAGTTGGACATCGACGACGTCCAGGCGGCCGAGTCAGCCTTGGTGGGCGAGGGCAAGCCGGCGGAGGCCTGGTACTACGAAGATCCGTACGCACGGCTGAAAGTGGAGCATCTCACTCGCACGAGCTTGTTCTTCGGCGTGGAGAGAACGAATGAATCGTTTCAAGGCTTTTCAAGATCGGTGATCGACAGTCGCCGGAGCGCCGTGGCCTACCGCCGCGCGGTCCGGCTGGCGCTCGCCGCCGAGGCGTGGCGGTTGGAGCACGACGAACTGCCCGACTCGCTGGCGCGGCTGGAAGGCAACGGCCTCGGTCCTTTGCCGGTCGATCCGTTTACCAACCAGGCTTTCTCGTATTTCCCATTTGGTTTTCGAAAGCCGATCAGTTCGAACGAATTGAAGCGACTACCACTGCGGATGCCGCTACTCTACAGCCCTGCGATGCCGCGCGGAGACTACCTGATGGAACGAATCGGCAGCTTGCGCCGCGAGTCGGACGACGCGCCGCCCGCGTCGGACGTGTCGAACCACGAACTAGAACGAGTACAAGGGCTGGTTTTTCCGATTCCGGAGCGCTTTTGACGGACTCCGCCTTTTTTCGCAACGGATGAACTCTGTTGTGGAACGGTCTCCGACCGTTCCACTCAAGCCGACCGAAGGTCTCCCGCAGGACAATGGGCGTGGCGATCGCTTTCGCGGTTGTTGGGAGACCTGCCGTCAGCCACGGTGGCCACGGTCGGAGACCGTGCCACAACCGAGGGGCTTGTCAAAAACGGAATGAATTCCGTTCTACATTAGATCACGCCGTGCAGCGGGCGACCGGGGGCCGCTAGGGCGTCGACGCGGCGGCTCACCTCGGGATCTTCAATCAGCGGCGGGGCGTGGTGCGGCTTGTTGCGAGCGTCGATCACCAGCGGCCCGCGACAGCCCCAGTGCTTTTGATGCACGAAACTGCCCGCACCATGTACGTCGGCCGCCGGGTTCGACCGTGTGAACGTGACCCAGAGAAGGTTGTTCAGCGTCTGCGTGGCAAAGTCGCTGTCGTCGACGACTACCCACAGTGGCAATTCATCGAGTGAGCCGCCTCGCTGCACAGGACGATGCTCCAACGAACGGCAAAATTCTGCGAGTCGTCGATCGCCGTCCGCGTCTGCCGAAAACGCCGGCCCCGAAACCACCACCACGCCCGGCAACGCCAGCCGCGGCTCGGCAAAGCCTTCGGGTAAGTTCAGCCCGATCGGCAACTCGGTGGCTAAGGCGCGGCGCGGTGGGCCGACCGCCGCGATTACCAGCTTTGAACCTTCGTTCAATGTGCCGCCCGAATAGTCGAGCGTGTCGATCGTCGTGCAGGTCTGAAAGTGCAGATCGCGCTGCCAATCGACGCGCGAGAGCAAGTGAGCAAAGAACGCGGGAATGTCGTGAATATCTAGTCCGGGCGCGTCCTCGTGGGCCACAATCAAGAGATACTTGGCCAACGACATCTGCCCCTGGCCCAAGAGGGCGTTGGCCTGCGTCAACAATTCCGCGGGTCGCCGTCGCTCGGTGAACGGCGCGTAGCGCTCGCTGCCGATCGCCAAGAGCAATGGGTGCACGCCGGCCGCATCGACCGCGTGCACCGCACGCACGCCGGGCACCACCGACGGTATCACGGGCCCAGTCAGCTCATGGACAAACTGGCCAAACGCCGTGTCTTCTTGCGGCGGCCGGCCCACCACCGTGAACGGCCAAATCGCCCCCGGACGGTGATAGACGCGATCGATCATCAGCACCGGAAAGTCGTGGGCCAGCGAGTAATAGCCCAAGTGATCGCCGAAGGGGCCTTCGGGCAACAGCCGCTCGCCATCCACATAGCCCGTCAGGCAAAAGTCGGCTTCGGCGTAAATCGGCGGCTGACCGCGCCGCGCGATGAGCGGGATGCGCCGTCCGGCCAGTACGCCGGCGAAGGCGATTTCGGGCATCGCTTCGGGCAGCGGCATTACGGCGGCCAGGGTCATGGCCGGCGCGCCGCCCACGAAGACGCTGATTCGCAACCGCTCGCCCCGCGCGATGGCCGCGGCGTGATGCACGCCGATGCCGCGATGAATTTGATAGTGCAGCCCGACTTCGCGCCCCGGCTGATATTG
The DNA here is from genome assembly GCA_035252155.1 of Pirellulales bacterium. Classification (GTDB taxonomy): domain Bacteria; phylum Planctomycetota; class Planctomycetia; order Pirellulales; family JAICIG01; genus JAICLL01. The sequence continues at coordinate 14,663 of DATFDL010000305.1, read as the reverse complement.
ATTGCCGGCCAATTGCACGCGATACATGCCCAAGTTCGAGTGCCGCCAGCCGGGGCGGGCCGCGTCTTCGGTGTAAACCTGCGGCAGCGTGATAAAGGGGCCGCCGTCGTTCGGCCAGCAGGTGACTTGCGGCAGGTCAGTCAGCTTGATCTCGTGCGAAAGAACCGGACCGCTTGAGACGCGGCGCGGCAAGGCATTCCAGCCGGCTTTGGCCGCGCCCAACCAACGCGCCGGACGGGTGAGCTCGCCCGGCTCTGCCTTCAGCCGCACCAGGCGGCGCACGTCGTCGAGCGTATCGCGAAAGATGTAGCGCAGCCGCTCGATCGTGCCGAACAAGTTGCTCACCAGCGGAAAAGCGCATCCTTTGGGCCGCGTGTAGAGAATCGCCGGCCCGCCTGCCTGGTTCACGCGACGGTGGATCTCGGCCACTTCCAGATACGGATCGACCGGCTCGTCGATTCGCAGCAATTGACCCGTGCCGGCCAGGTCGTCGAGACAGTCGCGTAAAGTGCGGTAGCCCATCGGCTTACCACTTCAGCCCGAACTGCGATCCCCCGCTGCGGCTGCCGAGGCCACCTTTCAGCGGCGTCTTGCGCTGCGGCGCGGTGGGCGGGAGTTCTTCTTCCGGTTCGGGTTCGGCTTTTTGCGTTTCGGGCTTGGCCGCCAGCGCCTTCATCGAAAGACTGATCCGCTGATTCTCCAGGTCGATCGAGAGCACTTTGACGTCGACCTGCTGCCCTTCTTCAACCACGTCGCGCACGCGAAACACGCGGCCATGCGACAGCTCTGAGATATGCACCAACCCCTCGACGCCCGGCTCCAACTGCACGAAAGCCCCAAAATCCATGATCTTGGTCACGGTGCCTTTGTGAATGCTGGTCGCGGGATAACGACTCGGCGCCAGCGACCAGGGATTTTCCGTCAGGTCGCGAAACGCCAGGCTGATCTTGCCCGTCTCGTGGTCGACCTTGCGAATCTTCACTTTGATCGGCTGCCCGACCTGAAGAACTTCGCTGGGGTGCTTGACGCGCTGCCACGAGAGTTGACTGACGTGCAGCAGGCCGTCGACACCGCCCAGGTCGATAAACGCGCCGTAGTCTTGCAAGCTGCGGACCACCCCTTCGCGCACGTCGCCTTCGGCCAGCTCAGCCATTAGCTTGTCTTTGGCCTCGGCTTTTTCGCGTTCGAGCACGGCGCGGCGGCTGAGCACCAGGTTGCGGCGCTCGGCGTTGGCTTCGGTGACGATACAAGTCATCGACTGGCCCACGAACTGCGCGAGATCTTCAACGCGATAGACCGAGATCTGTCCGGCGGGGATGAATCCGCGCAAATGATTCACTTCGCATTCCAGGCCACCTTTGTTGTGACCGGTGATGCGGGCCTCGACCAGCATACCTTCGGCCACCTGCGACCAGTCGGCCACGTCGACCGCTCCGCCCGGCAACGTAAGTTGATACAGTCCTTCCTCGGCGTCGAAGCGGCTGACGACCACGTCGAGCACCATGCCAATTTCGGGCGGCGTGGCGAACTGCCGCAGCGAGAGCACGCCCTGATTGCGCCCGCCGAGATCGATAAACACGTCGTCTCGATGGACCGAGGCGACGCGCCCGCGGCAGCGGGTTTCTGGTTCGAGCTCGGCGGCGGGGGCTGCCGCGGTACTTGGCTCGATCACCTCTTCCATCGAAATGTCGCCCAGCGCCTCAGCCATCTCGACTTCCATTTCGGGCGAGAGCTTCTGCCGCACGCTGGGCACCTCCACCTTTTTGGCCGGCAGCAATTCGACCGGCGCCACTTGCGGCTTGGCCTTCACCCTAGGGCTGCCGGGACGTTGCGAACCGATCCGCAGCTTGGGGCCATGCCTGGCGGGCGTTTCAGCGGCGGGTACGCCGGCGTCAGCGAGCGGCGCGGGGGCTTTCGCCGCGGGAGCGTCGGCGGTCGGTGCGGAATTCGGCGCGCTGGTCACCGGCGGCTCTTGAGGCATGAAGTTGGTGGGAGGCGACGACTCAACGTGTTCGCTGGTCATTACGAACGTGCTCGGACTCGGTCAAGGAGGTGTGGGAGGTTTTAGCAGCGGTAGCTCCGGGCCTTGTGCCCGGCGGTTCAGACGTCTGTGGTAGCCAGCCTCGCCGGCCACAAGGGCCGGGACTACCGGCCACCGCACGTGGCGGGGATTCGTTCCTATTCGCAGTGAAAAGATGTTAGTCTAACATCCGCCGAGGGGCGATGGTAGAAGGAGACCGAGCGTGGAATTATTTGTGCCGCGAGCGTATAACCCCACGGTGGATCGGCTGGTCTTGCCGGTGCGGCTGAACGAATTAGGACCGGGCCGCCCGAATAAATCCGCACGAGATCAGCTCGCCGCGCTTTCTTCGGAAAGCTTGTGTGCGCCGCACGCGGTGCGCGATGCGGCGGCGGCCGCGGCCTGCCTGGCGGGGCTATGGCTCTATCACGACTTTCTTGACGAATCGCACGCGCTCAGCCAGGAGCTGGCGACGATCGAGGGCAGCTACTGGCACGGCATCCTCCATCGCCGCGAACCCGACTATGCCAACGCCAAGTACTGGTTTCGCCGCGTGGGCGAGCACGCCATCGGCCCCGACCTAGCCACGTCCGGGCGAAAATGGGCCGCCCAAAGCTCGCTCGACAAGCAGAGCCGGTTTTTGGCCGAACAAACGGCGTGGGACCATTTCCGCTTCGTCGATCTCTGCGAAGCGGCCGCCGCGGGCCGCTCTTCTGCCGCCGATCTTTGCCGGCAGATTCAATTGTGCGAATGGTTCCTGTTGTTCGACCACTGCTGGCGGCAAGCTTGTTCGCAAGCGGAAGATGAACGATGATAGTTGAATGCCGTTTCAGTTTTATTGTCCGCAAGGACACCTGTTGGAAGGCCACGAATCGCAGATGGGGCAGCAGAGCCAATGCCCGATCTGCGGCGGGGTGTTTGTAATTCCGATGTCGCCCGGCATGCCTAGCCCGCAGCCGGGCTGGTCGCCGGGATACTCGCCGCAGCCGCCCGGCTATTATCCTCCGCAGGTACCGGCTGCCCCGCCCGGCGCTTTTGTCGGGTATCCAACTTATCCGGGCGGCTTTCAGCCGGGCGTCCATCCGGCTGGCGGTTACGTCGGCGGCCCGATGCCGGGCGGCCAGCAGCCATGGCCGGGTTACGAGCAACCGCCGGCCCAACCAGGTTATCCCGGTGGTGCGGCTATGGCGCCAGGCGGGATGTCATATCCCGGGGCCGCGGCGGATGTCACGCCCGGCGCGTCATCGCCGGCCCCCTTTAGCGATTTTCAGATTCAAACGGAGCAAGCCGCCGCTGGCGCGGAGGTCGCCGCGCCGGCCCCGCCCGCTGAAGAACCCAAGCCCGAGCCGCCTCCCGAAAAGCAAGAACCGCGCGTCGTGCGCATTCCGTGTCCGCAAGGCCACGAGTTGCAAACGCCGATGGACATGGTCGCGCAAGATGTTCTTTGCCCGATTTGCGGCACACAGTTTCACCTGCGTTATGAAGACAGCGTCGAGTTTAAAGAAGAGCAAGCCGAGTTGCAGCGGCGCAAGGCCGAGCGTGTCAATCAAGTAGCGTTGAAGTGGTCGATCGGCGCGGCGGTAGTCGTGGTGTTGGGCATTCTCGGAATGATGATTTACCTGGCGTTCGCCGGTCCGGCGGAACCGACTCACAATTCTGCCGTTGTACCGGCGGTCGAAGAGCCTGCGGGCAAGCCGAATCGATCCACATCCGGACCTGCGAACGATACCCCCGCCCCAACGGAGTCGACGGAGGCTGACACGGGACCGTAGGTTTTAGCCTATGAAGCTAGTCGACACTGCCGGCGATCTGGGCATACAATAGTAGCAGCCGACGGTTGTCGACGACTTGCTGGGAAAATCGCCATGTCATTCACTCGCATCACGCATGATCCGGCGGTCATGGGCGGGAAGCCGTGCATCCGCGGGCTTAGAGTCACTGTCGGAACGATTTTGGGTCTTCTGGCGTCAGGGCATTCGCGAGAGCGCATTCTTGAGGGGTATCCATATCTTGAGCCGGAGGACATCGACGCGGTGCTCGCCTATGCGGCATGGCGATTGGAAGAACGTGAAGAGCCGCTCGTGGTCGAATGACCCGCCTCCAGATCATCGTCGACATGAATTTGTCACCTGACTGGGCGACCATGCTCGCTCGGCACGGATGGCCAGCCGCTCACTGGTCCTCGATCGGCGATCCACGTGCGGAGGACTCGACGATAATGGCCTGGGCGCGTAGCAATGGCTTTATCGTATTTACGCACGACTTGGACTTCGGCACCACACTGGCACTCACGCACGCCTCCGGTCCAAGCGTATTGCAGGTTCGCGGCCCTAACATTCTGCCTGAACACATGTTTGACGCGGTGGCGGCCGCGCTACGTCAATATGCGGCGGCGCTTGAGGCAGGCGCGTTGGTTGTCGTCGAGGCAGGCAAGTCACGGGTGCGGGTGCTTCCAATCTAGTACGTCTCGATCGTACCAACGGCCAAATTCGGCTTGCTAGTCGACCGCCACCTCATCTCCCACCGCGATTCGGCCGCCTTCGCCAGGCATGGCCAGCCGCGTGTTTACGGCCAAGCGGTAGTAGTGGTCGAAGCGGCTTCCCTCGGCCCAGCTCGGCAAGGTCTGGCGGCGGCGCTCGGCGAAAGTCTTGGCGAAGGCCGCATCGGGACCAACCTGGCCGGTCGCGGCCCAACGCGTGGGTACTACGCAGCGCTGGCAGGGGTTCGTGCCGGCCAACCGTACCGCGCCGATCCGAAATTCGACCGCCTCGCCCGCCGCGGCGTAGAGCCGATCTTCCCAGAAGGCCTCCACGCCGCCGATTTCGAGGTTCGGCCGGAACCGCCGGCGCACCTCGTCGGCGGTCAATCTAGCGAACCAACCGGCCACCGCCTCTAAGGTGGCCGTGCTGACCACGGTGGGACCGGGCGACTCGGTATCGTCCGGAAAACCGGACTGGGCGTTTTCCAGCAGCCGGAGGCCCAGCGCCAGATCGAAGTAGCCGGCCAGCCACCGCTCTAATTCGGTTCGTTGACGGTCGAGCTGGAAGGTTTCCGTGCGGTGGGTGCCTTCGGGCCGCAGCGAAATCGTCCGCCCCGCGGCTTCGTACTGCGACCGCAGCCGTTGGGCGGCGTCGGTGCGCTTGCTGTTGACGACCTCGCCCGCCGCGTCGAAGATCGCGAAGCGGCGGTCGTGTTCCAGCGCCCCGCCCGGCAGCACCAGGGCCTGCCGGCACTCGGCGCCGTCGAGCGATTTGATCGGGTAAAGATTGATTCGGGCCAGGTAGGGCATGGTGTGCTCGCGACGGGCTTGACTCGCCGACTCGCGAATCCCTAAGTTGCTAATAGCCCGCCACGGTGGCCGGGCGACGACTCTGATGAATGGAGTACATGGTCATGCGAGTTTTCTTGGCGTTGATGGCGGGGGCCGTGGCCTGGATGGCGGTGGTCGCATCTCAATCTTACCCGCCCGCGAACGCCCGCTGGTCTGGTGCTCGCCGGGCTGGCTCGCCGACGCTGCCCGGTCATTATAGCCGGCTGGCCCGTTATTACCGCGTCCATCTAAATTAGGATTTAGCCGATGCTTCGATCTCGTTGGTCGATCGCCCTGGGGGCGCTCGGTGGGTTGGTCTTGGGCCTGGCGGCCTACTATTTGCAGAACCAGCACGTCGCCATGATGAACCAGTTCGGCGTCGTGGCTTTTGTGTCGCTGGGCACGAGCGTCGGCTTTTTGCTGGCCGATCCTGCCCGTTGACACGACACTGCGACGTACCTTGAGACTGCGACAAAGGCTCATCCCCCGGCCTCTTCCGAGAAGCTGCCCATGACCCCCGTTTGGAAGATCCGCTCGGGCAAGTTCGCCGGCTGGTATTCCAACGACGCGCTCTACGACGCCGAGGGGCGTTATGTCGGATTTTTAGCCGGGACAACGGCCTACTCGCTGGCGGGCGAATACCTGGGCGAGATTCACGACGTCGATTGGATCGGCCGCGGACCGGGCAGCCATGCTCCGCACCCCACCAACCACCCCGCCGGTGAGAACGTGGCCCATGCCCGCCTGGCCGACCGCGCGGGGCTCGGCCAAGCAGGATGGGAAGACCCAGACTACTAGTAGTTTGTAGAACGGAATTCATTCCGTTCGCTTATAAGCACGAAGTACGGAAACGGAATGAATTCCGTTCTACGGCGGCGTTCCGTCATTCGCTCGGCTCGATCAAATACGCCTGGCCCTCCAGTTCGACCAGCACCGGCTCGTCGAACACCAGATATTGCGACAGCTTGCGTCCGTGCCGATCGGCTAGCTGGAAGTAGTCGTCGCTGAACTGCGTGACTCGCTGGGCGTTCTTCTGCTGATCTTCCGTCACAGTCGAATCGACCCACTGCCTGCCTCGGCGATAGAACGACTTAGCGCCGATGTTGCGCACCGCCTCGGCGATTTCGCCCCCAAGTTCCTGGTCTGCCACGGCGGGAGCTCCGGCCGGCCCGCCTGCCGTCTGTAGGCCGCCAAAGCTCGCACCACGCCCGCCCGCTCTTCCGGCGGCTGACGCCGGCTTGGCTTCTCTCGCGGTCGGCACCGCCAGCGACGGCAATCGCGCATTGTCGGCAAACTTCGCCTGCTGCAACTCTCCCTTGACGCTCCGCTGATAAAACGCCCGATAGCCCGACGTTTCGTCAAGCTGGCTCAATCGGTCTTTGGCCCGATCGGCGTTGAGCGCCAGCGATTGCAGCGATACGTTTTCGTCGGCCAAAAAGGAGGTGTACGGCGTCATAATGCCGTGGCGCGTCGATAACTCGACGAGCTCCTTGATCAGCTCGTCGTTGCGGCCTTTCAAGTCGAGCTCGTCGATGATCTCACCCACGCGGCGAACCGCCCACAGCTTTTCGACAAAGGCAAATGTTTCGTCTTTGCTTTCGGCCACTAGCTCAGCCGGAAAATCGAAGCTCTGCTGCTTGCCGCCGACGCTGCCCTTTACCGTCACCTTGGCCGTGCCCGGTTTCCTGTAACGCCCGACGAGCACCAACTGCTCGCCCTCGAACAGATCGAGCACCTGCCGCGGATAGACGCGATTGACCGCCTCGCCCGCCTCGGCAGGCAAGGCGTCGATGGCGAACCGAATCGCCACGTCGGTCATCACCGGCGCCTCGATCTTCTGATAGAGCCGGCTGACGCGCTCCTCGATGTTTTCGTCGGGCCGTACGTACTCGCTCTGCCCAAAATTCTGCCGGGCGAGCTTGTCGAGCAGCCGGCTGTTGACGTCGTAGCCCACGCCGAAGGTCACCACCCTGGCCCGCACGTGATTGTGCGATTGCGAGTTGGCCACGATTTTCATCTCGTTCACTTCGCCCGCCGTCGGGAGTCCGTCGGTCATAAACAGCACATAGTTGGGCCGCGACGAATCGCGCAGTTGCTCCAAGGCGGTGGCCAGCGCGCCGTCGATGTTGGTGCTGCCGCCGGCATACACGCCCTCGATAAAGCCCAGCGCGGCCTGCCGGCTGGCGTCGTCAAACCGTTGCAGCTCGGGGCGGAACGACTCGACGGCGTTGTCGTAGGCGATGATATTGAATAGATCGCCCTCGCGCAGGTTGTTGAGCACGAACTTCAACGCTCCCTTGGCCTGCTCAATCTTTTGCCCGCTCATGCTGCCCGACCGATCGACCACGAACACCACCGTCTTCTTGGCTCGCTCGGCGGCCCGCTCGATGGCCGGCGTGGTCAGCAGCAGAAAGTACCCTTCGTCGGCCGCCTTGGGGCGATAGCTGAGCACGCTGGCGCCCAGCTTGCCCGACTCGGCATCATAAAGCAGTCGAAAATCAGATTGCGGCACCTGGTTGGTGCTGTGGAACGACACGGTGGCGTGGTGAGTGTCGCGTTTCAACTCGATGGCGTGCGTCGGGCTGTAGACGTTTTTCAGGTCGCCCTTGCTTTCGATCGCCACTCGAATGTTCACGTTCTCGATGGCGTGCGAGGTGTACTTGGCCGTCGAGAGCGGAAACAAAAAGTCGGTCAGCCCATGGTCTTTGCGGCAAAGCTGCGAATAGCGGAGCGTCACCTTTCGCTCGGTGCCCGGCGGCACCGGAAAGACGCTGGTCTGAAACATGCCCGTTCCCAGCCATTCGAGCAGAGCCGGGTCGCGGTTTTTACGCACGATGGCCTCGTAAGTCCGCCGGGCCTCGTCTTTGGGCAGCAGCCGGGCGGGAAATTCCTTGCCATCGACCAGCAGGGTAAGTTGATCGATTGCCCCGTCGTACGGCAACGGAAACACAAAGCAGACTTCCATTTGCACGCTGCCGGTGTTCACAAACGCCTGCGACACCTGCACGCGGGCGATCTGCTCTTGCAGCTTTACATGAACGTCGAGCTCGCGGATTTTATAACTCGATTGGGGCGGTGGCGTCGGATGCACCGTGACCACGGTGGGCCTCGGCAGTCGCACATGCTGCTCTGGGTGGATATTGATCAGCAGGCCCTGGGCAGCCGCAGGTTCGGCGAGCGCCAAGACGGTAAAAATAGCGAAAACGGGCGACGTTTGGGCCAGCAGACGGCGGAATGGCAAGTTGAACATGGATGCGCGCCTCCTCTACCAATGCGATGCGACGGAACGATCGAAGCCAGTTGCCCATAACTGAGACGATCGAAGTGACAGAATCGTTCCAAAAAATCCCAGGTTGCCTTTCGGCCCGCGAAAGTCGCGTGCAGATGCAGATTAGGGGCGGGGCCTAGCTTCCCGTCCCTCGCGACCTCAGGTATACTCAATCTGCGCGCGTAGTTTTTGCGCACTGGTGGGCAGTGCACACCCTACCTTCGCTCACCCTACGAAGCACCTTCAGTCGGGCTGGCCTATGCTGCAAATTCATGGCAATGGCGGGCGGCTGTGCGACGGAATTACGCGACGCGAAATCTTGCGCGCCGGCGGCCTGGGACTGATGGGCCTGGGAATGCCGGAACTTCTCAGGACCCGCGTGGCTGCGTCTTCGGCCGGTGCCGGCGAACCCAAGGCGAAATCGTGCATCGTGCTGTTTTTGATGGGCGGGCCGCCCCAGCACTCTACTTGGGACCCTAAGCCCGACGCCCCGCCCGAAGTGCGCGGCGAATTCAAGCACATCGCCAGCAACGTACCGGGCATTGATGTCTGCGAGTTGATGCCGCAGACGGCCCGCGTGGTCGACCGGGTGTGCGTCCTGCGGGCGATGGCCAGCGGTGACAACGCCCATTCGTCGAGCGGCTACTACATGCTCACCGGCCAGCCGCACCAGCCGATGAACGCGGAAAACGCCAATCCCGGCCCGCCCAACGATTTTCCGAGCCTGGCGGCGCTGGTGCGGCAATTGCGCGGCGACGCCGCAGGCCTGCCCGGCGCGGTGCGATTGCCGATGCGCATCTTCAATACCGATGGCAGCGTGTGGCCGGGCCAAGACGCGGGTTTTCTAGGGCGCGCGGCAGATCCGTGGCTGCTGTCGTTCGACCCTTCGGCTGGCTCGCCGCGCATCGACGACTTCAGTCTGCCGGCCGAGATCCCACCGGTGCGATTGGCCGCGCGGCGTTCTCTGTTGGAACAGGTCAACCAGCGGCTCGATCAGGCCGAGCGCGGCGCGGTGATCGGCCACTTCAGCCGGCACGAACAGCAAGCGTTTAATCTGCTCGGCTCGTCACCCGCCCGGCAGGCGTTCGATCTGGAACAAGAATCGGCGGAGACGCGCGATCGCTATGGCCGCACGCCATTTGGCAGCTCGGTGCTGCTCAGCCGGCGGTTGGTTGAGGCGGGCGTGCCGCTAGTGCAAGTCAATTGGTATCGCGGCCCCAGCGAGCCTGCCTCGAACCCGGTGTGGGACACTCACAATAGCGAGGCCGCACGTCTCAAGACCGTGCTGATGCCGCCGATGGACCAGGCCTATTCGGCGCTGCTCGAAGATCTTTCGCAGCGCGGCCTGCTCGACGAAACGCTGGTCGTGTGGATGGGCGAGTTTGGCCGTTCGCCCAAGATCAATGGCGCCGCCGGCCGCGATCACTGGGGCTATGTCTATTCGGTGGCGTTGGCGGGCGGCGGAGTGCGCGGCGGCCAGGTGATCGGTGCCTCCGACAAGCTAGGCGGGCATCCCAAAGATGGCCGGGCCAGCCCGGCCGATCTGGTGGCCACCATCTTTCACGCCCTGGGCTACGCGCCTCACACCGAGTATCACGACCGCTTCGGCCGGCCGCTGCCGCTCAGCCGCGGCGAGGTCATCCGCGGCGTGTTTTGATTGTAGAACGGAATTGATTCCGTTCCGAATGTTGCTCATTCAACGCTCAGACCATGAGACGCGGCGAGGGGGAGATACGCAGACGCGGGGAGAATTCGAGTCTGCGCGTCTGCTCCTCTCTCCCTCGCCGCGTCTCCCCGTCCACGTGTGTCGTATTGGACGGCGACTGGGTCATTCCCGGCACGGTCTTCACGCTCGACGGTTTCCGCGAGTGGCGGCTCGGCGACGATTTTCCCGACCTCTGGCGCGCCACCTTCGCAGGCGGCAGGGTCTATCTGGAAACGCATCTTCTGTTCTCGAATGTTTACGAGTACTGGGCCGAGGGCTTCGAGTCGTTTCCACGGCCCGCCGATGGCTCTGCCGACGGTATTGACGACGCGGAGGAATTGATCATCGACGGTTGGCTGCGCGTGCCGGCGAGCGTATTTGAGTTCGATGGCTTTCGCGATTGGGTGCTGGCCGATGATTTTCCTGAAAAACTCAAGGCCTCGTTTCTTGGCGGACGGATCGAGATACAAATGAGCCCGGAAGAACTGCACACGCACACCCGACTGAAGGGAGACGTCTTTGCCGACCTGCTCGCTTGGGTGCGACAACACCGACTTGGTGAACTATTCTACTGACGGAAAGCGGAACTGGCTTGTCGACCGAACCGGATATGATGTTTTGCCCGTGGGAATCAATCCGCTCGGGGCGCGTGCAATATATTGAGAAGGCCCGCGGCAGTGGACGATTCATTGAGGTTCGGGGCGCGCCCGACTTGGTGGTCGAAGTAATCAGTCGCTCATCGGTTCGCAAAGACCATGTCGAACTGACCAAGCGATACTTCAAGGCGGGCGTGCAAGAGTATTGGACCATCGACGGCCGCGGCAAAACGATCGACTTTCGCGTCCTCACTCGCGGTCCGCGGAAATTCAAGCGGGTCGCGGCCGAACCGGACGGCTATCTGCACTCGGCTGTGCTCGGCGGCAGTTTTCTGGTAACGCGCGAGCGCAACGAGCTGGATCACTGGGAATACCGTCTGCTGAGCCGATAGCGCGCCCTCGTTGTAGAACGGAATTCATTCCGTTCCTCTAATCAAGGCTGCTGAGCAAACGGAATAAATTCCGTTCTACGAGGGCGGCAAATTCGTTGCAGCCGCTACGATTGCCGGTGCATGCCCCCCCCGCAAGCTATATAGAGTCTTAGGGGCCTCTAGCCATACGCGGGCAGCACGATGGGCGACGGCGAGTCGGCGGAACATCTCGAGCTCGATGAAAACCGCCGCGTTCTGGTCATCGACGACAACGCCGACATCCACGGCGATTTTCGCCAAGTGTTGGGCGGCGCTCCGGCCGTCGATCCGTTGCGCGTGGCCGAGGCCGCGCTGTTTGGCGAAACCGCTCCGGCCGCCCGGCATACCGTGTCGTTCGAGCTGGCCCATGCCATGCAGGGCCAAGAAGGTCTCGAGCGACTCCGCCACGAGAACGACGCCGGCCGGCCGTTCGCCCTGGCGTTTGTCGATATGCGCATGCCGCCCGGCTGGGACGGGCTGACCACCATTCAGCGTCTGTGGCAGGCCGATCCGCGGCTGCAAGTGGTCCTGTGCACCGCCTTCTCCGATCACTCGTGGGAGCAAATCTGCGAGGCGGTCGGGCCGGGCGATCGCCTGCTGATTCTGAAAAAGCCGTTCGACGTGGTCGAACTGCGGCAACTGGCCCTCAGCCTGACGACCAAGTGGAACCTGAGCCGCGCCGCCGCCCGTTCGCACCGCGACCTGGAGACCGCCGTCGAACAGCGGACCGCCGAGCTGCGCCTGGCCAAAGAAACCGCCGATCGCGCCTCGCGCAGCAAGAGCGACTTTCTGGCGAACGTCAGCCACGAAATCCGCACGCCGCTGACCGCCATCCTGGGCTTCGCCAAGCTGCTCATCGACGGCAACGAGCAACTTGGTCCGGAACAGCGCGGCGAATACCTGCACATCATCCGCGGCAGCGCCGAGCATCAGCTTGCTCTGATCAACGATCTGTTGGATCTCTCGAAGGTCGAGGCAGGGCAGATGGGCATCCATCGCGTCGGGTGCTCGCCGCGCGAGATCGTCGCCGACGTGGTGCGCACGCTGTCGGCCCGCGCCGCCGAAAAACGACTCTCACTCGAAAGCGCCTGGCTGGGTCCCACCCCCGAGGTCATTTTCACCGATCCCTCGCGTTTCCGCCAATTATTGCTCAACCTGGCGGCCAACGCCGTCAAGTTCACCGACGCGGGCGGCGTGAAGCTGGTCTGCCAGCTCATCGCGAGCGAGCGACGCACGCGGCTGAAGATCGAGTGCATCGACACGGGCATCGGCATTGCCGAAGAACAGCAGCAGAGCATCTTTCAACCGTTCGTGCAGGCCGATAGCTCAATCACGCGGCAATATGGCGGCACGGGGCTGGGCTTGGCAATCAGTCGGAGCATCGCCGCGATGCTCGGCGGCACGCTCACCGTTGACAGCCGGCCGGGCGAGGGCAGCACATTCACCGCCGAGATCGACGCCGGGCCACCCGAAGCGCTCGTTCGGCAACCGGCTGTTTCCGTCGCGGACGACACCGCGCGACCCGCGGTCGAACAACCAGCCGCCAGTATCGCCGGCCGCAAGATTTTGGTGGTCGAAGACAATCTCTTCAATCAAAAGCTCGTGCGGCTGGGACTCGAACGCGTAGGCGCATTGGTTGAGCTCGCCGAGCATGGCCAGTCTGGAGTCAGCAAGGCGCAAGCTGGCGATTTCGACCTGATCCTGATGGACATGCAAATGCCCGTCATGGAAGGTTACGCGGCCACGCGGGTGTTGCGTCAGCGCGGCTTCGACCGACCCATCGTGGCCCTCACGGCTCATGCCTTGGAAGAAGAGCGCACCAGGTGTCTTGAAGCCGGTTGCACGGCCTTTGTGAGCAAGCCGATCGATCTCGACCATCTCGTCGCGCTGATCGGCCGACTTTTAGCGAGCGGCGATGCGGCGCCTGCGACTCAGGCTCCGTCCGTCCGACATGCCTACGCCGAAGACGCCGACGACGCGGCGGCTTTTGGCGCCATTGCGCGCGATTTTCTCGCCTCGCTCGACGAGGTGCTCGACCGCGCCGGGCAAGCCCAGAGTGCGGGCGACTTAGGCACGTTGGCCGAGATCGGGCATTCACTTAAAGGCTCCGGAGGCACCTTCGGCTTTCCCGAGTTGACGGCGCTGGGCGCCCGGCTTGAAGAGGCCGCTCTCGCTGCAGATAGCAGCGCAATCGCGGCGGCCATTGGCGGACTGACGGGGTTCATCGAACGGGCCACCGCTTGCGCATAGGGTGGCGCATTGGCACCCGGTTTTGACTTCTGCATTTTACATTTTGCATTGTGACTTGCCTTGGCCTCTGGTGTCTTGCACAGGCGAGAGGCCGCAGAAAGAAGTCAAAATGCAAAAGTAAAATGCAAAACGGAAGCAGCTCACGCTGAGATGCCTTGTCAAACGGCGCCCCATGCGCCTACACTTGGGCGTATTCGGTCACTGCGTACGGAGGCGCCCACATGAAAAACCCGCTACGTCACATTCGTTTCTCGCTGACGGGACTGTTCGGCGCAACGCTCTTCGCGGCTTGCGTGGCGGCTACCCTCCGCTATGCGACGCGACTTTGGGCCGACACTCTCTTCACACTCGTCCTGATCACCGTGGCGGTGGCGGCGCTGGGCGCGCTGTATCGCAAAGGCGCCGCACGAGCGTTCTGGCTCGGCGCGCTGGTGGGCAGCGGCGGTTATCTGTTCCTGGCGTATGGCCCGTGGATTGGTGAAACTGTTCGTCCTCACTTGGTGACAACACCGCTGCTTTCGATGGCCTACGAGCGGCTACAAATGGCATTGAACCCGCCGAGTGCCACACCGTACGGGTCGCAATACGTAGCTGTCTACAACACACCGACGACCTATTACACGGCGCCTATGGCGACCTATGGGGCACCGCCCGTGGGCGGTTCACTGGCGACGGTTTCTCCGATGCCGAATAGCCAGGCAAATTCGGCACCGTCCGGCGGTGTTGACCCATACTCGGCCTTGCCGCAAGCCGCCGATGCCTCCACACCGCCGGACGGTATTCCGCCCGCCACTGAGGCGCCTGCGTCGGTGCTGCCTGATGGTTCGCCAGCGTCGCAAACCAATCTGCCATCGTCCGACGGAATTAGTGGGGCGACGGGCTACAACTACGCTCCGCCTATGTCGAGCTATGCGCCCTCAGGGGCATACGATCCATATGCCGTGCCTCCGCAGAGTTATCAGGTGCCGACGTATCAGCCGATTCCGATCTCGACCTTGCCCGACTGGGACAATCTCGACCGAGCCGGGCATTCGCTCACGGCGCTCTTGGTCGCGTTTGTGTTTGGCATCACGGCCCGCTGGTTTAACCGCACCCGTTCACCCG
>DATFDL010000304.1:0-2532 GCA_035252155.1 Pirellulales bacterium | reverse complement strand
CCCAGCGGAGCGATGATTGAACGCTAGAACGACTATCGGCCCGCTACCACCCGCTTTTCGCCTTGCGTCCGCCGCCTTCGGCGGCGGACGCAAGGCGAAAAGCGAAAGCGAGGGTTTGATGACGGAATGCGATCTAGCTTTCAATCATCGCCCGACCGGGGCAAGCCCGGATCGTGGCGGCGCTTTCCGGCCGAATTACCGATCTTGATTGTCAAAACCGATCAGAGCTGTCTCCAGTGTTTTCTCTTCCTCGTTCTTGGTAATCAGTTGAAAAAACAGTTCCTCCAAGTCACGTTGCTCGTGCCGGTCGCGAAGCTCATCGAGCGTTCCTTCGGCCAGAATCACTCCGCGGTGGACGATCGCCAGCCGGTCGCAAAGCTTTTCGGCTTCGCGCATGATGTGCGTCGAGAACAACACGCATTTGCCCTGATCGCGCAGCTCGGCCACGGCCTTGAGCAGCGCGCGGGCCACCAGCACGTCGAGCCCCGACGTGGCTTCGTCAAAGATCAGCACCGGCGGATCGTGGACCAGCGAGCGGGCGATCGAGACCTTCTGTTTCATGCCGGTCGACATCTTGGCGCCCAGCAGGTCGCGGAAATCGTTCATTTGCAGCCGGGCGAACAGCGCCTCCATTCGCGTCCGCAGCGCGTCGCCTGCCAACCCGTGCAGGCGGCCGAAGTATTCGACCATTTCCCAGGCGGTCATGCGGTCGTAGACGCCGGTGTTGGCCGACATGAAGCCGATCTGCCGCCGCACCTGCGAAGGCTGGGTAACCACGTCGTAGCCGTTGACGCTTACTCGGCCGGCGGTGGGCCGCAGCACGGTGCTGATGATCCGCAGGGCGGTGGTTTTGCCGGCCCCGTTCGGACCGAGCAGCCCGTAGACCTGGCCCGGATAAGCGTCAAAACTGATACCGGCCAGCGCCGCCAGCTTGCCCCGCCGCAGATCGGCGTAATCCTTGGTGAGTTCCTGAACGTGAATCATCGCTACGGGCGGCATCGTGCGGCAGGGAGGGCGATACCGTAGCTTAGCTTATAGCGGCGGACGGGGGCAGGGCGGAAATGGAGCTGCCTTGCCGCCGGGCTTTGCCGCCAATGTTCCTGTTCGATAAACGGCGCGCCCGAGGTGGCGGTCGTTAATCTGGGACGCGGCGCGGACGCCGATGCGGTTCAGGCGATCTTGGATAGCGCCGCCTGAACGCACCGGTGAATGATGGCGCTCGTATCACAAATGGGGCGATCACGAAGGTTACCTGATCGCGGTCAGCATGTTTTGTCCCGACGTCGATCGTGAACGACGATTTTTTCGCCGACGTGATCCGCTAATGCGTCCAGCGAAACCTTGGGCGAAATGCCGATCCGCCGCGAAGTCGTCGCGGTTTCAACTCGTATAAAATGCCGACCACTGCGACGAATGACGAAATGGACGACCCGGATCTGCTCGTGTGTAATCACCTGGACATGTTCGCCGTGCTGAATCTGCACTCGTTTGGACGAAACACTAATGTACGGTGGGAGCAACAGACATATAGCAAACAGGTAGGCCAAAATCAGTGCGAATCCGGCAATGACTTGAGCCAAGGTGGTCGGCCAATCGATCTGCAAGGCGGGCAAGGCAGGCCGAAGCGCCAACTCGACGATGAGATAAAGCGCAAGTGTCACTACCGCCGACACCCCCGCAATGCGCAGGCTTGCTTTGGGCGAGAATGATTTGTTAAAGTGACGCAGCTCTCTTGGCACGAAGCTCCACCGCGGCTCCCACCAGCCGACCGTTTTCGGTCGTGCGCGCTGTTTCACATGCTCTTCGACGCTGGTCACGAGGTCGCTTTTGTTTAGCGAAACAATCGTTTGACAGGAATCCTCAGCCCCGCAAGCGGCTCAGGAAACATCAACTCGTCGTCATCTCCCAACCGGCGGCCGGGCTGATCGGCGTCGTACACCGTCACCGTTTTACTGGCGGGATCGACCACATAGACGTCTTGGGCCGTCCCGTTGCATCTCTATTCTACCGCGATGGCCGTCTGCCTGCCAAGCAATCATCACGAACGCTGGACAATCACGCGTCGCCCCTTGCCTTCGAACCGCGGCAAGGTATTCGGCGGCACCGCGCGGACCTCGACCTTCAAACCCAACCGTATTCGCAGCTCCTCGGCCACGCGGTCGGGCTGGTTGAGGTGGTCTTCGATTTCGAGCAGCAATTGATCCATCTCTTGCGTTTTCGAAAGGCTCAAGCGGTACTCGACCACTTCTGGAAATCCGCGCACGATCTGTTCGATCGCCGACGGAAAAACATTGACGCCGCGCACGGTCAGCATGTCGTCGCAGCGGCCGAGCACGCCACCGTCGAGCAGCACAAACTGCCGGGCCTGGCCATGGCTCCAAATCGGACGCACCAGGTCGCCGGTGCGGTAGCGGATCACCGGGCTGCCCAAGCGGCCCAGCGTGGTGAGCACGAGTTCGGCGAGCTCGCCTTCGCGTGCGGGGCGGCCAGTGTCGATCGCACGAAACTCGGCGATGAATTGGCTTTCGTTGA
>DATFDL010000303.1:0-2692 GCA_035252155.1 Pirellulales bacterium | reverse complement strand
CGGAGGGTCATCATGTTGGTCGAACGTCGTCGTCCGTTAGCGCCGCGCAGCTCGCGCGGCTGGACTATTTTCGCAGTGCTCTTCGCAATGGCGCTGGCGGTGGCTGCCGGCACTTATCGCGGCGGCGCCGCCGAAACCGAGTCGCACGAGGCGGCCACCAAGAGAGCAATCAAGGAATCGAACGAATTAGCCGGAGCACAGCGGCCCGACGCTCGTGAAACCAAGCGCGGCGCGAACGAGGCGCCACAACGCAAGCGGCAGTTGCGTTACGCGGGCCGAGATTTCGACGATTGGCGCAATCAGCTTCTCAACGACCTGGAGCCGAAGACTCGAACCAAAGCCATCCAGGCGTTGCAGTCGTTTGGCAAGAACGGCTATGGCGAAGAAGCGGCGGAGGCGATCGGCCAGGCGCTGCCGTCGGATGTCGACAGTGTTTCCATCAGCGCTGCAAATGCGTTGGCCGCAATTGGAGCGCCGGCGCTTCCTGTGCTCATCGAATCACTGAAGAGCGATCGTGCTTCATGCCGCCACCATGCGGCCATCGCGATTGGCCACATTGGGCCGGCCGCGGTATCGTCGGCCGATGCGCTGGCCAAGCTCTGCGAAGATGACGATCAGCAGGTTCGCAGAGTAGCGGCCGTCTCGCTTGCGCGAATTGCGTACCAAAGCGATGCACTTAAGCCGCTGCTCGATCGGCTGATCGTCGCGGACGATCTATCGACACGCAGCGGTGTGGTTCAGGGCTTGGCCGGTGTGCTCTCATCGAGTGCTCGTCCGCTGCCACTGCTGTTGGTCGCGGCGCGCGATCCCGATTCTAACATCCGCTCTACAGCAGCCGGGGCGCTGGCGCAGCACGGGCCTCCGACCGAGGAAGTGATCGAGGCGCTCAAGCGCCTGGTTCACGACCCGAAAGAGCATGTCAGCGCAAACACGGTGAGTATGTTATTTCAGTCGTCCGACAATGCCGCCACAGCGGTGCCCGTGCTATCCGAGGTGCTACTATCGCCCGAGCTAATGCAGCAATTCGCCAAGAGTAATGCAGCGAACGGCATCATCAATAAGCTCGGCGACCCGGGGGACGCGGTCGCCATCGCGGTGCCCGCCTTGGCGAAATATGCGACGCCAGGATTCGAGCCAACCATTGGCCGAGTCGTAAAGGCCATCGATGCTCTAGGGGAGCTTGGCCCGGCGGCGAAAGACGCCATTCCCGCGCTGGAAGCTTGGACCGATGGCAGGCAGCACGTCAACTTCGACAACGGAGACAGCATCGAGAAGCACGCTCGCCGCGCGTTGGAGAAGATCAAGGGCGACACGCCGCGTGCAAGCGATGTCGATGCCGACGGTGCCCGTCTGTAACGCCGGCCCTCGTGGCCGTCATGAGCGATGATCGGCGTGGGAAACCGTCACCCACTTCCAACTTCACACTTCAAACTTCCTACTACCAAAACCACCCATTTTTT
The DNA here is from genome assembly GCA_035252155.1 of Pirellulales bacterium. Classification (GTDB taxonomy): domain Bacteria; phylum Planctomycetota; class Planctomycetia; order Pirellulales; family JAICIG01; genus JAICLL01. The sequence goes on along the minus strand of DATFDL010000303.1, from coordinate 1,232 downwards.
CCGGGCCAGTACTTCCAGCCCGGATATCCTTCGCCCCAGTACGTGTAATACGGATAACCGAAGCCCACGTTGGCGGGCCCGAGCGTGTTCTCGGGGTAGCCGAACTTATAGGCCCGGAAGCAGTAAGGATACCCATTGAACCCATAGCCAAAGCCCCGATAAGCGCCGGTGCCGTGCGGGCCATAGCCTTTCCACTTTCGGGCATGCTTGCCCCACCACCCATAGCCCTTGCCGGGATACGGGGCACCGGGGTAGTAATGGCTGGCGTGTTGGTTGATGCGGGTGGGAACGGCGCCCAGCGGTCCATAGGCTTCGGCGACGTCGACGGGCGGCCCGCCGGCCAAGACGTCGTCAGACCACATGGCCAAGGCGCCGGCGGCGCACAAGAGACCAACTGCCAGCCGTTTCATGGCATGCTCCTGGTGTGGACGTTACCAAGAGTAATCTTCGCCCGAACGGCACGGTCGGCACAGACTTTTTGTCGAGAGCCGTCAGAGTTTGCCCAGCTTGCCTCGTAGAACGGAATGAATTCCGTTCTACAAGGCCTCGCGGCGGCGGTTGAGAGAGGTCCGCGTGTCGCCGCGGCGGATGGCGGTCTGGACGCGATTGTCGTAACGACGCGCGTTGTCGCGATACGAGCCATTGGTTGGTCGATAGATGGCGTCTTCGTACGCTCCCCGCTGGGCAAAATAAACGGCCTGCTCAGGCACACGCGGCGGGCTAAACGGCTCGGCCCGCTGCACCCGGCGACGGGCACGCCCGCGAAACGCGGCTTGCCCGCTGCGGCGGCCGTCGTGCGTGCCGTTCATTTCGTCGAGCAACGTTTTGGCCGGGTTTCTATCTCCGGCGGCGGGAGTTGGGCCCTTGCCTTGTCCGATCCGGCCGTCGCCTCGACGTCGTGGCTGGCCGAAATCGAGTGGATTTCTTCCGCGCAAGGGTCCCCGTAGTCCGGGCAGCGTGGTGCCGCCGGTGATTCCTTGCGGTCCGCCGCCGGGTGCCGGCTCGGCGCCCGGAAAAGCACCCCGGAAACTATTCGAGGGATTGCCGGTCGAGCCCGGGCTTTCGCCGATCACGCCCGAATGAATGCCGCTGGTGCCGCCGCTGGGCGCCAGTCCAACGTTGCCCGCGCCGCTGCTGATGCCGGTGCCGCCCATGGGGCCTGTACTGCCCAGATTGCCCCCGCCGGGCGCGGCCCCATTGACGCCGATGCCTCCCCCGGCGATGCCCCCGCC
>DATFDL010000302.1:0-19932 GCA_035252155.1 Pirellulales bacterium | reverse complement strand
GAACTGGCCGCCCAGCAAGGAATTCTCCCTGTATCCGATCTCGATGAGATCAGCGCCCTCTGGCCCGCCGACGATGACGCCGACGAGTTGCTGAACCATCTGCAACGCGAGCGTGAAGCGCGGCGCAGCGTAGCGCGGGAGAACTTCGATCGATGAGCGTTGTGCTTCTCGACACCAATGTTGCCAGCCTGTTGCATCCTAAAAAACGCGCCGCCGCTCTTCGTCGCCAGTATGAACCTCACATGCGCGGCCACACCTTGGCATTGAGCTTTCAATCAGTTGCCGAGCTATGGGACTGGGCGGAGGCCAACCATTGGGGAGCTAAGGCGCGGAGCGGCCTCGACGGCTTTATCCACCGGTTTCTGGTGATCCCTTACGATGCTGAGCTCGCGAGGACATGGGCCCGTGTCATGGAGGCGGCACGGCAGGGGGGACGCCGCTTGGAGTCCGGGGACTGCTGGATCGCCGCCACCGCCGTACATCGTGGGATCACGTTATTGACGCATGACCGCGACCTTGTCGGCCACAAAATACACGGCCTTACGGTAGTCAGCTACGTTGACGAAGAAGATAACGAGTGACGCTTGATCGCTATAATCGAAGGGTGGCCAGTTTCGCCATTTTGGGCGACAACCGCCCCTCTTGGCGACCGAAGCGGTTCGGGTATGAACTATGGGGAACGAAGGTTGGCATCGAGTTCGCCACCGCCAAGTTCCTCGGTCACTCCTCGCCTGGGAAGAGATTCGCGTTTTTGCAAAGGAGAAAAGTATGTCGTTCGTCACAGGCGCCGAGCGTTACGGCCGCAAGGAAGGACTCGCCGAGGGTCGGGCCCAGGGACTGGCGGAAGGTCGGGGCAAAGCGCGAGTAGCCACTCTGGAGGGCATCGAGGCAGTGCTCGAGGTCAAATTTGCCGCGGCGGGCCTGGCACTGTTGCCAGAAATCCGGCAGATCGACAATCTCGAACTGTTGCGGAACATCCTGCAGGCCGCCAAGCAATCGGATTCGCCCGAAACTCTGCGCCGACTTTGGGCCAATGCCGCGGGCTGACCTCAGCGATCGCTGGAAAACGCGATCTTCTTCCCATCGGGCGACCAGACGGGGTCGCTGTTGCGCTGCGTGAACTGGCCGGGCAAAAGACGCGGCGGCTTGTCAGAGTCGAGCTCGAGTAGGTGCAGCCGCTCCTTGTTGCCGTCGCGAATCCAGAAGACGACTTGCTTGCCGTTGGGCGACCAATCGGGGTGCCAGCCGACATGGCCGTGGTGCAACACCTTCGGCTTTTGATTCGCATTCGCCTCGACAACTGCCAGGTCGGCCTGCAGACTTTGCGAAGCACGACCGCCTTTATAGCCGACAAATACGAGTTGCTGGCTGTCGGGAGACCAAGACGCACCAATGATCTGGTCGTACCCTCGGTCGAGCACGCGGACGCGCGTCAGCTCGACCGCGCTCAACTCCATCACATAAACGCTTTCAAAACCTTCGTGATCGCTGACGAAGGCCAGCTTTTCACCGTCGGGCGACCAGCGCGGCCGCCGCCCTTCGCTGATCCATTCGCGGCCTCGCCCGTCGAAGTTCATCACCCACACGCCCGGCCGGGCGCCGAAGGCGTTTCTCACAGATTGGCAAAAGACGATCTGGCTATCGTCGGGCGACCAGCAAGGCGCGTCGCCGGTGCCCAGGTCGGTGGCCTGCTCTTCGCCGAGCACTTGCAAGTAGAGTCGGATCCGCGTGAAATCATCGGCGGGCAGACCGCCATACAGCAGTTTCTTGCCGTCGTGCGACCAGGCCGCCGAGCCAAGCCACATGTCGTCGGTGTGGCTGGCTTTGACGATGTTCGAGCCATCGGCATCCATGATGTAGATGGCCGAGCGCGATTGCGCGGCAGCGGGTTGAGCCACGCCGGCAAGTACGACGATCAACAAGACGCACGACAACGCACGAACGATCGAAGAGCGGGACATGGCTTGGCTCCCTAATGGCCTTGGAAACACTTGACGCATTTCGCCCCTTGCTTGCCGCCACTTTCAGCATGGCGCCTTGCCCAGCGACTGGCAAGCCGGGCATCGTTACACTTTTGCCCAGCCACCGGTGTCCCCGTCGCCCACTTGCCGTGTCGCCCCCGCTTCTGTCCGCGGCCGGCCACAAGGGCCGGGGCTACCGCGCGCCAAAACCGCCGCCGCCGGGCGTTTCGAGGGTGAGCACGTCACTGGGCTGTGCGAGAAATTGAACCTGGCCGGACAATGGTTCGTGGGTCCCATCGGCCCGATGAAGGTAATTGCGACCCAATGCGCCGGGCTGGCCGCCGGCCAAGCCAAAGGGCGGATACGGGCCGCGCCGTTGCGAGAGAATCGACACCTCCAGGGGCTGCAAAAACTCGATCCTCCGGACGATACCGTCGCCTCCGCGATGCGCGCCCGCCCCGCCCGAACCGCGACGAATTGCGAACTCACGCACCCGCACCGGATATCGCCGTTCGAGCACCTCGGGATCGGTCAGCCGCGTGTTGGTCATATGTGTGTGAACGGCATCGGCGCCGTCGGCTTGCGGCGTCGCGCCCGCGCCGCCGCAGATTGTTTCGTAATAGCCGAAGTGAGCGTCGCCAAACACCAGATTGTTCATCGTCCCTTGACTGGCCGCCGCCACGCCCAACGCCCCCAGCAGCACATCGACCGTCCGTTGCGAAGTCTCGACGTTGCCGCCCACCATCGCGGCGCTTTCGGCCGGGGTAGGGCCTTCGGGCGGGTTCAGCAGGCACTCGGGCAGCACGATCCGCACCGGCGTCAGCACTCCCTGGTTGAGCGGAATCTCTTCAGCGATCAAGCACCGCAGGCAGTACATGACCGCCGCCGTCACGATGGCGCGATTAGCATTCAGATTGCCCGGCAGCACCGGCCCGGTGCCGCTGAAATCGATCGTCGCCGAGTCGCCGGCGATGGTGATTGCGACCGCGATCGGCGAACCGTCGTCGAGATGATCGACAAAGCGATATTCGCCGTCGCCCAGCCGGGCCAGCGCGGCCCGCATCTTGCGCTCGGCCGCGTTTTGAATATGAGACATGTAGGCCGTGACTACCGGCAGCGAGTAACGGTCGACCAACCGCGCCAGGTCGCGCGCCCCTTGCTGGTTGGCAGCCACCTGCGCCGCGATGTCGGCCAGGTTGTCCGCCACGCTACGGCTGGGGTACGGGCCGGAGGCAAGCAAATCTAGCAACTCGTCCATCCGCGAGCGGCCCGCGTCGACCAGCTTGAAATTGCGGATCAGCACGCCCTCTTCCGCCAAGTTTCGCGAGAAGGGCGGCATTGAACCCGGTCGAATTCCGCCAATTTCCGCATGATGTGCCCGGCTAGCGGTAAAAAACAGAAGCGTTTGTGCTTGCTCCCCTGCACCCGTGCTCCCCTGCTCCCCGTCTTTCACCGCCGGGGCATCGTTACACTCTGCCCCAGCCACCAGATCTGTGTCATGCGGGAGCCGGCCACAAGGGCCGGGGCTACCTGCCGCCAGATGCAGATGATCGTCAAATACCGGCGTCACGACGGTGACATCCGGCAGGTGCGATCCGCCGCGATAGGGGTCGTTCGTCACATAGACGTCGCCGGCCTGCATCGTCGGATTATCGACGAGCAGCCGCTTAACCGTCTCGCCCATCGCCCCCAGATGCACGGGGATGTGCGGCGCGTTGGCCACCAAGTCGCCCGCGGCCGTGAAGACGGCGCAACTGAAATCGAGCCGTTCCTTGACGTTCACGCTGCTGGCCGTATTGCGCAGCGCGATGCCCATCTGCTCGGCGATGCCGGCAAACTGGTTGTTGAAGATTTCGAGCATCACCGGGTCCGCCTCGGTCGAGACCATGGCAGTCGATCGCCCGCCGGTATCAGTCAACAGCAGTTCGCCGCGGGCCAAGATTTCTCCTCGCCAGCCCGGATCGATCACCGTGGTGGAGGCGGCCTCGTGCAAGATCGCCGGGCCGTGCAGCACGTCGCCGGCACCCAGAGCGGCGCGGTCGTAAACCTTGGTCTGATGCGCCGTGGCCTCGAACCAGGCCACGGTGGTCGATTCACAGGCCGGCTCCCGCGCAATCGGTCTTTCAGCGGACGGGTCGAAATCGGCCGTGTGTCCGACGACTTCCACTCGCAGGGCCACAATCTCGAGCGGCCGGTCGTGATGTCGATAACCGTAAAGCCGCTCGTGCTCCGCGGCGTAGGCGTCGGCGTAGCTGCCGCCCCGCGGTTCGGCGATCGTCAGGTAGGCGTCGAGTCCCCGATAACGCAAATCGAGCGAGCGGCGAATTTCAATCTGCGCGTTGGAAATGCCCTCGGCCATCACCTCGCGGCGCGCCTCGCCGGCGAGCTCTTCAAAACGGCGATCGAGCTCGGCCACCGCGTCTTCGGAATATGGCACGTACACGCCCGCCGCGCGGTGCCGCACGACGTCGGCCTGGCCGATGCCGTAGGCGCTCAGCAATCCCGCGTCGGGGTGCAACAGCACGCGGGTCATTTGCAGCTCGCGCGCCACGGCGCAGGCGTGCTGACCGGCCGCGCCGCCAAAAGCCACCAGCACGTAATCGCGTGGATCGTAGCCCTTGGCCACCGAGATCGACTGGATGGCCTTGACCATGTTCGAGTTGGCCACCCGCACAAAACCGTCGCATAGCTCGATCTGCGAGAGGCGCTTGCCGGTGGCAGCGGCCACCCGCTCCGCCAGCTCGCGCAGCCGGCGTTCGACCGCGGTGCGATCGAGCGGAAATGGAAACCGATCGGGCAGGATCTTGCCCAGCAAAAAATTCACGTCGGTCACGGCCAGAGGCCCGCCGCAGCCGTAACAGGCCGGACCCGGATCGGCGCCCGCGCTGTCGGGACCGACCACCAACTTCACGCCATCGAATTGGCAGATCGAACCGCCGCCGGCCGCCACCGTTTCGATGGCCAGCATGGGGGCGACGACGCGGACACCAGCCTTTTCGGTTTCGTATTCCAATTCAAAACGGCCGTCGAAGCGGGCCACATCGGTGCTGGTGCCGCCCATATCGAACCCGATCGATTTGGCGAAGCCCGCCAGCCGGGCGACGTGCGAGAAGCCGACCACGCCGCCCGCCGGCCCGGAGAGTATGCTGTCTTTGCCGACGAATTGTTCGGCCCGCACCAGCCCGCCCGCCGAGGTCATGATCCGCAGCTCGCCGCCCAGCGCCGCCCGCAGCCGCGCCACGTAGCGGCGCAGCACCGGATTGAGATAAGCGTCAACCACCGTGGTATCGCCGCGCGAGACCAACTTGATGAGCGGCGCCACCCGGCTGCTGACGCTGATTTCGTCAAACCCGACTTCGCGGGCCAGCTCGGCGACCAACTCTTCGTGGGCCGGCTGATCGAAGGCATTTAATAGGCAAATGGCGAGTGATTCGATTCCTTGATCTTTGAGCCCGTGCAGTTGTTCGCGGACGACGGCCGGATCGGGAGCGGTCAGCACCTGGCCTTCGGCTGTCACCCGCTCGTCGATCTCGACGACCGCGCAAAACAGCGGCGCAGGCTTGCGGATGTTCAGCTCGAACAGCTTCGGGCGGTTCTGATAGCCGATGTGCAAAATGTCGCCGAAGCCGCGGGTGGTGACCAACGCGGTCTTCGCCCCGCGCCGCGTAATCAGCGCATTGGTGCCGCGCGTCGTTCCCAACCGCACGCTCAGCGGCGGCAGCGGCTGGCCGGCCGCCAAGCCGAGCAAATAGCGAATGCCGATGACGGGCGACTCGTCTTCGCCAACCAGTTCGTAAGATCGGCCCACCACGAGCTCGACCGACAGCGGCGTTTCGAGCGCCAGCGCGCCGGTTGCCGAATCGAACGAGCTCACGACCGCCGTGGCGGTGGTTTTGCCCGTCGCGTCGAGCAGCCGCAGCGGAGAGCCGTTCCAGAAGTTTGGCGGATCGGCCTGCCGGGCGGAATCGACGATGCGCGAATGGTCGGAGCCTTCGCCCACGGCCCCTTTGGTCACGCCCGAACTGAGCAGCTTGTGCCGCTTGAGCGAGCCGTCGGGAAATTTCGCGAAACAGTCGGAAAACGTGCCGCCGACATCGACCCAGAATTCGGGGTCAGCGTGCGGAGCGGCTGGCGACATATTCAAGAGTTCACACGAACGCGGTGGCTGGGGCAGAGCCGCGCTAACGGCGCTGCCTCGCACGTGACGGGCAATCGCGGCGATGCCCCGGTAGGTTGACCGCCGGGGCATCGCTGGCCGACAGCCCAATTCGGCGTATCACACCGAAATTCGGCCAGCTTCTGCCCCAGCCACCGCCCACGGCCTGATCGAACTGAAATCGTAGGATGGCCTTCCAGGCCGTCTATCTAACGGAAGACGGCCTGGAAGGCCATCCTCCAACGTCTGAATCATCGCGCCACGGCGACGGCCCCAGCGGCCTCGGCCAGCTCGGCGGCCCGGTGAGTGCTCTCCCAGGTGAACTGCGGCTCGCTGCGGCCAAAGTGCCCGCCGGCGGCCGTCAAGCGGTAAATCGGCCGCCGCAGATTCAGATACTTGATGATGCCGCTGGGCGTGAGCGGAAACAGCTCTTTGACCAGTTCGCAAATCCGGCCGTCGTCGATTCGGCCGCTGCCGTCGGTATCTACGTGCACGCTCACCGGCTCCGAAACGCCGATGGCGTAGGCAAGTTGCACTTCGCACCGCTCGGCCAGATCGGCGGCCACGATGTTTTTGGCCACGTGCCGGGCCATGTAGGCCGCGCTGCGATCAACCTTGGTCGGGTCTTTGCCGCTGAACGCCCCGCCGCCGTGGCGGCCCCAGCCGCCGTAGCTATCGACAATAATTTTGCGCCCGGTCAGGCCGCAGTCGCCGTGCGGCCCGCCGACCACAAAGCGGCCGGTGGGATTGATGTGATAAGTAATGTCGCCATTCACCAGGTCGCCCGGCAGCACCGGCTTGACGACCTTATTGATGACGGCGCGGCGGATTTCGTCGTGACTTACCTCAGGGGCATGCTGCGTCGAAACGACGATCGTGTCGATCCGCACCGGCCGATTACCGTCGTATTCGACGGTCACCTGGCTTTTGCTGTCGGGACGCAGCCAGGCGATGTCGCCCTGCCGCCGGGCCGAGGTCAGGGCGTTGGTGATGCGGTGGGCCAGAGCGATGGGCAGCGGCATCAGCTCCGGCGTATCGTTCGAGGCGTAGCCGAACATCAGCCCCTGGTCGCCGGCGCCGATGTCTTTGCCCGCCGCGCTATTTTCGTTCACGCCCTGGGCAATATCCGGGCTTTGCTTGCCGATCATGACCATCACGGCGCAGGTATCGGCGCAGATGCCCATTTGGTCGTCGGTGTAGCCCACGTCGCGGATGACGCGGCGGACGACGTCGGCGTAATCGACCACCGCGCGGGTGGTAATCTCTCCGGCGACGATGGCGGCCCCGGTGGTGACCATGGTCTCGCAGGCCACGCGGCTGAGCGGGTCTTGCTCCAGCAAGGCGTCGAGCACGCCGTCAGAAATCTGGTCGGCCAGTTTGTCGGGGTGCCCCATGCTGACCGATTCACTCGTAAACAAGAACTTGCCGGAAGCCACTTGGAATCTCCTTGCGATATTTTGAGACGCGGGCCGCGTGATCGTTACAAGCTGCAAATTATAAGGCCGCCTGGGGGCGGGTCGCAAGCGGAAACGGTTACCGTAGTGCTACCATTTCCCACGGAATAGGCAGAACTGGGCGGGGTGCGATGGAAACGGGCAGGCAGGTGAGCGGGCGGCTGCTATTCAACACGCTTCCACCTTGTTCCGTCAGGAAACGTGACCTCCTCATACACGGGCGGCTTGCCGGTCGGCCCCCACGAGATTCTCTGTGCCGGTGCCCAGTTGTCGTCGAGCCGCCGCTGAACCGCCATGCCTCCGAAAAAGCACCCGACTGCCAGCATCAAGACAAGCAACGCTCGGATGGTGAACCGTGGGCGGAGCATGGTCATGGGTGGTTCGCTTCCTGGCTCTTGAGACGTTGCTGCGCCTCTCGCCGCGCCGCATCCTTACCCCTCTCGATGTACCGCCGATCGTCTGCCGTCATCGACCGGGAATGATCTTCGCGGATGGAGTAAGCAATGAAGGCGTATACGGCCGCCGTAAATACGAGCAAGAGCAACGCTCGCAAGCTGAACTGAAAACGCCGGCGCATGGGTTAGTTCCGCCAGACGGTCATCGGCATGTTCGACTTCTTTTCGCGTAGGTCCTTGTCCGCCATCTCAATCATCTTGTTAAAGAGCGTGATAAGCCAGCATGTGACGGCGACCGCCAAAATTAGGCCAAATAACCATCGCAGGCTGAAGCGGAAATGCTCTCTTGTCGCTCGCGTCGCCACGAAGCCGAGCCATATGAACACAGAAGCCACGGAGAGACCCCAGCGCGGCAGAAAAAGCGAGGTTGCCGCTGCCAGCCACGCTATTGACGCGAGCATTAGGCGGAAACGTCTGGCCATGGGGGCATTATAGCCGATTCTTGTCCAGTGCCACGAGTTAAGGTGGCGAGAGGCAGCGATACCGTCTTCGCGGGAAACGCGCAGTCCTGATCTAGCTCAATCAATAGCGCCCAGCCATGGCGCGGCAAGTAGAAGGACGAAAGCAAGAAACAAGAATGCGGCGATGCAGCCGAGCGCTGTGCGCGTGGGGTTTCTCGTCTGTCGGATGGCAAGCCATACAAAGAAGGCCAACCAGAGGTTCGCCAAGATGAATCCCCAAGCGTCATTGGCCCGACAGCACGCGATGACAGCCCCTGCTGATGCTGGAACAGCGACGGCCACCAGCAACGCCCTCAAACTGAACTGAGGGCGGGGCATGGGCTAGTCTCCCATCACGTTGGCGAACAGGGCAATGGCCACCCAGATAGCGACAATGATAAGGAACGTCGTTGCCAGAATGCCTTCCAGGGGTCTGCGAAACAACGGGCCCGCTACCGGTAGGCACGAGAGCGCTGCGATTAAAAGAGCAACGGGCCCGGTGAGCTTTACAAGCCACGCGAACACCGCGCAGACGGTGACAGCCACCAGCAACGCGCGCAAGCTGAACTGAAACCGCTGGGTCATGAGGCGATTCTACCTATGCGGGCGTCACGCGCAAATTGCGGTTCGCCGCTCTCTCGGCTCATTTCGCTAATCCGCACCTCGCAGCGAACCTTGCGCATCGGCCGCTTGTCGCCCAAATATGACTCCGCTGCAAAAATATCAATCCGATCACCAGCATTGCCTGCGATTGGCCGGCGGAATGCTGGGCGGGCCGGCGCGGGCCGCCGACCTGGAATGGGAGCTCGAACGGCAGGTGCGGCGCTGCGCGCGGCGCGAGCTTCGGCGGGGCATCGCCAGCGAGCACGCCTTGCTGGAGTTCGATTCGGGCGCAGTCGGCCATGAGCTGGCGATTGGACTGGAGCGACTCCGGCTCGACCTGCCCGACGGCCCGCTGCGCGTCGTCAAGGTCACGCTGCCCTGCCGGCAAGGCACTTGGAGCTGGTACGACTTCTGGGCTGTGCGTGTCGAAGATTATCGGCGGTTTTATCGCTTTTTGCGGCGTCGCGTGCGGGCAGCGCAACGCCACCGGCCGCCGATCTTGCGCGAGGGCGATCTGGAGCGGCTGTGGGACAACACGATTGGATTTCTTCGACGGGGCGGGGCCTTGCTGGAACGCTTCGGCGTGCCGCGGAAGCGCGGCGTCTTGCTGCTGGGCGAGCCGGGCAACGGCAAGACGATGGCCTGCCGCTGGCTGCGCTGGCAGTGCAGCCGCCGCGGACTTGGCTGGCGGGCCGTCACTGCCGAAGAATACGAGGCCGCCAAAAGCGACGGCGACGCCCACGAACTGTTCGATCTCGATCGGCCCGGCATCGTCTTCTTCGACGACGTCGACGTGGCCCTGCGGGCCGCCGACGAACGCGCCAGTGACCGCTCGACGTTTTTAAGCGGGCTCGACGGCCTCGACACCCGGCTCGGCGTCGTCTATCTGTTCACTTCCAACGTTCGGCTGGGCGATATCGATCCTGCCTTCCGCCGGCCGGGCAGGATCGACCTGGTGCTCGGTTTTCCCAAGCCCGGCGCCCTCTTGCGGCGGCGCTTGATCGAAGAGTGCTGGCACCCCGAGATCGTCGGCAGTCTGCCCCTGAACGAAGTGGTGGCCGCGACGGACGGGCTGAGCTTCGCCGAGCTCGACGAATTAAAGAAGCTGCTCGTGCTGCACTACGCCGAAACCGCCCGCTGGGAATGGCAGTGGGCCTGGGCCGCGTTTGCGTCTGGCCGCGGCGATGGTTGCCGCCGGCTGAAGATTGGGTTCAATGCTCCGATGCTCATGTCGCCGCCCGACGCCGTGCTGCCCGCGGCCGCTTGCGCCGGGAGCGATGTTGATTCCGCTGCTCAACCTCAATGGTCGCGGTGATCAATGATTGTAGCTTCGATAGAACTTGCGATGCGGCGGAACTCCTAGACCCGGAAGTAGGCGAACCCATAATCGCGAGGCACGCCGCGGGCACATCCAATGCTCGCCCTAAGGCATTCAACATCCGCAATGAGAAAGATCGCTCGCCGCGTTCCAAAATGGCCACTGTATTCGAGGCCACTCCCATCGCGTTCGCGAGCTGTGACTGCGTCAGCCCACGCCGCCGGCGTATTGCCTTAACTGCTTCGCCTAGTAGTCTTTGATCGATATTCATTCGCCCTCCATATTATAAACTATACCGTGCTGGTATAGTTAAGCGAAGCGGAATTTCATGGAAGAATGCCCATGCGCGACAACTTCATCTTACTCAACCGCGACGAAAACCAGGCCCGGGGGCTGTCACAATACGCGCTCGACTTTCTCGCCGGACGATTCGACCCGCCGAGCGAACGGGCGTTGCGGATGGTCGAACGGTTCCATCTCGATAGCGTGGCCTGCGGAGTCTCGGCGATTGCCTGTGGAACGAACGCCCCCAATGTGCTGCGGCGTGAAGCCGCGGAATACCCATCGTCGCGCGGTGCGACGTGCTTCGGCTCGCAGCAGCTTGTGACGCCCGAAAAAGCGGTGGCAGCCAATTGCTCGGCGGTGCGCGAATGGGACGCCAACGGCACCAATTTCGGCTACGATCCGGCGCGGGGCGCCACGGCCGGAGAATTCGGCCACAACGACTTCTACCCGGTGGCCGTCGCCGCGGCTCAGCAGGCCGGCCTCGACGGGCGGACGACGCTGGCCGGCATGTTGCTGATCGACGAGATTCGCGGCCGCCTGGCCGAAGTCTTTTCGCTCAAGGACCACAAGATCGACCACGTCGTACACGGGGCGATCGCTTCGGCCGTGGTCTACGGCGCCATGCTGGGCGCCACGGTCGATCAGCTCGAATCGGCGCTAGGTCTGCTGGTGGCCCACTACATTCCCTTCCGCGCCATCCGGGCGGGCGAGCAACTTTCGGACTCGAAAGGCGCGTCGGCGGCCCTCAGCGCCGAGATGGCCGTGCTCAGCGTCCGCCGGGCGATGCGCGGCTTCGTGGGGCCGGCCGACATCTTCCGCAACCCCGAGGCGATCTTCTGTCTCTTCGCTCGACCGGATCGGCGCGGCATCAGCCCGTTCGATCTGCGGCTGGCCGCTTCGGGCGACGACTTCGCGGTCATGGGCATGCACTTCAAGTTGGGACTCTACGAGCATCAATCGGCCGGCGCGATCGAGGGATTGATCGAACTAGTCGAAAAACACCCCGGCCTGCTCGACGACGAGCGGCAACTGCGGCGAGTGCGAATCAGCATCTACCAGCCGGCTTTGGGCATCATCGGCGACCCGGCCAAGCGCGACCCGCGCACGCGGCAAAGCGCCGACCACTCGATGGTCTACATCATCGCCACGCTGCTGCGCAAGGCGCTGAGCGGCAAGCGGACCGGCTGGCGCGAGCTGATGTTGATGCCCGACGACTACAACCAGCAGGCGCTATTCGATCCGCTCACGCGGCGGCTGATGGAGCGGATCGAGTTCGTTCATGGCGGCCGCGAATATGACGAAAAATATCCCGACGGCATCCCCACTACGCTCGAAATCGAGCACGAGAAGCTCGGCCGGCTATCCAGCGGTTTGGTGATGTATCCGGCCGGCCATGCACGCAACAGCACGGCCGATCTCGATGGGCTGCTGGAGCACAAGTTTCGTTTGTTGGCCGGCCTGGGCGTGGCCGACGTCGACGCTTTGCGTCGCCGGTTGGGCGGGTTGGCGACCAAGTCGACTCGGGAAATCGCGGAGTTGTATGATTTTGAAATCCTCGCTGATGGGCAACGGCCCACGTAGGGTGGGACGAGCTTGCGAGCCCCACAACCTGCCGCGCTTTAACGTGAAAACAGGCATGTGGACCAGCCGCCCTCGGCTGGTTTACCGACGCCGACTTCGTCGGCGATGGACAGCCGAGGGCGGCTGTCCGACATGCCGGTTCGGCAATTACCATTGTTGAACGTCAAAACCGATCAGAGGGCAAACTTCGGACCCTCCCATGACGCTTACGGGTCTACTTAACCTCCACAAGCCGCCGGGCATGACCTCGCGCGAGGCGGTCGATCGCGTCAAGCGCTGGGTGAGGCCGGCCAAGACGGGCCACGCCGGCACGCTCGACCCTTTGGCTTCGGGCGTGCTGGTGGTCGCCGTCGGCTCTGCGACGCGGTTGATCGAGTACGTGCAGGCGATGCCCAAGAGCTATGTTGGCACATTCCTGCTCGGCCGCGAGAGCAGCACCGAGGATATCGAGGGCGAGGTGCGGACGCTCGCCGACGCTCCGACGCCAAGCGTCACGCAGCTCCGCGAGGCAGCCGCACGGTTGACCGGCGAGATTGAGCAGCGCCCGCCGGCCTTTTCGGCCCTCAAGGTGCAGGGCCGCCGGGCCTACGACCTGGCCCGGGCCGGCCTGTCGGTCGAGCTTGCTCCCCGGCCCGTGACGATCCATCGTCTCGACGTGCTGCGCTACGAATATCCAGAAGTGGTGCTCGACGTCGAATGCAGTTCGGGCACCTACATCCGTTCGCTCGGCCGCGACCTGGCCGCCGCCGTAGGTACGGCCGCGGTGATGTCGGCACTGGTGCGCACGGCCATCGGCTCGTTCCGGCTGGACGACGCAACGCACCCGGACGAGCTCGATCAACACCTTGTTCGCGAGCGGTTGCTGGCGCCTCGCAAGGCGGTCGCGGCCTTGCCGATTGCCCAGCTTACCGACGAACAGCTTCGCCGCGTCCGGAACGGCTTGCCGATCGCCCATCCAATTTATTCTGAGGCAACTTTCGACCAGACCGCCGAAGTCGCGGGCATCGACGCCGACGGTCAATTGGCGGCGATTCTCGCGCCGCGCCCGGATGGGCAGCTTTGGCCGGTCAAGAATCTGGGGTAGCGCCGCCAACACCCCTGCGGCCTCGTTCGTCTAAGATAAAGGAACGTGGCCGCAAGGCCATCTCCGCATCAGGCCGAGAGAACACGATGCCGCCAGACGACCAATTCCCGTGGCAAGACCTTCGGGCAGGCAGACCCGAGGCGTGCGCCGAGTTGGTCCGGGCCAATTATCAAGCGGTCTACCGTTTTCTCGTCCACCTGACGCGCGATGTCCATCGGGCCGAAGACCTCACGCAAGAGACTTTCGCTTCCGCCTGGCAGCGAATTGCCTCGTTCGAGGGCCGTGCGGCGCCGTCGACCTGGCTGCACCGAATTGCGTACACCAAGTTCATCGATGCCGAGCGGTCTCAACGGCGCGCGGCGGCATTGCTGGAGCGATGCCCCAGCCGCGCCGATTTGCCCGACCCGCTCGACATCGCCCTGGCCGGCGATGAGGTTCGCCGGCTCCACGAAGCGCTCGACGAACTGGACGCGGCCGATCGCGCTCCACTTGTGTTGCACTACTTGCAGGGTCTTAGTTATCGCGAGATGGCCGTGGTGCTCGACGAGCCGGTCGGCACCGTCAAATGGCGCACCAGCGAGGCACTCGGCCGCTTGCGAACACGTTTGAAGGAAGAGGTAATCGACGATGCACGACAACCGCTCCACTGATTCGAACCCACTCGCCGGATCGCTGGAAGCCCGGCTTCGGGCGTTGCCCCAGCCGCGCGTGCCCGCCGACCTGGAGCGCCGGCTGCTCGCGGCGATCCCGGCAGCCCAGCCGTTGGCGCGGGCTGACCGACCGGCCGCGCGGGCTTACCGGTCGGCTTCACCGTGGCGTTGGCTGGCGGCGGCCGGTGTTTGCGGGATGTTGGCGGCGGCGTGCTTGCTGATTGCTTTGGCCCTGCCTCGCGGCGACGCCACGAGGTCCGTCGCCAAGACCGATCAACCGCGGCACTCTGCCGGACAGACGAACGCGGCCGCCGCACCCGCTGGGAACCGCATGAGACCTTTCTTCGACGCCTCGAAACCGCCGAAGTTCGCGTGGCCGCTTGCGGGGGCACCTTCGCTGACTGCGGCGAGCCGGCTTCGCGCCGTTTCGTTCGACTGAATCCATTGACGCTGTTCGGGCGACTCCTCTTTCACCACTTTTGTTATGGGAGATACACTTATGTTGCGCGCTCTTGGTCTGACAATCACGACGGTGGTTCTTTCGCTGGCGGAGGCGGGCGCCGCCGGCCCCAGCGATCTCGGCGCAAACGCCGCCCTCAAATACTGGCAAGGTTTTGCCACCCTGCCCACGTTCTCGGACGCCGAAAGCCAAAAGCTGCACGTCGAATATCTAACTATGCCGCTCGACGCGCCGGCGCGCGAAACCGTGGCCAAGGCCGACTACTCGCTCAAGATGATGCACTACGGCGCGGCGCTGCCCCATTGCGATTGGGGGCTGGCGATGGAAGAAGGCGTCGACGCGCTGTTGCCGCACGCCCCCGCGGCGCGGGTATTGTCGTCGCTCGCCTTCGTCCGCGCTCGTGTGCGGTTTGACGACGGCCGCACCGAAGAGGCGATCGACGACATCGTCTCGGCCATGACGATGGCCCGTCACGTCTCGATCGACAGCAGCCTGATCGGCGTGCTGGTCGGCTATGCCATCGAGTCGCGGGCCAACGAGACACTGGCTCTCTATCTGCCGAAGCTCGACGCCGCGTCGATCGAGCAACTGCAGACTCGCCTCGACAATCTTCCCACGGGCGGAAGGCCGGCCGACGGCATGAAGCTCGAAGAAGCGACGCTCGACTGGTTCATCGGCAAAGTCAACCGCGCGGCAAACAAAAATGAGCTGGTGGCGCTCTTGAGCAAGTTGTCGGAGTCGGGCGACAACCGCGACGCGTCGGCGCAGGGCCGCAAGTTCTTGCAAGAGTGTGGCGGCACGGCCGACGGCGTCGTCAAATACGCGGAGGAAGCGCGCCCTTGCTATGCCCGAGCAGCAAAGATGCTCGATCTTCCCATCGACCGGTTCGTGACCGAATGCGATCGCCAGGAAGCCAAAGAATCGTCAAACCCAGTATTTCGCCGCTTGTTCCCCGCGGTGCGAAAAGTGCGCGAGTCTCAGGCGCGGTTCGACGTTCGCCAGGCGCTGTTGCGTGCCGCGCTCGACGTGCAGCTCAAGGGCTCGGATGCGTTGAAGCAGCATCCCGATCCGTTGACGGGCCAGGCCTTTGAGTACACCGAGTTCGACGGGGGATTTGAGCTGCGATTCAAGTTCAAGCCCGCTGACAAGCGGCGCGAGAAATGGAAGTTCGACCCGCGCTTCGACGAATCGTTGACGCTGACCGTCGGCCGCCGGTAGCGCGCCATTTCACCGAACCGGCTTCGTTGGTGTCCGTGTGCATCCCGCGTCGAGCGCGATCGTGCCGTCCAGCGTGTGCAAATAGGTCCGCAGTTGGTGGTAGCACGAAATCGAATGCTTGGCGCCGTTGGCCGAATCGATGGTGGTTTGCGTGTCCGCATGAGCGAAACCCAGCAGCTCAGGCGGCAGGTCGGGCACGCGGTCATGTGAGTTCACGATCCGCCAACTTTCGCCAATCAAGCTGTTGTATTGATGGGCAAAGGCCGCGTCGCCCACCCGTGGACTGGCGAACGTGTACACCGTGGGCGACTTGAAGACGCCTGTGGCCGCGATCTCCAGGGCCAGCATGGTCGCCACCGCCGAACCAAGGCTGTGGCCGGCGATCGTGAGCGTCTGCACGCCGCCGGCGGCAACCAGGGCCTTCAGCGCCTCAAACACGCGGGGCTTGGTGTCGTCGGGCCCCGTTCGCAGCGTGGAGTAAAAATGCGTGAAACCGCTTTCCGTGCGGCCCGTGGCGCCGAAGGGAAACCGATCGAGAACGAACTCGAAATCCCACAGCCACTCGACGATGCCTTCGGTGCCGCGGATCGCCACCACCATGTCGCCGCCCGACTGCGCAAGGAAGCCAAACACCTTGTAGTCGGGATCGTGATCGGTGATGTCGTCGGCGTAAATCTTCGAGACCAGCGTGTACGGATCGGGCGGTTTGAAGTCAGGCGGATCGCCCTGCGTATCCAAATCGTAGGCGGTCAGCACCAGCATGCCCAACCGCACCGCTTCGCTTGTTGAGTATGCCATCCGGTGTTATCCCCACGGCCGCTCAATTCCAAACAAGTACCTCGCTACGACATGGTATTCGGCGGCGGTGATCGAGGCGCAGACAAGCAGAAACATGAACAACGTGAAGCGGCCGATGCGATGCTCGTAGTAATTGCCCGACGCCGCCGAAACGATGTCGGGTGTGATGATGGCCACGAATGATTCGAAAAACCCTTCCCAGCTACCGAAGAACGACCGGGCCAACAGAAAATAGAGCGGCGTATTGAGCAGCACAATCACGACCATCATGGTGACATGCATTGGCATCTCTCCTTCACCTGGCTATGCAATGATCTCCTTGATTGGTCTCCCCAGATCGATCTCCAGTCGCCGGCGGCCGGGCACTTCGAGCCGGCGCGGATCGAGACCGAGCTGGTGCAACACCGTGGCGTGAATGTCGGTCACGTAATGGGGACTTTCGACCGAATAAAATCCCAACTCATCGCTGGCGCCGTGTGTCACGCCGCCCTTGATGCCGCCGCCGGCCAGCCAGGCGCAAAAGGCCTGCGGATGATGATCGCGACCCGTGCCCTGCGCCGCCGGCGTGCGACCGAACTCGGTGCCCCACACCACCAGCGTCTCGTCGAGCATGCCCCGCCGCTTCAGGTCGGTGAGCAAGCCGGCGATCGGCTTATCGACCTGGGCCGCCAGGTTGGTATGGTTCGATTTGATTTCGGAGTGAGCGTCCCACGAGCCGCCCCCGCCGCCCCCGTGAAACACCTGCACAAACCGCACGCCGCGCTCGACCAGCCGCCGCGCCGATAAACAAAGCCGCCCAAACGCCTGCGTCGGCCCGTTATCAAGCCCGTAAAGCTGCTGCGTCGCCGCGGTTTCTTTAGCCAGTTCGAGTGTTTCCGGCACGGCCGTCTGCATGCCAAAGGCCAACTCGTACGATTTGATGCGGGCCCGCAGAGCGGCATCGTCCGGGTAGTCGATGCCGGCGAGCGTATTCAGCCGGCCGAGCAGGCTAAACTCGGCGGCCTGTTCTTCAGGCAGCACGCCGCCGTCGGCCGGTGCGACAAACGGTAGTGGGTTCTTGGCGCCCACGTCGAGCCGCACGCCGGCATATTCCGGGCCGAGGTAGCCGGCCCCATGCGTCCACTCGCCGCCGCAGCAGTCGCCCGTCGGCGTGCCGAGCACCACGTAGTCGGGCAGGTTTTCATTGAGCGAACCCAGCCCGTAACTGATCCAGGAACCGATAGTGGGAAAAGCGCCCTCACGCGGATGGCGGCCGGTGTGCCAGGTAAGCTGCGTGCCGTGGTCGTTGTGGATGGTCCAGAGCGAGCGGACCACCGCCAGATCGTCGGCGCAAGAGCCGACGTGCGTGAACCAATCGCCGACCTCCAGCCCGGACTGGCCGTATTTGCGAAAGCCGGTTTGCAGCCCCATCAGCTCTTTGCGCTGCATGTGGGAGGGATTGATGCCGACCAGGTTTTTGTTGATCCGCTCGGGATCGAGGAATGATTTGTAGGGAGAGTCTTCAATCGACTTGCCCGCGTATTTGTTGAGTTCCGGCTTGACATCAAAACTTTCCATATGGCTTACGCCGCCACAGAGGAAGATCCAGATGACGTTTTTAGCTTTGGGCGTGTGATGTGGACCCGATTTCGGTCCCTCGGTGATGTCACTTTCGTCAGCGCGGATTACACCGTCCTTGAACAGCAGAGCGCCGAGCGCCAGACCGGTGAACCCCATTCCGGTGTCAGCCAGGAAGCTGCGCCGGTGGAGACGCGGGGACGCGGAGAGGGGGAGAGGGGGAGCCGAGGAGCAGGGGAGCAGGGGAGCAGGGGAGCGTTCGTTATTCATTGCAGTACCCAGTTGTCGGCCGTTTCGATCATGCGTACTAACATGCCGAGGATGTCGCCATACTCGCGATACAGCTCGGCGGCAACATCGCGCTTGAGATAACCGCATTCGACGGAGAATTGCAGCCATCCTTGCGTCTCCGCAGCTTCGCCTTCGCTGTCGTTGAGCTTGCATATGAATGCCGCGCGGTATCTTCGTTTGCGCCATCCTTCGGCGATGTTCGCACAAACAGATCGCGAGGCACGACGAACCTGATCAGTAAGTGAATATCGCTCCTCACGCGGAAAAGTCTTCGTAATTTCAAAGATCCGCATCGCCGCCGCAAACGCGCGTCGGTACACCTCAAGCTCGGTATGTTCTCGAATCACCTTTCTCGGAGAGCCATTTCGGTTCACAGTTGATCCCCCGGGTGCGGCCCCTGCTCCTCTGCTCCTCTGCTCCCCTGCTCCCCTGCTCCCATGCCCACCTGCTCCCCTCAACGTATCGTCACGAAATCATGGTGATTGAACAACGCATGCACCAAATCTTCGTGGGCGCGCAGCGCCGGATTGCTCGAAGGTTTGCTGAAATCGGCCGCGGCCGGCGATTCTTCTGGCAACGACTTCGACGCGAAAAAACGTTGCTGCTGTCGAAGAAACTCGACGCACGCTTGCCGCTCGTCGGCCGTCGCGAGACGGGCGAGAATTTGTTCAAACGCGGCGTTGACGAACGCTACTTGGTCGCTGCCCGCTTCTTCGTTCAATCGTCGCGCAAGCCGGCGCGATTGCACTAGCGTTAACTCGCTGTTGGCCAGGGCCAGCGCTTGCTGAGGCACGATGCTCTGCTTGCGCTCGTAGCACTCGGTCACGGCGGCGCAGTCGAACGTTTTCAAAAACTCCATCTGCTTTTCTTGGGCGTGGCGGAAGTAGATACTCCGCCTCGGCACGCTCAGGCCGAGCTTGTAGTCGATGTCTGCTCCGCCTTGCGTCGTGTCGAGCGAACCAGCCGCGTAAAACACGCCGTCGCGCACCACCTCGGCCTCCATGCGACGGGAATTCATCCGCCACAAGTGTCGGTTGTCCGGATCGGCGGCCAGATCGGCCGCGTCGGGCGTCGAAGCCATGCGATATGCCGCCGAGGTCACGATCAGCCAATGCAGGTGTTTCATCGACCACGGCGGCGCGGGCGGCCCGACGCTCGGTTCCATCAGTTCCGCGGCCAGCCAATCGACCAGCGCGGGGTTCGTGGGTGGCTGGCCGTTCTGCCCGAAGTCGAACATGCTGGGCACCAGTGCCTGGCCGAAATGCCGCAGCCAGATGTGGTTCACCGCCACACGGGCGGCCAAAGGATTGCGGCAATCGGTCAGCCAACGGGCCAGCGCCGCGCGTCGCCCGCTACTGGTCGTGGCATAAATCGGACTCAGCGGCGAATAATTCGGCGAAGTATCTGCGCGGGCCTTGTCGGCGGCTTCGAGCTTTGTCTTGACGTCGGACAGCTTCTTTTCGGCGTCGGCGACGGCTTTCTTGGTGATTTCCTCGTCGGGCTTTTGCACCAGCGCCTGTCGCGCCATAAAGATCGCCTGTTCGGCGGCGGCCACATCGGCGTCGGCTTGCAACCAGGCGGCTTCACGCTCGGCCTTGGCCCCGGCCAACGCAAGTTCATT
>DATFDL010000301.1:0-16605 GCA_035252155.1 Pirellulales bacterium | reverse complement strand
GCATCGGCAAGCCTCTGCCCCAGCCACCGGCGGCTCGTGGAGCGGAAAGCGAGAATAATCATGTTGGCAATGCAAGGGAGTGATCGTTGGCTGATCCGGGTGGCCCGCTGGGCGGTGGTGTGCTTGACGCTCGTCGCGCTTGTGCCAGCGGGGGCCTGGGCGCAGCCCGCCGAAGCTCCGCCTCTGCCTGCCTCGGGCGACGACGGAAGCCCGTTCGATCCGAACATCGCGGCCGGGCGTACACCGGCCGCAGCCGCCAATTCCTCCGCCTCTGATCTGGTCATCTTTAAGAACCTGGGGATCGTGGCCCTGGTTTTCGGGGCGTCGCTGGCCATCGGCCACTACCTGAGCAAAAGCCTGCGGATGCCAGACCATGCCACGCGGCTGACCGTGGTGGCTTTTGCCATCATTGCCAGTTCGGCGGCGTGCTACTTCGATTGGCCGCCCAAGCTGGGCATCGATCTCAAGGGCGGTGTCATCCTGATCTACGAAGTCGAGCAAACCGACTTCGAAGAGATGGACAAACTGGTGGCCGCCGTCAATAAGCGCGTCAATCCGGGCGGCATCAAAGAGGTGACGGTCCGACCCTACGGCAAGCGCGAGATCGAGATCATTGTGCCCGAGGCCGACCAGGCCGAAGAAGACCGGCTGAAGGAAATCATCCGCCGGCAAGGGCGGCTCGAGTTCCGCATTGTGGCCGACGACCGGTTCGACTCGGAGATCATGCAGTTGGCCAACGACCCGGCCAACAAGGATAAGCGCTTTATTTATCGCGACTCCGACGAAGGCGATGCGACCACCGAGCGGACTCCGGAGGCCAAGTGGGTGCCCGTCAAGCCCGACGAAATTGGCCATGTGCGCCTGGAAGGCCATTCGGCGATTCGCGAGACCAAGCGGGGACGCGTCGAAGTGCTGGTGCTGGTCGATCCGATTAACGTGACCGGCGATTATTTGACCGACGCCCGTGCGGGCCGCGATCAGGTGGGACGGCCGAGCGTCAACTTCACCTTTAACAGTCGCGGTGCCAGCAAGTTTGGGCAACTGACCGGCAACAACTTGCCCGACCCGGCCCAGCCCGATCTGAAGCGCCTGCTGGCCATTATCCTCGACGGCGAGTTGAACTCCGCCCCCTCGATCAAGAGCCAGATCAACGACCGGGGCGAAATCGAGGGCACCTTCACCGAGCGGGAGGTCGAAGACCTGGCCGCCGTACTTACCGCAGGCAGCCTGCCGACCACGTTGCGCAGCGAGCCGACCACCAGCCTGCGCGCGGGGCCGACTCTGGGCCAAGACACCAAGGACAAGGGCATTGTCTCGATGGAGGTCTCCACCTTGGCCGTGGTGATCTTCATGCTCGTTTATTACCGGTTTGCTGGCCTGGTGGCCAACCTGGCCTTGCTGCTGAACCTGCTTTTGATCGTGGCCTTCATGATCTTGTTCAACGCTGCCTTCACCCTGTCGGGCCTGGCGGGGTTGGCCCTGACGGTGGGCATGGCGGTTGACGCCAATGTGTTGATCTACGAACGCATGCGCGAAGAACTGGGCCGCGGCGCCACACTGCGCATGGCCATTCGCAACGGTTTCGAGCGGGCGACCACCACCATCGTCGACGCCAACGTCACCACGCTCATCTCGGCCATCGTGCTCTACTGGATCGGCACCGATCAGGTGAAAGGTTTTGCCGTGACGCTCATCTTGGGCATCGTGATGAACCTTTTCACGGCCATTACGTTCACGCGGCTGCTGTTCGACGTGGCCGAAAAGAAGCGTTGGATCACGCGGCTGAAAATGCTGCAGGTGATGTCGAACCCGAACTTTGATTTTATCGGCAAGCGCCGGCTGGCCGTGACGTTTTCGATTTTGTTGATCGGCGCGGGGCTGGTCGCGGTTTTCGCGCGCGGCAAGGGACTGCTCGACATCGACTTCACGGGCGGCACGTCGGTCGAGGCGTTGTTTGAAAAACCCGGCCAAGCCATCGCCGAGGTTCGCGAGCTAGTGCAAAGCCTGCCCGACGTCACCGTGCAAGATGTACACATCACCGACGAACCGGCGGGCAAGCGGTTTCTGATCATCACGTCGAAGCCCGACACCGACGAGGTAAAGAACGATCTGAAGCAGGCATTCAGCGATCCGGACCATCGCCTGGCCTCGAATCACGTTTCGTGGAGCGATCTCCGGCCGATCGGCGCGGGCGGTGACGGCGGACATGACACGCCCCGGCGTGGGGAGTCAGGGACGCCCGCAGCCCCGACACCCGATGAGACAAAGCCCGAGGCAACAAAGCCCGACGAAGCCGAGCAGTCGCGCCATGATTTCGGCAGGGAAACGTTGCTGGCTTTGGCAGATGATGAGACGCCGCCGGCTAACAACAACAAAGCCAAGGCCGCGGACGAGCCCCAATCTGAGGCCGATGCGTCGTCGGACGATTCAACGGCGAGCGAGGCACCGGCCCAAGGCGACTCCGAACCCAAACCGCCAGCGGCTTCGCGCAATGATCCGTATAGCGGCGGCTCGACAGCCTTACTCAGTTTCTCCGAGAAAGTGGATCTTACGACACTCTCGGACCACATCAAGCGAGCCTTGGCCTCGCTGACCTCGGCCGACGACGACACATTGTTCGAGGTGACCAACCCCGAATACGAAACCAACAGCAGCCGTGGCTTCACCGAATGGACCCTGCGCGTTGCTCTGCCCGAGCAACAAGCACAGACGCTGCTGGAGCGCATCCGCACCGAATTTGCCGAGGAACCGTTTTTTCCCTCGTCGAACAAAGTGGGGGCCAGCGTGGCGGGCAACACGCAGTTGCAGGCCACCAACGCCCTGTTGGCCAGCCTGGCGCTGATCGTCGTCTACGTCTGGATCCGCTTCCAGCAGGTCAGCTTCGGCTTTGCCGCCGTGTTGGCATTGATCCACGACGTATTGGTGGCGTTGGGCGCGTTGGCCCTGAGCTACTGGTTGGCCGACATTCCATACATGAATTGGCTGTTGATCGAGCCGTTCAAGATCAACCTGCCGATCATCGCCGCGTTTCTGACGATCATCGGTTACTCGATCAACGACACCATCGTGATCTTCGACCGCATCCGCGAGGTGCGCGGCAAAAGCCCCGATCTCTCGCCCGATTTGGTCAACCTATGCATCAACCAGACCCTGAGCCGCACGCTGCTCACTTCGTTGACCGTGTTCATCGTGGTATTGATTCTCTACATCTTCGGCGGCCAGGGCGTGCATGGGTTTGCCTTCACGCTCGTGGTGGGGACGATTTCGGGCACGTACAGCACCGTCTACATTGCCACGCCGGTGCTGATCTGGATGAACCAGTCCGCGCGGTCGGCCAAGCCGAGCTCGCCGACCGTGGGCCGCGAAGCCACGGTGCGGTAGAAGTTTGAAGTGGGAAGTTTGAAGTTTGAAGTTGGAAGAATTTGACCACTTCAAACTTCACACTTCAAACTTCACACTTCAAACTTCACACTTCAAACTTCAAACTTCACACTTCAAACTTCACACTTCAAACTTCACACTTCAAACTTCACACTTCAAACTTCACACTTCAAACTACTACGGCAAAATTCGTTGCCCGACCGCGGTGTTCAACCGCAACATGCTGCGGCGATGGCGGATCAAGGCGTCGCGGTATTGCCGCACGACTTCGTTGTGGTTTTTCTGGGCGGTCAACAAGTCGATCATGCTCTTTTGGTCCTTCTCGTAAAGCAGCCGGACGGCGTCACGCACCCGCTGGCTGGCGGGCAAAATGGTGTGCTCGATGCGCTCGACGGCCTGGCGGCTGGCATGATACTCGACCGCGGCGCGTTCGACCTCGGCCTGGATTTGCCGCTCGATGGCGGCCAGGGCCACACGCGACTGCACCACATTCAGTTCGGCCCTACGCACTTCGCCCTGCCGCCGGTCGTAGAGCGGAATTGAACCCAGCACGCCAAACGAGTAGCTGGTGGCGTTGAGTCCGCCGACAGGCCGATTGTTCTGAAACTGGTAGGGCGAGTAGATCACGAAAACGTCTTCGAACCATTCTTTGCCGGCGGCCCGGGCATCGGCGCGGGCGCGCTGGATGCCAAGCCGAAATGCCATCAGGTCGGGCCGCGCGGTCAGTGCCGTTCTCATCAACTCGTCGTGGCCGGGTGGGGGCGGTGCGTTGTCTCGAAGCGTCCCGAGCAGTTCAATCTGTCCAGCCGTCTGCGGGGGGATATTGAGCAGCGCCGCCAGGGCGTGCTGGGTTTCCAGCAGTTGCGCCCGTGCTTGCTCCAGGCCCATCTGGGCGGCCTCGCGCTGAATGGCGACATTCAACAGATCGGGCTCGGTGATGTCGCCGAGCCGCAACTGCTGCTCGGCCTTTTCCAACAGCGCCTCGGTCCCCCTGAGGCTCGTTTGGGCGTAGTAAAGCGTTTCCCGCGCCACAACAACGTCGATGTACGTCAGATAGAGGTCATCGAGGGCCACCCGCACGGCGTCTTGGTACTGGGCCTCGATTACGCGGGCGGCCTGCACCGCCGCCTGAGCGCGGGCCTGGCGTTTGTGATTCAGATCGAACGGTTGGATGATGCTGATCGAGTAGTCGTTGTTGCCCGGCCGCGCCGCTGAGTAGGGCGTGTAGGGATAGTTCGAGGCCGACAGGAAATAGAGCGGGTTGCCGCGCAAACCGGCGGTGAGCACGTCGGCGCGTGCTTGAGAAATCTCGAACGATTTGGCTCGCAGGTCGGCGTTTTCGCGCATCAGCCGCTCAATGGCCTGATCGAGCGTCAGCCCGTTGGCCGGACCCTCGACCTCGCCTGGGGGCAACTCCAGCGGACCATAGAGCGGCACGGGCTCGATGGCCGGCCGTTGCGGCTGAGCGGCCGCCAGCGGTTGAGCACGTCGAACGAATTGCGGCCCCGGCGCCGAGATCGACGACAGCACGCCGCGATCGGGCGTGCGGAAGTTGGCGGTCGAACGTGCGGGATTGGCCCGTTGGACCATCGGGCGACCGCGTCCGCCTGGATCGCGCACCAGCGGATTCGCGCCTCCGCCCGGCGCCTGGCCAAGCAATGAGGCCCGGCGGTTGGTCGCCTTGGCGGAGATGCCTTTCGAGATGATGATGATTTCGTCGGCGAGACCGATGAGCTGCGCCTGCGCCGCCGTGGGCTCGCGCAACCCGATCGCAGCAAGCAGCATGGCGGCCGCGATTCGGGCGAGTTTGGCGTGCATGGCAAGCGCGGCCGAGCCGAAATGGAAAACTAGGGTGTCTCTTCCTCATTTGTCGGCCGTCTGGCTTGGGCCGGTGAAGCAGAAATTACGCTAGCGGAAGGCGGCAATTGAAGGGGAATCGGTGGGTTGTAGTGGTTCAGCCGACACGGCGGACCTGCGGAAATAGGCAATGAACTCAAGTCCCACGCGACGCGCGCCGCGACGGATGCCGTGGCACCCTGAGCGCCCTTGACTGGCGCCCAAACGACGAAACCAGTCCCTCCCATTCCGCCATTTCCTCGCCAGCTCGCCAGCTTGTGACGTCGATGTCGCCCTCGGCGACCGCCACGTGAACGGCTCCCTGATCGGCTGTGGCCAACACCACCGCGCCCACCTCGTGGTACGCTTGCTCGACTTCGGGCCGGCGATCGTTAAAGCTGCCGCTGATGATCACCCAATCGGGCGTCGCCCAAGCGGCAAATCCCGGGGGGTCGCTCCGCAGGCTGCCGTGGTGCGGCGCTAAGATGACGTCGCAATGGGCCGGCGACTCGGCCAACAGGTCGTCCATGCCCGGCGATTCCAAGTCGCCCGTCAACAGAATCCGCCGGCCCTGGTATTCGACGTCGAGCACCAGACTGTTGGCGTTATCGCCGCCGAGCACGCCGTCGCGGGTGGGGTGCCAGACTTCGATCAGACAATCGTCGCCCACACGCAGTCGATCGCCCGACCAAGTCTCGCGCAGCGGAACATCCGACGCGCGAACCGCCTCCAGCAGCTTTCGCATCGCCGCGCCTTCGTCGTAGAGCATGGCCGGCGTGGCATAAATCACGCCCACCGAAAACTTGTCTAAGAGTTCGGGCACGGCGTTGTAATGATCCACATCGGCGTGCGAGAGCACGATGGCGTCGAGGTGCGTGATTCCGCGTTGCCAGAGATACCCGGCCACCGACCGCGCCCCAGCCTGCGGCGAGCCCAGCCGGCCGGCGTCGTAGAGCAGCGTTTTGCCGTCGGGCAGTTCGAGCACGACGGCGCAGCCATGTCCGACCGAAAGAAACGTGCATTGCAACCTTGGCATATCGGCCGGCGCGAGCAGCGGTGCGGCTAAGCCGATGGCGATCCAGCCGGCCAGCACGGCACAGCACCAACGGCGCGGCGGTCGCCAGAGGGGCGCGACCGCCCAGACCGCCAGCGCGGAATAAAAACCCGCCAGCCACCAGCCGGCCGGGCCGGGCGCCCAAAAGTGGCTGGCTGACGTGCGGCTGGCCAACTCGACGCCGCGTTGAATTATTTCCAGTGAGATATCGCACAGCACGGCAGCGAGGCCGCCCAGCGGCGGCACGACCCAGCCGAAGACCAGCACCACAAATCCCGATAGCAGCGCCAGCGCCACTGGGCCGGCGAGCACCGGCGTCAGCACCAGTGTGGCGGGCGAGACCAGGTGAAACTGGGCCAGCACCAGCGGTGCGCTCGTGCCCCAAACGACAAAGCTCAGCGCCACGGTTTGCCAAGCCCAGCGGCCGCAACGCCGGCCAAGCTTTTGTGGCCAGGGGCGCGTTCGCGCAATCAGCCGATCGAGCGGATCGGCGATCGGACGCGCGGCCAGCCGCGGACCGAACCAGGCCAGCGTGGCGACCGCCAAAAAAGACAACTGTGGGCCGATGCGGAACAACTCGCTGGGGTTCATGGCCAACACGAAAATCGCGGCCAACGCCAACAGGTTGAACGGCAGCCAACCGTCGCGCCGCCATTGCGCCACGCAAACCAGCAGCACGACCACCGTGGCTCGCACGGCGGGAGGTTCGGCATCGATCACCAATGCGTAGCCGAGAGTCACCAGCGCCACGCCCAAAAGCGCCAGCCGGCGGCCTACCAGTCCCAGCCGCATGATCCAGAACAAGAACAGGGCCAAGATGCCCACGTGCAAGCCCGAAATCGACAGAATATGAACGGTGCCGGTCTGGGCGAAAGCGGCGGTGGTATCAAGGTCGAGCTCCTCACGCAGCCCCAGCAGCAGCGCGGCGGCCAGCGGCGCGCGGCGGTCGTCGAGCCGCCGCCACAGCAGGTGATCGCCGCCTTGCCGAAGCTGATCGAGTAGTCGCGAGACGCTCCAGCGCGGGCCAGGCCGAATGACGGCGACACATTCGGCAAAATCGGCTGAGAGCCGGCTGAGTTGTCGATCGGCACGGGCGTGCCGGGCAAAGTCGAACTCGCCGGGGTTCTGCGCGGCGGCCGGCGCCGAAAGTTGGCCGACCACCCGCAGGCGATCGCCCGCGCGGACGCCCGGCACGTGTCCATCGACCCAAAGTTGAGCGACGCCCGAGGCCGGCCGCCAATCGTCGCCGTCGCGCACGGCGCAAACGCCGACGCGCAAGCGGCTGCGCTCGCCCTGTGGAATGGCGCAGAGCGGATCTTCGGGCGGGGCTGGCACGTGCCGTGGGCCGGAGAGCGCGGTAGCCTCGAGACAAACCGGCTTCGCCTCTTCGGCGGCGAACAGGCCAATCTCGTCGTCGCCGAAGAGCCACCACCGCTGATGATGCCAGGCGCCGCCCAAGCCGGCGACTGCGACGCAGAGCAAGGCGGTTCCAAAAAAGTTCCAGCCTACCCGCCACGCCAACAGCCAGCCGCACCAACTTGCCACGGCGGCCAGCCACCAGAACACGGCCGACACCGGAGAACAGCGGTCGGCTGCGATGCCAGCCGACAGCGCCGCGGCGATGAGCACCAGCGGTTGATAGCGAGGCCAACGGCCCACGGCAGCAGCGTCGGTCGCGCCCAGCAGTTCCATCGTCTAGTAGCCCCGGCCCATGTGGCCGGCTAGTCCCCGGCCTTTGTGGCCGGCCGAAGTCAGCCACCCGCCGGTGATATTGAGAGTTCGAGAGGGATGATCTCTGCCGACGGTCAGTCTATCGCGGGCAGGCGAGAATTGCCATCATGGCACGAAGCGACGGCCCGAGATAAAATATTAACGGGCACCGCCGCCGAATACCGAAACCGATGCCCACAGTCCTTCGCGTTGGCCGCTTTCGCTTCTTCTTTTTCAGCAACGAGGGAAGCGGGCAGAGTTACTGGAGGCTTGGAATGAGCACTTCGGCTGTCAGCGCGCTCGGTGCGAGATCGGTGGTGGCGGCGTCAGCTTGCACTGGCCCGACCTGGACGAGGACTTGTCGATCGCGGGATTGATGGCCGGCGCGGACCTGCGATCTGCGTAGCGCTCGCCAATTTTCAGCCCCCAACCGTTTGATGCGTCGTCGTTCTCAACCCGCTTTATCGCATCGCCGTGATTCTCTCGCCGGTTACGCCGTGCTGATCGCGGCGATCGCCATCGCCGTCGTCAGTGCCCGCGACCAGGCAGGCGGATGGAACGACGGCAGTCGACTGGCCACCGTCGAATGCCTGATCGACCACCACACTCTGGCCATCGACGAGTCGGTGTTCGTCCGCGTGCCGCGCATCAACCCCGATCGCGATGAGCCGTTTCCGTATCCGATGGACTACCCGCAAACCTGGCTCTTCGGCACCAAAGACAAAATCCTGGTGAACGGCCATTACTACTCGCACAAGTCGCCGCTGCCGGCCGTGCTGTTAGCGGGCTGGTACGCCGTCTGGCAAAAGACCACCGGACTGACCGCCCGTGGACGGTGCGATGAGTTTTGCTATTGGATGACGCTGGGCTCGTCGGGCGTGGCTTATGTCATCACGGTCGTCTGTGCTTATCATCTGGGCCGATTGCTGGGGCTGCGCCTGCTCGACCGCCTGGCAGCAACGTCCAGCCTGGCACTGAGCACCGTGGCCCCGGCTTACACGCGCGGCGTGAACGACCATATCCTGCTGCTCGCCGTGACCGCGGCCATGCTGGTGGCGTTGACCAATCTGGCTCAACGGACCTCCCAGGCCGAGCCGAAAATGCCTTGGCCAGTGCTAACGGCCATCGGCGCGCTGGCGGGGCTAGGCTACACCATCGACTCGGGCAGCGGGCCGCTGCTGCTGTTGGCCACGTTGGCGGTGTCGGCGTATCGTACACGGTTTGTCGCCTTTCGCTTCGCGACAGAACGGACTTCTGCGGAGCACAAGATGATCGTTCGCAGCAGCTTGGCGGCCGTGGCGCTGGTCGCGCTCGCCGCCGCGCCCTGGGTCATCGCCCATCACGCCTTGACCTATTGCGTTGGCGGCACGCTCCAGCCGCTCGGATCGGTGCCGGAGTATTTCGATTGGCCAGGCACCCCGTTTCGGCGCGAAAACTTGACGGGGTTTTGGAACCACGCCTCGCCGGTGGGGTTTATGGCCTACGCGGCGGCGCTGCTGCTCGATCCGCTCACGCGGTTCGCGATCGGTTACCCCGCGGCCGATTTTCCGGTGCGCGGTTTCTTGCCGCACAATCTGCTGCTCTTGCTGTTGCTACCCGGCGCCGTTACCTTGCTTCGCCGACGGCCCGCAGAGTGGCCCGAGTTGTTGGCCATCTTCGCCTGGGCGGCCGGCACCTGGCTGCTTTACTCGGCGTTGTCGGTCAATTTTTCGGGCGATTGTTGTTCGATCCGCTGGTTTGTGCCGCTGCTGGCCCCCGGATACTATGCCCTGATGATTCTGATGCGCGATGATGGACGATACCGCGTCGGCTTTTGGTTGCTCACGGCCGCGGGCTTGCCCTTGGGGGTGATGATGTGGTGGCAAGGACCGTGGCTTGAGCCGGAGACGCCGTATTTCGTGCCGGCAATGTTAGCGGGACTCGTCGCTTGGCTCGGCTGGTGGTGTTGCATGCTGTTTCGCGGAAGGCCGCCGGACGGCATGGGGAAAGTCAAAATGCAAAAGTCAAAACCGGGTATTGACCCAGATCACGGATGGTGTGGATGGTGGACGCGGCAAAAAAGCAAGCCGAACGGTGGGCGGGCCTTGGCGTGCTCGTGATCGCCACACTGGTCGCGGCTTTCAGCGCTCGTGACTACGCCGGCGGCTGGAACGATGGCAGCCGTCTGGCCACCGTCGAGGCCCTGGTCGAACAGCACACGCTGGCGATCGAGCGCACGATCTTTGTTCGTACGCCCGAGATGGCCGATATCTTGCCGAATCCCTACGATCCGCGCAACGAGCCGCTACGGACGGAAGGAACCAAGGACAAGCTGTTGATCGACGGGCATTATTATTCCGACAAATCGCCGCTGCCGGCGCTATTGCTGGCGGGCTGGTATCAACTGCTGCAATCGACCACCGGCCTGGCCGCCCGAGAGAATCCGCGGCTGTTTTGCTACCTGATGACGCTCGGCTCGTCGGGGCTGGCCTACGTGGTCTCGGTGTGGTGTCTCTATCGGCTCGGCCAGGTGCTGGGCGTGGCTGTTCGGCATCGCTGGCTATTAGCCGCCGGATTGGGGCTGGCCACTGTTGCGCCAACGTACGCCCGGCACGTCAACAACCATATCATGTTACTGGCCGTTGCCAGTTTATTAGCGCTAGCGATGCACTGCTCCATCGATGCTGCGGGGCCGCGGCTTTGGTGGCGGCTTTGTAAAGTCGGCGCGCTGGCGGGGCTGGGGTATACGTTCGATCTGGGCGTCGGCCCAGTGCTTGTGCTTTGCACGGGTGGCTGGACTTGGTTTCGCACGCGCCGCGTTGCGGCGTTGGCATGTGTGGCGCTGGCCGGATTGCCCTGGATCGCCGCGCATCATGCGCTCAATTACTCCGTGGGCGGCACCTGGGGGCCGGCCAACGCGCGGCCCGAATATCTCGCCTGGCCCGGCTCACCCTTCAGCGCCGCCAACATGACCGGCGGCTGGGCGCATGTTTCGGTCGGACATTTCCTGCTTTATGCCGCGGCGCTGCTGATCGGCAAGCATGGCTTTGTCAACTACAATCTGCCGCTGTACTTGTCGCTGCCCGGTTTTGCGATGCTCTGGCGAACGCGGCGGCAAGCACGGCCCGAGCTTGGTTTTGGGGCGGCGTTGTGCGGCGGCGTTTGGCTGCTTTATGCCGCCGCGTCGAACAATTATTCCGGTTCTTGCTGTTCGATTCGCTGGTTTGTGCCGCTGCTGGCGCCGGCGTTCTACGTGCTGGCGATGCTGCTTCGCGAGCGTCCAAATACGGCCTGCGATCTGGCGGCGCTCAGTTCATTTGGCGCGGCCCTGAGCATCGTGTTATGGTGGCACGGTCCATGGTTCGGAGACGTGCCGCCCAGCATGTGGGCTCTTAACGCGCTGGCCTTGGTGACCTGGGTGTTGGCTACCCGACGGCAGCAGCGAAACCGCATGGCGTGGTGAACAATGGAAACCGACTAGCGGCGATCCGGCGCGAGCCGGCTGCCCGGTATGGGATTCATCGATGGTCGCTGGCGTATGGTGTTCCATCAAGGTACGCTGATTGGCAACCGGCTTGAAGAATAAGGAACACTCCATGTCTAAAAAGCGTCGCGTCCGCTGGGGCTTTCAGTGGGGCAAGGTCGCCAGCGGTGGCCTGATGTTTTTGGTCTTCGGCGGGATCACGCTTGTCGCATGGCTCGCAACCGGTTGGATCAATCTCTGGTTGGTGGGTTTGGCGGTCGTAGGATTCTTCACGATGCTCTCTGGCCTCATGGGCGAAGAGGGAATTTGGTAACCCGCGCGCCCCTGAATCCCGAAACCCGAATCCTGATCCCTGTCTTTATGCAATACGTCAATCTCGGCAATACTGGCGTGCAAGTCTCTCGCCTCTGCCTGGGCTGCATGACCTATGGCTCGAAGGCCTGGCGGCCGTGGGTGCTCGATGAGCCGGAAAGCCGGCCGTTCTTTCGCCGGGCGATCGAGCTGGGCATCAACTTCTTCGACACCGCCGACATGTATTCGCTGGGAGTCAGCGAAGAGGTCGTCGGCAGGGCGCTCAAGGAATATGGCCCGCCGCGAGATCGGCTGGTCATCGCGACCAAAGTCTGCCAGCCGATGGGCGACGATCCCAACTTGCGCGGCCTTTCGCGCAAGCACATCCGCCACTCGATCGACGACAGCTTGAGGCGGCTGCGCACCGACTATGTCGACCTGTATCAGATTCACCGCTTCGACCAAGCCACGCCGATCGAAGAAACGCTTGACGCGCTCAACGACGTGGTGCGCTCCGGCAAGGCGCTATATATCGGCGCCTCGTCGATGTACGCCTGGCAATTCGCCCAGATGCTCGCGACGTCAGACCGGCTGGGCCTGAGCCGGTTTGTCACGATGCAAAATCATTACAACCTGGTCTACCGCGAGGAGGAGCGCGAGATGATTCCGCTCTGCCGGCACGAGGGCATCGGGTTGATTCCGTGGAGTCCGCTGGCCCGCGGGTTTTTGGCCGGCAACCGCCGCGCTCGCGAGCAAGGGTTCGGCGACACGCCGCGATCGAAAACCGACGACTTCGCTCACAAACTTTACTACGAAGAGTCCGACTTCGCCGTGGTCGACCGCCTGAGCGAAGTGGCCCGGCGGCGCGGTGTCTCGAACGCCCAGGTGGCGCTGGCTTGGCTGCTGGAACAGCCCGGAGTGACGGCCCCTATCATTGGCGCCAGCAAGATGGAACATCTCGAAAGCGCCGTGGCGGCCTTGGAGGTCAAGCTATCAACGGAAGAACTAGTCTCTCTCGCCGAGCCGTATCGCCCCCATCCGGTTCTCGGGCATCGCTAACTACCGGTTGATCGTAAAGCCGAAGTTGATGCCCTGAATGAACACGACCTGCCGGTTGTCGGTGTTCAGAATTCCCAACGCGGGCAGCGAGTAATTGACCATGTTAGGTGAGCGTCCGATGCCGCCCATCACCAGGCCGGTCCAACCGACCGTGGCGTAGCATTGGCGGAAGATCTGATACTTCAGATTGAAGCGGAATTCGCCCACCGGCGAGAAGGTCCCGATGTTCTGCTTGTGAAAGACGCTTTGAGGCACGAAATTGGGCGATCGGAACTGAGGCGCCGTAAAGGCGCGCGTGCTGCCAGCCGCGCCCGTACCTCCCGTGCTGCCTTGCTGCGAGAGAAATGTTTGCGACGCCTGCGGGAATTGCACGAACAGCACGGGGCGCAGCGTACCCGATTCGGGATGCTCACCGATCTGGCCCGTCTGGACGTTATTTTGGGCGTTGCCGGCGGCCATGAACCGCCACGAGGTGTTGAAGGCCAATCGGCCCCGCTGCTTTTGATAGCGCAGCCCGATCTGCGGGCCGATCAGGTTGTTATTCGAGGTCTGAGTGAAGTGCGTGTCGGCCAGCAAGCCGCTTTGGATGACAGCTCCGCCGCCGCCGCCGCCCGTGCCGCCGCCGGCGCCGCCCGTGCCGCTGGTCAGCGACTCGGTAAACCCTTCGCCTAAGAAGTAGAAGTTGTCGTTGAAGCGAATGTAGCGCACGCCTGCCATGAAGTCCCAGATGCCGTGGTCGGCCCGCCGGCTCTTCGAGAGTCCGTAGGTGCGCATGACTTCGATTCCCCAAACCCGCGACGAGTATCGTGTATAGACATGGTCGAAAAAGATCGGCAGGTTGACCAAATCACCAAAGTCGGCCGGGGCCGGCACATCGGGAAATCCGTCGGGCGGCGGCGTGAACAACGGCGGTGGCGACGCGTTCGGCGTGCCAATGTCGCGGCCCGACGCGCCGAAGACATGGTTGTTGTTCAGATCGGCGTCAACGATCGCCGTGGCGCCTGCTCCTCCCGCGCCTCCCGTCCCGCCGCCCGTGCCGCCCGCACCAAAGGGCGGTGGCTGGTTCGCCGGAATCGGCAATGCTTCCTCCAAGAACCCTTCGAGTGGTGAGACGCCGTTGACAAACGGTGCTCCGAACGAAACGCCGGCGTTCGACGCGGTGCCGACCGAGGTCTGCGAGTGAACCACAAACGTGCC
Organism: Pirellulales bacterium; assembly: GCA_035252155.1. Taxonomy (GTDB): domain Bacteria; phylum Planctomycetota; class Planctomycetia; order Pirellulales; family JAICIG01; genus JAICLL01. The sequence goes on along the minus strand of DATFDL010000301.1, from coordinate 2,614 downwards.
AACCAACCAACCAATGTCGTCGTCGCCCACGTATCCCAATTGCAGCCGTTCACCTTGCTGCATGTGCGGCTGAATGAATCCGGTGTCGAGCGTGTTCGGCTGGACGATGAATCCGCCGGGCGAACCCGTCGAGACGATCGGATTAAACCCTTCCTTGCCCACCGTGGTTCGATCCGGCGCCGAAGTCGACCAGGCAAGATCCTCGATGGTGAAGAACCAGCCGCGCTTGCGTCGGTTCGGGCCGCGGCCATACGGACTGGTGATGTCCGACGCCGGAGCGAAGGGTTGAAAGTCCCTAACTCCGGGAACCCATTCGTAATCCGGCAGTTCCTGGCCTTGGACGACGGCTGCCAGCGCGATCTGCAAACCCAACGCCAGCCATAACTTCGAGCGGTTGATCGACATCGCTTGGGTCTACCTTGCCTTCCCTGGTGGGGCCGTAGCGCACACCCTCCACGGCGGAGAGCCTTGCGCTGTGCCCGTGCGGGTAGTATCGGTAGTGCCGCGCGAACTAGTTGAACAAGAACGGCAAAACTTGCTGCAAGTGCGGGTCGGAACGGTAGTTCGGGGCAGGACAGGCGAATACTTGGGACGGCTGGGAAGACTTTTCCGCCGATAACTGGCCTTGACGCCAAGAGGCCAGCGAGCGTGCGGCACTCCCCCGGCAATCTCCGCCGATCGGGGCCAGCGGGCGGCAAGCTTTGTGCAGTCGGCGGCGTCGTTCGAGTGAATCCCAATAATTTGGAACTGTATATAATGTCCGCATCTTGCCGAGCCTCGCGCAAAGCAGAATTTTGCGGCGCAACGCCCCGGCCTTTGGGAGAACCATTCCATGTTCATCCGCGCACGAACGATGTCACCGTTGCTGCTCACGGCCGTCCTGTGGCCGCTAACTGGCGTGGCCGCCGATCCGGCAAGCGACGACGAGCGAGCGGCATTGCCGCGCTATGTGTTCAAAGTCGGCCAGGAGCTGAGTTATCAGGCGCATAGCGAGTTTCGCGCCGAGGATGGTCCGCCGCTCAAGTCGGACTACACCTGGCAAGTTTGGGTGATTCGGCAGAACGACGACGGCAGTTGGCGGTTGATCCTACGGCAATCGTCTTCGTATCAGATGCCTCCGGCCGCCGAGGGCCGCGAGGCGAAGAATGCCGACCAATCTTCGAAGCCGAACGGTTCGCCCAAGCCCGATCGAGCGGGCAAGCCTGAACAAGCGGGCAAGCCCAATCAGGCGGGAAATCCAGGCCCAGTCAAGACGCAGCCTGCCGCGGCCCCAGGCCCTGCCGAGCCGCCGGAATTTGTGACGTTCGCTTATTGCGATCTGTTCCCTGACGGCCGGATCAGCGACAACCCGACCATCGACGATCGGCTGGAGCCGCGGCTGCTCTTTCCCAAGCTGCCCAAAAACAGCAAGGAATTGGAAAATGGTTGGAGCGACGCGCGGCGGAAGATGCAGGTCAGCTATCGTTATCAAGTGGCGAAGCGCCCGGCCGACGATGACGACTCGCAGCAGTGGGAGATCCGTGCCACGCGCCAGAGTCCCACCGACGAGGTTTTGCTCAGCTCGACCAAGGCGACGTATCTCTTCGACGCCGAGCGCGGCGTGATCGAAAGCGTTGAAAGCCAGCTTCGCCAAGGCTATGGACCGGCGGGCGAGGGGACGAATCAAACGGAACTGGCCGGCACCGAGAACTTCGACCAGGCCTGGACGCGGCAATTGGACGAGGAGATGCAAACCTACTTCGACGTGCAACAGCGCTATCGAGAGCTGCTCGAAGCGGCCCAGCGCAATAGCACCGAGACCGAGACCTTGCTGCTCGACGCGGGCGCCCTGCTGCAACATGCGGCCGGGCAAGTGAGTTTGCCCGTCATCAAGGAAGAACTGAGCAAGCAGCTTGGTTTGCACGCCCTGAATGCCGGCTTCGCGGCACGGGCGGCCCGCGATCGAGCAGACTTGATCGACGCGCCCGCCCCCAGTTGGCAAGTTAAAGATCTGGACGGCAAATCGCATTCGCTGAAAAACTATAAGGGTAAAGTCATCGTGCTCGAATTCTGGCGGCGGGGCAGCGATTGGTGTCTGCGATTGGTGCCGCAGATCGAGCAGCTCGCCGAGCGATTCGAAGACCAGCCGGTGGTGGTGCTAGGCATGAACACCGACGCCAAGGAAGAAGACGCTCGGCTGGTGGCGGAGAAAATGGCGCTCAACTACCCCACACTTCGGGCGGAGAAAATCGCCGAAAAATACGGCGTCAAGGATCTGCCCGCCGTGGTGGTGATCGACCGTCAGGGCGTGGTTCGCGATTATCGAGCGGGCTACTCGGCCACGCTGGCCAAAGAACTCATCCCCGAGATCGAAGAGCTGCTGACTGAACGCGATCAGGAGAAGCGATAGCCGCGCTCGTCAGAAGATGGCCTCCCGGGCTAAAAAGGGCTAAAAAGGTGTCAGGGGGCGGAAAAGGTGTCAGGAACCTTTGTATTGACGCGACGACCGAGAATGGGTATTTTCGGGGTCTATGGGAAGACCTCACCGGGCCGCAGAAGGCGGATATGTGTACCACGTGCTCAACCGTGGGAATGCGCGGATGGACCTGTTCGACGATGACGCGGACTACGACGC
>DATFDL010000300.1:0-3016 GCA_035252155.1 Pirellulales bacterium | reverse complement strand
TTCAAAATTCTCTTCGGGCTGACGGCCTCGCTGGTGTTCGCATCGCCGTCGTTTGCGCAGCGCAAGCCCGCGCCGGCGCCAAAGCCCGCGATCAAGCAGCCGGCAGTTAAACAACCGGCCGCGAAACCGACACCCGGCCCCAAAACACCGGCTGCCGCTCGCGCAAAAGCTCCGGCTAAGTCCGTGGCGCCCGCCAAGTCCGTCGAGCCCAAGACACTCGAGCTGCGATACATCACGGCCGACTTTTCGTTGGCAGTGGTCGTGCATCCCCAAGACATTCTGGCGCTGCCGCTCGTGCGGGCATTGCCCGTCGAGATTGCTCAGGCGGCGGCGTCCGAGCAACTTGGCATCGATCTCACCAAGCTGCGAGAAATCATCGTGCTGCTGGCAGTCGATAAGTCGGGTGAGCCGCAACCGGCGGTGATTGCCCGGTTCAGCGAGGCGGTCGACCAGGCGGCCGTCGAGGCCAAGGTGCGGCAACGGTTTCAGCGGGCCGGCCCCGAAGCGCCGCTGGCCATCGTGCCCGAGCCGAACACCGCGCTGGTCGGCCGGCGCGAGCTGCTCGAAAAGATGTTTTTGGCCAAGGGCGACGCCGCCAGCCCGCTGCTGGCGCGCTTGCGTAAGCTCGATTCGAGCGGCACCGCCGCGGCCGTGGCGATCGTCGAGCCGCTGCGCGACGAACTGCGCGCGGCGGTGGACAACTTGATGCGCGAGAATCGGTTTGAGGCGGGGCTGGTGCCGGAACCCCTGGTGCCGCCGGCGCTGGCAGACGTTGCCGCCCTGCCCGACATGCTCGATTCGGTGCAGCTTTCGTTGACCCTAGGAACGGACAAGACCGATTCGACGTTTCTCTTCGAATGTCGCGATGAAGCTTCGGCCACGCGGCTCGAAACGCTGGTCGATCGCGCCATCCAGTTCTCGACCGATACGCTCGAGGCACGGCTTGGCATGATGCGGGCGGCCGGGTTGTCGCAAATTGAGCAGGCCCCGCTGCTCTATGCCCGCCGCATGCTCCAAGAGATGATAGGTTCGATCGAGCGCGAGCGGACCGGCAATTCGTTCGCGATTCACGGGCGCAACGAGATCGGCGCCGCACCGGGGTTTGCCGCCATCGCGGCTGGGCTAATGCTGCCGGCCGTGCAATCGGCCCGCCAGGCCGCGCGGCGGGCGCAGGCGACTAACAACCTGAAGCAGATCGGACTGGCGTTTCACAACTATCACGATGTGTTCGGACGTTTTCCAACCTCGACGTTCGACAAAGACGGCAAGCCGCTATTGAGCTGGCGGGTACACATTCTGCCGTACGTCGAGGCCCAGGGGCTTTACCAGCAATTTCACTTGGACGAGCCTTGGGACAGCGAACATAACAAGAAGCTGATCGCTCAAATGCCGCCCGTCTATCGCACCCCCGACTTCATCGATGCCGAGCGGACGATCTACCTGGCGGCGACCGGCCCGCAGGCGGTCTTTCCCGAAGGTAAGGACGAAAAGGGCGCCAGGCTGTCGGTGGCATTTCGCAAAGACAACGCGGAGGCGGCCTTGGCGCGGCATGTAAGCTTCGTCAACATCACTGACGGCACGTCGAACACCATCATGGTGGTCGAGGCCGATCCGGAAGCGGCCGTGGTGTGGACCCAGCCCGACGATTTGCTGTTCGATCCGCAACAACCGCAGGCGAGCTTGGGCGGCCTGCGCAAGACGGGCTTCAACGCGCTGTTTTGCGACGGGAGCGTACACTTCATCGCGAACACGGTCGAGCCAGAGATTTTGCAGCGATTGTTCAATCCTCGCGACGGCATGGTGATTCCGCCGGGGGCGTATTGAGGCATCTGTAGCCGGCGACCTTCGTCGGCGGCCCATTTGTACCGGGTCTCTGTAGGGAACGGACTCTGTGCCGTTCCGCGAGGGGCGGCGCGACGTCGACCCGCAGTTCGCGGAACGCCACGGAGGGCGTTCCCTATAGACGTCGAAAGCCAAGATCACCGGTTTTGATTGTCAAAACCAATAGAGTCACATCGTCTTGCCGCCCGGAAATTTGCTTGCGGACACCGCGGCCGCTAAATATGCTGCCACTGTCACGGGGCGTTAGCAGCGAAGGTGGATTTACGGCCGATGCACGCGCGCAAACGTTGCCCGATTGAGCGACTCGAACCGCGCCGCCTGCTGTCGGGCGTCACGTATCAAGGCGGCCGGCTGATCGACAACGCCGCCGTCGAGACCGTGTATCTCGGCCGCGGTTGGACGACCGACCCGGCGCTGCAGCAAAACGCCGCCCAGCTCGATCAGTTCTTTGCCACGTTCACCAACAGCACCTTCATGGACATGCTGGCCGAGTACAGCACGCCGCAAGGCGGGCAGATCGGCCGTGGCGGGTTCACCGGGCAAGTCAACCTGGCCCAAGACAATTGGCGGGCCGGCACAATTCCCGATGGTATGATCCGCCGCCTGCTCGACAGCGAGATCGTGTCGCGGGCCATCGCCCGGCCCAGCGCCAACCAGGTGCTGTTTGTGTTCACGCCGCCGAATGTGGCCGTCACGCAGGACGGCAGCAGCAGCAACGGACACCCGGTGGGTTTTGCCGGCTATCACGACAGCTTCGTCGATTCGCAGGGCGACACGGTGGTGTACGCCGTGATTCCCGACCCGTTGGGCAACGACCGCATCGCCGGCCTGTCGGCGTTCGATCAGCAAACCGAAGCTTCGTCTCATGAGCTGGCCGAGGCCGTCACCGATCCCACGCGCCGGGGCTGGTGGGACGACACCTCCGACGCCACCTCGGGCCTGGAGATCGCCGATTTCGCCAATCCCAGCACCGACGTGGTTTACTTGGGGCTGTACGCGGTCGAACGCGTCTGGTCGAACCGGCTGCAAGGCTTGCAGTCGCCGGCCGGCTCGACGTCGTCGCCCACGTCGAGCCCGCCGGCCGGCCCGACGGGCTCGACGCCGCCGGGCGGAACGATTCCACCGAACGTGGGCAGCGTGGCGGCCGCGTTCACGCGCGTGCTCGGCTATTACG
>DATFDL010000299.1:0-18833 GCA_035252155.1 Pirellulales bacterium | reverse complement strand
TCATTCCGTTCCCGCGTTCGCCACAGGCGAACGGCCGGCGCAAACGGAATGAAATCCGTTCTACTTGTGAAAAATGCCTCGCGGCGGCAGAGACTCGACGCCCATCTCCGACGGGCTGAACTTCACGCCCGTGCTGCGGCGCAGCAGCGCCTCGGGGTGCCGGGCAAGCTTGTCGGTGAGCACCTCGATATTCCGGAGGATCGGCCGCATCTCTTTGCTCAGCTCGTTGATGTTCATCGCCGCCGACTTGAGCTGCTGATAAACGTCGGGATTGTTGATCAACTGGCTCAGCGAGCCGCTCGGCGCGTTCAGCGATTCGCTGAACGCTGACATATCGGTGAGCACCCGGTCGAGTTTGGCGGCCGAGCTTTCGAGATTGGCCACCAGTTGCGGGCCGCGGTCGCCCAACGGCCGCGTAAAACCCTCGAGGTTCGCCAGGTTGCGGTCGACTCCCGACAGCGTGGTGCGCAAGCTGCCGATCGCCTCGCGGGCGTCGGCCAGCACTTCGGGCATGTCGGTCATCGTGCGCCGCAGGTTTTCGCGCAAGGCCGGATCGCCCATCAGGTCTTGCGTGCTGCTGACTGCGGCGCCCAACTGGTCCATCGTCTTTTCCATTTTGTCGACGATCCGCACGATCTGCTCTTCGTTGCCGCCCAGCAAATCGCTGACCTTCTGGGCCAGTTGCCCGATTTCGTCGCTGGTGCGGCCAATCGACGACATGGCGTCGGCCAGGCCGCCCTCCATGTTCGAGATGACTTGCAAAGGATCGGAGCGAACGGTGCCTTCGAGCGTGTCGCCCGGCTGATGGTATTCACCTCGCAAATTCTCGTCTTCGTCCATTTCGACGACTTCTAACACCGCGTCGCCTAGCAGAGAACTGTTGACCCTCAAGGTTTCATTCTTCCGCAAACGGCGGTTGGCATCGATTTGCACCATCACTAATGCACCGGAATCATCGGGAGCGAAGCCTATTTCAGTGACCTGGCCGATGCGAATGCCGAACTTGCGCACCGGCGTCGCCTCAGACACACCCGGCGCCTGCCTGAACTTGACGTAAAGCGGATAGGTGCCGTGGAGCAACGACGGGGCGCGGCCGATCAGCCCGACCATCGAAACAGCCGCCGCGATGGTAAAAATCGCCACCGCCCCGAGGCTGTACCGCATTTTTCGTTCGTCCATGACTTCTCCATGCCGCCGGGATTATGAACCGGCTCCGGCGACGATGTCCTGCATTTCGCTCAGCCGCTCGCCCGCCTCGCCATTGACGAACTGCGAGACGCGCGGGTCGTCGGTCCGCTCCAGGTCGCGCGCCGAGCCATCGAAGATCACCTGCGGCTCCTCACGCCGCAGCCGAGACAACGGATAAAGCATCACGATCCGGTCGGCCACTTTTTTGGCGGTGTTCATGTCGTGCGTCACCACGATGCCGGTCACCGGGTTGCGTTGCCGCGTGCGAACGATCAACTCGTTGATCACGTCGCTCATGATGGGATCGAGACCGGTGGTGGGTTCGTCGTAGAGCATGACTTCAGGGCTCATAATCAACGCTCGCGCCAGGCCGACTCGCTTGCGCATGCCGCCCGACAGCTCGGCGGGCTTTTTATTCATCACGCTTTCGGGCAGCCCCACTTCGGCCAGCCGCTCGGCGACCGCCTGGCGGATTTCGTCCTCTCTCTTGTCGCTGTGCTGGCTCAAGGGAAAACCGACGTTGCGGGCCACGGTCATACTGTCGAACAGCGCGGCCTGCTGAAACACGAAGCCGTAGCGAATGCGCTGCTGGTTCAGTTCCTGTTCGTCCATTTCCGCCAGGTCGCGGCCGTCGAAGAGTACCTGCCCGCGACTGGGGCGTATCAGCCCGATCAGCGTTTTCAGCAGCACCGTCTTGCCGCAGCCGCTTTCGCCGATCACCGCCAGGGTTTGGCCTCGCGGAATCTGCAAGTTAATCTCGCGCAGCACGTGGTGCCTGCCAAAATCGACGTGCAGACCTCGAGTCTCGAGCAGAGAAGCCGAATCGTTGGGTTTGGACATCACAGCATCGCACTGCCTTCGGGCCACAAATAGTAATAAACCGCGTTAAGCACAATGCCGAGCTGCAGATCGAGAACCAAGATCGTCACAAATGAATAGACAAACGCGCTGGTGGCCGCGCGGCCGACGCCTTCGGCCCCCGGATCGCAGTGAAAACCGCGGTGACAACTTATCAAGGCGATCGCCGCGCCGAAAAAAAAACTCTTAAATACTCCCTGGAACAGGTCGAACGCGCCCAACACGCGCTTTGAATTCTCCCAATAGTGGTGCGAATCAATTCCCAACCGCAGGGTACTGTAGAGCGCACCGCCGATTACGCCCATGAAATCGGCCATGATCGTCAAGGTAGGTATCAACAGCAGGCAACCCAAAAACCGCGGCACCACGAGGTAGTGAATGGGGTTGGCGCCCATGCTGGCCAGGGCGTCGATCTGCTCGGTGACGCGCATGGTGCCGAGCTCGGCGGCCATGGCGCTGCCCACCCGCCCAGCCAGCATTGTGGCGGCCAGCACGGGCCCCAACTCGCGCAAAAGCGAAACGTTGATCACACCGCCCAGCCTCGTCTCGAGCCGGAAAAAGCGAAACTGGGCGTAGCTCTGCTCGGCCAGCACCATGCCGATGAACGTGCCCGTCAGCGCCACGACGGGCAAGCTGAGCACGCCGATCTGGTAAAAACTGGGCAACAGCGTTCCTTTGCGCGGGGCACGTGTGACGAGCCAGCGGAACGTTCGCAGCATAAAGATCGTCACATCGCCCAGGGCCGCCACCTGATCGAGCACCAGCCCGCCCAGCGCGGCCACCACATCGGCCATGGTGTTCATGGCCCGCGACGAGCGCGACCGGGGAACGGGCAGATTGGGCGACTGAGCGCTGGCAGACATTTTATAAGGCCGAGGCAGTTTGGGTTGTTGTATTCAAGGCGCGCCGGCCTGTGCCGCGCGCTAGTTTCTCGCGTCCAGTTATCGGCCGATCGACTTTGCGGCGTGAGCAAACCTGGCCGATTAGGTTAACTCAATTCGCACCGTCTGCACGCCGTGGTGGACGGCCAGGTCCACCACCCGGGGCGGCGACGGATATAGAATAAAACTGATCGCGCCGTTGCGTTCTTTGTAGGCCACCTTGATCTGGCTGAGATCGTCGGTGCCAGCTCGCAATCGCAAGGCCTCGATCAGGTCGTTTTGCGAGATGTGCGAGCGGCCCATTTGCGGCCAGTCGATGGCGCCCTGCTCGACCAGCACCCGCGGATTGCCCTTAATCAGGCTGCCCAGGCGGTGCGAGTGGCAAGCCAGCCAAGTCAAGCTAAAGTGGAATAGGACTAGCACGCCGCTGGCCACCATCGTCGTCGAAATCGAGGCCGACCCGGTGATGCCCCGGCTGAGAAGCGATCCGAGAATGAGCACGATCAGCACATCGATGGCCGAGGCCTGGCTGATGAACCTGCTTTTGCCGTACCGCACCAATGCCAACGACAGCACGTACACGACGGCGGCCCGCACGGCGGTTTGCGTCAGACGCATGGGGTCGTGCGGCGCGTCACCGCCGATGAGATCGTCGCACACAGAACAGAGAGTTTCCCACATGGCTGGCTCCGCTCGGAGGGTTCAGGGTTCAGGGTTCAGGGTTCAGGAAGTGGTCAGAGGCCATTGTATCATGGTGACCGCCGTGCTCTTGGTCGCCGCCCTGGCCGGCGCCGGCGAAGCCGCGCCGCGCCCAGGAGCAAACGGAATGAATTCCGTTCTACCTGCGCCGCCGATTCATTCGGCCGCGTTTGCACAAACGCCGGCCGCCAAGACGCCTGACCAGGTGCGAGGACTGCACTGGACATTCCGCGACGTCGAAATCAACGCGCTCTTGGCCCGCCTCAAACGTTTCGGAGTGGAAGTGCCCGTGCCGGTCGCCGGACAGGTAACCGTGCGGCTGTCGGCCGGCGTTCCCTCCTGGCGTTCCATTCTGCGCACCAGCGCTTATCAGGTCGAAGGGCAAATCGACTCGAACAATCTGACGGTGGCCGGTTTCGACCTGCACCAACTCGCAGCCCGGATCGTTTACCACGAGGGCGTGCTGCAGCTCACCAGCGTGCGGTTCAACGTGCCGCGACCCGACGGCGAGCAGGGCACAATTTCGGGCAGTGCCAAACTGCAAGTCCGTCCGCGCGGTAACCTGACCGCCAATGTTTCGCTTGAACGTCTATCCATGTCATTACTGGCCGATGTCGTACCGCAAGCGGCCGGCATGATCGAGGGCGACGCTGGCGGCCACCTGTCGATCGACGTGCCCGTCGATAGGCTGCGCGACCTCTCGGCCTGGCGAGGCGAAGGACACGTTTCACTCGAGCATGTGAAGGCGCTTCAATTCCCACCGGCCGAAGTAGTCGCCGACCTACGGTTGGCCCGCGGACAGGCTAAGCTGAGCAACCTGACCATTGAGCTTGAGCGGCTGCGGCTGACGGGTAGCGGGGCGCTGGCCCTGGCCGCGCCGTTTGACTACTCGGCGCAGTTGCGACTGAACGCCCCCGATCTGGCTTGGCTGGCCGATCTCGATCCCGAGCTTCGGCCCCCGGTGGATGTCGGCGGGCAGCTCACTGCCAACGTCCGTGTGAGCGGCAAAATCCAATTGCGGGAATTCCGCGCCCAAGGAACGCTGGTCGGGACCGGGCTGAGCGCTGGTGGCCTCCGCGTCGAGCGTTTGCAAGTGCCGTATGATGTTACCGCCGAGCGCATCCGGCTGAATCCGATTCAGATTTCGTTCTACGGCGGGCAGGTCGGGGCGAATGCCACCGTGCCCTTGAACGCGAAAGGCACGGCGCAGTTGGGCCTGCAATGGCGCGGCGTCGACGTCGGTGCGCTGGCCGCTGTCTTGATGAATAGGCCGGCCACAAGGGCCGGGACTACCGAGCATAGGCCGGCCACAAGGGCCGGGACTACCGGGCGCGTGGCCGATGCCGGCTGGCAGGGCGTGGCATCCGGCGCCTTGCAGGTGCAGGCGCCGCTCGAAGGCTTGCGCAACTCCGGCTCGTGGAGCGGGCAGGGACAATTGACGCTCCGCAACGCGGCGGCGTATGGCGTGACGCTGCCACAAGCGTCGCTCGATCTGCGGGTGGGCGAGGGCCAGTTGAACATCAGCCAGCTTTCCGTCCGTTCTTCGTTGGCTCAATTGACCGGCTCGGCCCGGCTGAAACTGCAGACGCCGTTTCAATTCGCCGCGTCGCTCAGCATTGCCAACGTCGATTTGGCGCAGGCGAACCGTTTGCCCGAGACCGTCCGCCCGCCGCAGCCGGTGGGCGGCCGAGCGGGAGTATCGGCTGACCTGCATGGTACGCTGCAACCGATGACGTTTGTGGCTCGCGGCGCGGTCGCTTCCCGGCGCCTGCAAGCCGGGCGGGCGGTGCTCGATCGCGCCGATTTTAACTACGACGTCACCGATGAACGAGTGTCGCTTTCGCAAATCGTCGTCGATGGCTATCAAGGCCGCTTGACCGGCAATGTCGCGTTGCCGCTGCCCGATACGTTTGTAAGAGAGAACGCTGTAGGGAACGCCCTCCGTGGCGTTCCGGGCGGGGCGGGGCGACGTCGATTCGCAGATCGCGGAACGCCACAGAGGGCGTTCCCTACAGAGGCACGATTGACCGCGCACGCATTGATGCAAGCCGCTGATGTCCCGGACGCCCACATTGCACTTACTTGGCAGCGGATGAACGTCGCCCGACTGCTGGCCGATCTCGACGTGGTCGAACACCTCCGGGGGGCGCGCGCCGAGGGCTGGTCGAACGGCAACGTCAAGGCCTCGGCGAAAGGCGAGCTCGCGCAGCTCGATAATTGGCAGGCGCACGGCGACGTTTTGTTGTGGGCGCTGCGGCTCGACCAGTTTGTGCTGCGCCGCGCGGCACTGACGGTGGGACTCGACGAAGGCATATTCACCCTTTCGAAGATCGAAGCCGACGAAGGTTCGATGCGGCTCAATGCATCGGCCCACATCGCGCTGTCCGATGCGTTTGATTTTGGCGCGACCGTCAGGCTGCGTCGCGCCGATCTGGCGCTCTTGAACCGGCTGCCGCCGCGGCTGCGTCCGCCAGCCGTCATCACGGGCACTGCCAATCTCTCGGCCGACGTGCAGGGCGCGCTCGATCCTCCGCAATTGACGCGGGGCGACGTTGACGCAGCGCTGAGCGGATTGAGCGCCTTTGGTTGGACGGGCGGTAGCGCGCGGTTGCGGTCGCAGGTGCAAGACAGCTCGCTCGTCATTTCGGAATTGAGCGCGCGACAAGGCGAAACCACCTTGCAAGGTTCGGGCCGCGTCAATCTGGCGGCGCCCTTCGATTACGAAGCGAAGCTGGCGCTCGATAACGCCGATTTGGCAAGGGCCAATACGCTGCCGGACACGCTCCGCCCGCCCATGCGGTTGGCCGGTAAGTTTGGCATGGCGATCGATGCTCGTGGCACGCTCGACCCGGTGGTCGTCGAGGGCGATGGTTCGTTGACCGCGCGCGATCTCGAGGCTGATGGCGCGAAAATCGACCGCGTGGCGCTCAATTTCGCGGCCGACAAAGAACGCGTTTCCGTCTCGCGGCTGCTCATCGCATTGTATGACGGCCAGATCAATGGCAGCGCCACGGTTCCGCTCGACGAGCGAGGCGCCGGTCGTATCGCGATCGAGTGGAAGGCGATCGACGTGGGCCGGCTGGCCACCGATCTTGCCCGGCCGGCGGTGCGGCTGGGCGGCAAAATCGACGGCAGTATCGAGGCGCAGATTCCCGCAGGCAAGCTCGCGCGGGTCGAGGCCTGGAGCATTGATGCCGCGTTCGACGCTCCGCAGCTCACGGCCGACACCGTGGCGATCGGCGGCTTGCACGGGCGGCTGGCGTATCGCGATGGCACCGCGCGATATGAAGTCACTGGCGAAGCGATGCTGGGGAAGTTGCAACTCGCCGGGGTTTGGCAGCCCACGCCGCCCGACGGCCGGCCCGGCCTCAACGAAGGCCGCTTGCAGCTCACCGACGCGCGACTGGCGACCGTTGGTCCGCTGCTTCGCGAACGTGGCGCCGATGACGCGCTTTCGGGCACGCTCAGTATCGACGTCAAATACCGACACGATCCGGCTACCGGACAGCCCCTGGGGTCGGGCGACCTGACTCTCAACGACGTTCAGTATGAAGGCGTCGGTTTGCTCGACGAAGTGCATGGACAGATTCGAATGTTGCCCGGCCAGATGGAGGTGGCCAATGTATCGGGCATCGTAGCGAGCGGGCAACTGTTGGCTTCGGCCACCCTGTTTCTCCAGCCGGGCCGCCGCAGCACGTTTCAGGTGGCCATCAACGGCGCCGAAGCGGCCGATCTGCTCAGTCTGGTTCCACGGCTGGCTTCGCGGGTACGTGGCACCATCGACGCTCAGTTGCGGGGCTTTTTCGGCGTTAGGCGGCCCGTCTACGTCAACGGCGCCGCCGCGATTCGGCAGGGACGGATTAACGGGCTCGAATTCAGCGGCCTGCGGGCGCCGATCGCCGGCATCATCGATCCGGTCAGCGGCACCGGACAACTCCATCTGCACGGCACTACAGCGCAAGTGGCGCTGGGACGCGTGGTTGGCGATTTCGACGTGACGCTATCCGGCGCCGGACTCGACTTGAATGGCAAAGGCAAATTCTCCCGTGTAGATCTGCGGACTCTCTTACGGCGGGTGGCGTCGGCCCGCCGGTTGGGCAGCGGCAAAATCAGCGGCAAGTTTACGCTCGCGGGCCGAAACGTGCGCACGGTCCGCGACCTCAGCGGCACCGTCGACGCCGACCTGACCAACGCGCAGGCAATGTCGTTTCCCATCCTGCAAGGGGTGCTGCCGTTTCTCACGGGCGGCATTTCAGGATCGACCACCTTCAACCAGGGCGAGTTGCGCGCTCGCCTCGCGGGCGGCGTCGTCCGGGTCGATGAATTCTCGGTTTCGAGCAATGCGGCCCAACTCTATGCCCGCGGCGCCGTCTCGCTATCGGGACGGCTAAACCTGAACGTTACGGTCAACACGGGGCAGCTCAACCCGAGCCAGCGGGCCGTCTCGACACTGGCCGCGCGGATTGCCCTCTTCACCGCCCCGCCGGTGGCCTTACTGCTCGAAGCCAGTCAGTTTCTCTCGAACCAGGTCATCAACGTCGAAGTGACGGGCACGGTCCGCTCGCCAACCGTCCGCATTCGGCCGCTGCCGCTGCTGGAGCAGGAAGTCATTCAGTTCTTCCTGTTGCAAGCGCCCGGGGTTTGATTCGGCCTCGGCAATCGAACTGCTCGCCGGCGCGCTGTAGGGAACTCCCTCTGTGGCGTTCCGTGACCGGCGGGTGGACGTCGCTCCGCCCCACGCGGAACTTCACGGAGGGCGTTCCCTACAGAAGAACGGCGCGGGGACTAAATATCGTGCCTGCCAACGCGCGGTACAAATGCCAGACTGGCGATTACCATCATCAGAGCACAATCCAGCAAGCCGGTCACCGGCGCCAGCAGCCCCCACATGATCGCATTAACCACCAGCAGCAACGGCCTTGCTAAAGGATGCCAGATCAAGATTGGTAAAGTCGCTTGCCAAAGCACGACGGCGTAAGTCCAGATGGAAACAAGGTGCGGAAACGAATGAAGCCCTGTAAGGTCGACCAGCGGCGCGTCGGCCCGGGCAATCAACCACCATACGCCCGTGCCCTGCCACCAGACCGGGCTCGACAGCTTGCCGATGGCCATCAACGCGTAGACCAGCGCGAGATGCACCTGAATCAATCGTAGCGAGATGGCGGCTGCTGAGCTCTTCCGACATTTCATCACATCGCCCGCTGTGAGTTGACGTGAATGACGTCGGAGCGCCAACCAATGATCGAACGACCAGGCTTTGCCCGCCGGGCCGAAACAAAGGTACAGCATGACGAAGGCCAAAATCGGCTCGACCTGCGACGTGAACACCGGACCGCGGTGAATGTAGGAGAGTAACACAAGCAAGGCCAGCGGCGTGGTGACGCGCGTGAAGAGGCCGACCGCGAATAGCAGAGCGATCACCAGCGCCGCGGTGTGGCCCAGCATCAACTCTTTTGGCGTATGCAGCAGGTTGAGCAACGACCAACGGTGCGGCCGCGGCAACGACTCGCGCACTTGTTGCGGCACGACAAATAGCCTGCCGTCGCGAACCGGCTCTTCAAGATTCCGTAGAATGGACTGCGGCGCCAGGCCGTCGGGGCCAAAATAGGCCGTCAAATCGGGCGTGAACGTCGCTAACCAATAGAGCAGCACCAGGCCGGCGCCCAACCGGATTGCGCCCAGCGTCGAAACGTCGGCCGGTGTGAACCAAAAACGGTTCCAGCCCGCGCCGAACTCGCGGGTGAGTGTCGCCAGATAATCGCCGATGACTGTCATTCCGTGTTCTTTCTCACGGGGGCCGGGGCGACTTCGGCGGCGGCCTCCCTTTTGAGCAGTTGCACTCGGCCGCCGATGGTCAAGATCTGGGCCTGGTAGAGATCGGCGGTTTCGGGCGGGACGGGTTCGCTCAACGCCAGAACTTCCATACTTTGCCAGAACTGGCGCCGGCAACGAATGGTGCCACCAACCACGTGCGCGCCATCGGCCTCGGTTTCGGCGACGTAGTGGGCCGCGATCGCTTGCGGCAAGAAGCTTTCGAGGCTTTTCGTGCTTTCGCCCACTAGGTCGGCGGCGACTTCGGCCAAGCGCTGCTCGCGCCGATAACGCTGGTGCGGCCAGACTCCCGGCCGCGGCAGAACGAAGCGGCGTTGAGTTCCATCGGCGAGTTTCAATTCCACCTCGATCCGCTGGTCGGTGTCTTCGTCCATGCCATAGGTCAACCCATAAAGCGGCACGTACGCCTGGTCGATATCGAGAAGCTCAAGGTAGGGCGCCAACAGCGGCACTCGGGCGCGCAACTCCACTGCCAGCGCCGAGGGATACCAGTTGGCAAGCACCGCCACCATCAAGGCGAAGAGATGCACAAACAAAAGAAAGCTGAGGCTTGTGCGAAGCCATTCGGGCGGCAACGCCGGAGAACTCTCGTCGGTTGACGATCGGCCGCTACTAGCGGAAGGTGGCATGATGTTGCCCGGCAAAAAGAGCCGGGCCTCCCCATTGGGAGGCCCGGCTCGACTTCTGAGCTTCGGAATCGCCTACAGGGCTGGCGAATCCAAGATAAAAAGTTTTCAGGACTTTAATAGCCCTGATTCAACCACTAACCGCGGAAGCGCACCAAACGAACGCGGCTCCGCTCGATCCGGGCCGACGGGGCGTTGCCCGGGGCCGGGGGAGCTTCGGGAGCGGCGGGCGGAGCAGCTTCGGGACCAGCGGGGGCCGGACCGCCAGCAGGAGCACCGTAACCACCGGCGCAACCACAGCAGGCCGGGGGTGCTACTGGGCCGCAGCAGGCGTTGCGTCGATGGTGCCGACGATGGTGCCCGTGGTGGCGACGACCGCCACAGGGAGCGCAGCAGTCAGCCGGACCGCAGCAGGCCGGAGCACCGCCGCAAGCGCCGCCGCCGTCACATCCCATGCAGCCGCCGCCGCAGCCGCCGTGGCCGTGACCAGCCAAAACCTTGTTGTCGCCCCCCATGAGGGCGATACCGACGACCGCGAGGAAAATCGCGATGCCGAAGACCAATGCACGATTCATTCGTAGTTCCTCCAACAAACAGGTACGTACCTAGAAAACGAAATCGGGCCGTCAATCTCGTCAATCCCCCTCCTGACGGCCGCTCAAAGGGGAGGGAGGCCTTATCGTGTTCGTGTTGCACAGGCTTGCAACGCCAACGCCCTGCGTGAGTTAAACTTTAACGATTGCGTTGCTTGCATGTGTTGCACACGCTAGTTTGACCAGGGTAACATTGCGAAAATCGTTGTCAAGCGGCAAACAGCACAATCTGTACGTATTGAGTTGATTCGGTTGTTTGGGGGTAATGTATCGTCCAGCGGGTGTGCGAAAAGCAGACCGCAGCGCAAAAAAAAGGCCCCTGGCGGGGCCTTCCGTGCCGTCGACTCCTAATCTGTTACAAACCAACGGCTTACTGCCGTTTGGCTGGCCGGCTGCGAGACGGCACGCGACGGGCTTCGAGGTCGGTATTCGCCTCTTCGCTGGATTCGTCGCGGCCCGTTTGCATGGTTCCCTGCCCTTGCACGTCCGCTTCGGTGCGGGCCCGGAGCTCCATCTCTTGCTCCACAAGAAGCTGCTTGCGCTGCATGTCTTCTGGATCCTCAAAGTCGAGAATTACCGGCGGCTGATCCGCGAAAACATGCGTCGCCATTCCGCCGATCCGCCAGCCCTCTTTCTCGCGTCGCAGCGCCCACAGGATTTCGTCGGTGACCGGCTGGCCGTCTTCGCCGATGTCGGTCCATTTGCTGGCAACGTGCGCCAGTCGGCCGTCGCCTTCGGGCGGAAACTCAATCTCGCCGATTTCAAACTCAGCGGTGTCGCTCTCGGTGGGGGCCAGCCCCATCTCCTGCTCGGCCGTCTTTTCGCGGGCCAGAGTGGTCAACATCGCGTTGGCCGTGTCCTGATCGCCTGATTTGATCGCATTCAAAAAGGCCGAAACGGTGGCCTCAGGGCCGGCAGCGGATTCATCGTCCGAAGCTTCGTCGCCATCCGCGCCATCGGCCAGACCCGAAGATTCAGCCGAGCTTGCTGCGTCGGCCGCCGGCTGGCCACCTGACGGCCCACCGCAGCCCACCGAAAATCCAAACATGCACGCCAATGGGAAAAGCCAACCACCGCGTTTCATCGCGTCCACTCCTGTCGAATCAGTCGAATCAAAACAGTTCCGTTTCGCCGGGCAAAATGGGCCGCGAAGTCTTGCACGAACCGTCGTTTGGGTCAAGACGAAAGCCGCCGATTTGCGGCAGTCGGCGGCGGCGTGTAAAGTCGTCTTTCGCTCCGCCAAAGCCGACTCTTAGCGATTCCTCTTTATGTCGATCGACTGTCTCAGCGTGGGCGTGCTCGTGGCCGACCATCTCTGCGCTCCCATTCCGCGAGTACCCAATGCGGGCGAGTTGCTGCTGAGCGACCATCTGCTCTTGAACATCGGCGGCTGTGCCTCGAACGCGGCGATGGATTTGGCCCGCCTGGGCGTGCAGGTGGCGGTGGCCGGTTGCGTCGGCGACGATGCCTTCGGCCGATTTGTCATCGAAACGCTCGACGATCGCGGAGTCGATACCAGCTCGATCCGCCGACTCTCGGACGTAGGGACTTCGGGCACATTGATCATCAACGTGACCGGCGAAGACCGCCGCTTCATCCACACCATCGGGGCCAACGGACGACTGTCGGCGGCCGATATTCCGCTGGCGCGCGTCCGCCAGGCCAAGGTGTTTTATGTCGGCGGCTTTTTTCTGATGCCCAACCTAAAGTCGACGGACCTCGCTGAACTGTTTCGGCAGGCTCGAGCGGCGGGCGTCATCACGATGCTCGACGTGGTCGTGCCTGGTCCGGGCGACTACTGGCCGCAGCTAGAGCCGTTGTTGCCCGAAACCGACATCTTCTTGCCCAACAACGACGAGGCAGCCCTGCTCACCGGCCTGGACGACCCACGCCGCCAGGCCGAATGGTTTCACGCCGCAGGCGCCCGAACGGTGGTGATCACCTGCGGGGGTCGCGGCACCGTCCTCGTGGCCGAGGGCCTTCGGCTGCAAGCCGAGACGTATCCGGTGAATTACGTCGGGGCTACGGGAGCCGGCGACGCATTCGACGCGGGATACATCGCCGGCTTGCTCGACGGGGGCGATCCGTGGCGCTGCCTCGAGTGGGGCAGCTCCTTGGGGGCAAGCTGCGTGCGTTCGATCGGCGCCACTGACAGTGTCTTCAACCGCGACGAAGCCCTTGCCTTCATGCGCGAGCACCGCCTGACCATTGAGGCGTGGTAATTCATTCGGCCTCGAAAACGGCCGCCACGTCCAAGCTAAATCCGGGCAATAGCACCGAGCTGGCTGCGTCGCCGCGGCGGTACATTCCCGCCTCGACGTAGGTCGCGCCTCCAAGCCGCAAAACGCTGATCGTCTCGTCGATCGGGTTCACGATCCAATACTCTTGCACTCCGCCTTCGGCATAGTCGGCGGGTTTCTCGACCAGGTCGCGCTCGGGCTTGTCCGGGCTGACCACTTCGATCGCCAGATCCGCGCCTCTCCAAAATCGATCTTGCCGGCGCGGATCGGAGAGCGACAACACGAGCAAGATGTCGGGCTCACGATACTTGCCCGGCCTGATTTGCAGTCGGAGTGGGGCGAATCGAGCTTTGCCGCCTCGCGGCTTGATATACGCCCGGAATTCATCGAAGAGGTATTCGACCATCGCCTGGTGTCGCTCGGTCGGCATGGGCAATTCTTCCAAGAAGCCATCGGTGAACTCCACCAGTCGGTTGGTCTGCTCGGTGAGCACGAGATATTCCTCGTCGCTCCAGTTTCCCTGGCGCGGCAAGATATCCGTAAGGAAGCCCGGCCAGTCCTTGGGCGTAAGACCGGGTGTGACGTTGGAAATCGACATCGCCTTCTCTTTTTAGTTTTTTGCCCTGAATCTTTTTGCCGGCCAATCACGCCAGCAACTCGCTGACAATCCGTCCCTCGACATCGGTGATTCGGAAATCGCGCCCCTGAAAACGATACGTCAGGCGCGTGTGATCGAACCCCAACAAATGCAGAATCGTGGCGTGCAGGTCGTGTACGTGTACGCGGTCGCGGGCGACGTTGAAGCCTAGCTCGTCAGTCTCCCCCAGCGTGACGCCGGGCCTGACGCCTCCGCCGGCCAGCCACATGGTAAAAGCGTTGGGATGATGGTCGCGGCCGTCATTGCCGCCTTGCACCATCGGCGTGCGGCCAAATTCGCCGCCCCAGATCACCAACGTCTCGTCGAGCAGTCCGTGCTGTTTGAGGTCTTTGACCAGCGCGGCGGCGGCCTGATCGGTGTCCTGACAATTATGCTTCAGGTCGTTGACCAGATTGCCGTGCTGATCCCAGGCTTCGTGAAAGATTTCGACGAAACGCACGCCGCGTTCGACCAGCCGCCGGGCCAGCAGGCAATTGTTGGCGAACGACGGCTTGCCCGGCTCGGCGCCGTAAAGCTTCAGCACGTGTTCCGGCTCGGCGGCCAGGTCCATCAGCTCCGGGGCGCTGGCCTGCATGCGAAAGGCCATCTCGAATGAGTTGATGCGGGTGGCGATTTCGGGGTCCCCCACCACATCGAGCCGTATCTGGTTGAGCCGGCCGATCGATTCCAGCGAGGCCGCCTGCAGGGGGCCGTCGACGCCCGGCGGGTTCGAGAGGTACAACACCGGGTCGCCGCTGCCGCGAAACTGCACGCCCTGATAGACGGTCGGCAAAAAGCCGCTGCCCCAGTTGCTGTTGCCGCCGCTGGGGCCTTTTTTGCCCGAGCTGAACACCACAAAGCCGGGCAGTTCCTGCGACTCGCTGCCCAGGCCATAGGTGACCCACGAACCGAGACTCGGCCGGCCGAATTGCTGCGAGCCGGTGCTCATCAAAATCTGGCCGGGAGCATGGTTGAAGGCGTCGGTGGTCATCGACCGCACGATGGCGATGTCGTCGGCCACGCCTGCCAGGTGCGGCAGCAGCTCCGAAAGTTCGGCCCCGCATTTGCCATGTCGGGCGAATTTGAACTTTGGTCCCAGCAACTTCGAGTTGGGATTGATGAACGCCGCGCGATAGCCTTTGAGCAAGTCGGCCGGCGGCAGCGTGCCGTCGAACTTAGCCAACTGCGGCTTGTTGTCGAACAGTTCCAAATGGCTCGGCGCGCCGGCCATGAACAGAAAGATGACGTTCTTGGCTTTGCCGGGATAATGCGGCGCTTTCGGCGCCAGCGGGCCGGTGGCTTGAGCAGCCGCATTCTCCTCGGGCGAGAGTAACTGGCTTAACGCCAGCCCGCCCAGCCCCACGCCGCACTTTTGCAGAAACCAGCGCCGGCTGAGTTCTCGAGGGTCGTGATTTCGATACAGGTAATCTTGGCAATTCATTTGGTTTTCTGTTTTGTGAACCAGGCCACCAGAATAATCACGGCGACGATCGGCACTCCAACGATCAGGAGCGCCATCACGCCGACGATCAAAAGTTCAAACGGTCCCATGCCGAACATAGCAAGCATTCTCTTGGGAGTTGCTACTCTTTCGTAATCACCTCATCCAAATTCAACAATACACGGCTAACAATCGTCCACGCCGCAAGCTGAGTAGGAGTTGTACCCGGCGGCAACGGGCGTTTAGCCGCATCGCTGCCCGCCACGGTATTCGCCTCGGTCCAACCTTCAGAAACATGCTTCACCGCTCGCGCCAATAAGCTCAGCATTTCCTGCTGCTCCGCTTCGGCGGGCGGCCGAGCCAGGCAACGGCGGAAGGCGTAGCGCACCCGCGCGGCATCGTCGGTGCCGCCATCTTTCAACGCGCGCCAGGCCAGCGCCTGAGCACACTCCATCGAAAGCGGTTCGTTCAAAGTCACGAGCGCCTGCAACGGTGTGTTCGACCGGGCGCGACGCACGCACGCGAAGTCGCCGTTGGGCGCGTCGAACGTCTGGAGCGCCGGATAGGGCACCGAACGATAACGAAACGTATAGATCGCCCGGCGGTAGCGGTCGTCGCCGGTCTCCTGCCGCCAGACCTTGGGGCCATAGCTGGTGGGCGGCTGGAACAAGAATTCCGGGGCGGGCGGATAGACGCTCGGGCCGCCGAGTTTGGCATTCAGCAAACCGCTGGCGGCCAACGCCACGTCGCGCACGATCTCGGCCTCGACCCGGAACCGCGGGCCACGGCCCAACAACCGATTGTAAGGATCGCGGGCGTATAGCTCGGGCGTCACGCGCGACGACTGACGATAAGTGCTCGACGTCACAATCAGCCGATGCAGCGCCTTCAAGCTCCAGCCGCGGTCCATAAACTCGACGGCCAGCCAATCGAGCAGCTCGGGATGCGAGGGCGCCTCGCTTTGCAGCCCCAGGTCTTCGCTGGTGCTCACCAGCCCCACGCCAAAATAACTCTGCCAGACGCGATTAACCATCGAGCGGGCCGTGGTGGGCGAATTGCGGTCGGCCAGCCAGCGGGCAAAGGTCAACCGGTTGAGCGGCGCTCCGGCCGGCAAGGCGTGCAAAAAGCTAGGCACGCCCGGCTCGATTGCCTCCAACGGCTTGAGAAAGTCGCCGCGATCCAGCCGGTGCGTGGCGCGATGCTGCTCGCGAGCGGCCAACACCAGTTGCGTCGTCGGCTCCGGATGTTGCTTCCAAAGCTCCTCGATGGCGGCATTTTCGGCCTGCCACTCGGGCACCGTGGTGCGCCAGTAACTGAAGATCGCCGCCGCATGCGCCGGCGTGCGTTGCTCTTTCGGCACGGCCAGCGCCTGCCGCACCGCCGCCGGCAGCGGATCAGCGGCCGCATCGGTGGCCGTGGTGACTGATAGCCGAAACCGGCCTAGGTTGCAGTTTTGGTTGTCGTCGCTGTTCCAGCCGCCGTGATTTTGCTGCAAGTAAAACGTCAACACCGTGCCGGCTGGATGCGCGATCGGCTTCTCGGCCACAAACACCGCCTTGCGCGGCTGATTGCGGCGGCCGGGGCCGGCGTCGATTCCCCAGGCCGTCTCGTCTTTGCCGTCCAAGGCGTATGCCACCGGGCCGATCACACGCCGCCGTCCGCTGCGGTCGTCGTGGAGGGCATCGAGCGGCGTTTCAGATAGCTCAATGTCTGAAGTCGCCTTGACGATCTTAATGTGCTCGACTTTGTCCGGCGCCTCAGACGGCGCGGCATCCACCTGAAACTCCGTCAGCGCCCCCGTGCCTTTGACCGATCGCCCCGGTCCGCCCCGCGGCAGATCGGGATGCGTGAGCAACTCCAAGCGAAAGGCCGTGATGTTTTTCACGTCGGTCCGCGCCGTGATCTTCACGCGGTGCTTGGTGGGAGCGTAGCCCTGGGCCAGCAGCGAACCATCGCCCAGCGGCAGATATTTCTGCCCGCCGGTCGAAATCTCTTCGACCTCCGGCTGCACCACCGTCCATTCCGGCTGATTGGCCTTGGCCGCCTCTTCCCAGTGGGCCAGCCGCTCTTGCCAGTCGGGATGGCGATGTTGCAGATCGGCCTCGATCTCGCCGATCCGGCGGAACAACTCCGCCCGCCGCATCTGCTCGTCCGGCGTGTAGACGGCGATCGTCGCCTCGTGGGCGTCGTTGATGAAGGCGAAAAGCTGGTAATACTCGCGCTGCGTCAGCGGGTCGTACTTGTGGTTGTGGCACTGGGCGCACTGAATCGTCAGCCCCAGCATGCCCTTGCCGATGGCGTCCATCCGGTCGAACATCGCCTCCATGCGAAATTGCTCGGGATCGACGCCCCCTTCTTCGTTGATCATCGAGTTCCGCAAAAAGCCGGTGGCCACGCGCTGCTCTTGCGTGGCGTCGGGCAGCAAGTCGCCGGCGATCTGCTCGATGATGAACTGGTCGTAAGGCAGGTCGCGATTCAGGGCGTCGATCACCCAGTCGCGATAAAACCATACTTGCCGTGACTTGTCTTTCTCGTAGCCGTCGGAATCGGCGTACCGAGCGGCGTCGAGCCAGTGCCGGCCCCAGCGCTCGCCGTAGTGCGGCGACTTGAGCAGCCGCTCGACCTGCTTTTGATACGCTTCGGGCGATTCATCGGCCAGAAACGCATCGACCTCTTCGATGGTAGGCGGCAGCCCGATCAGATCGAGGCTCAGCCGACGCAGCAGCGTGACGCGGTCGGCCTCCGGCGACGGCGCCAGACCCTCGTGTTTCAATCGAGCCAGCACAAACAGATCGATCGGATTGCGCACTCGTGGAACGGAATTGATTCCGTTTTCTCCCTTCTGTTCCTCAAGGAACGGAATGAATTCCGTTCTACGAAGGTCCGGCCTTTTTGGCGGGGTAAACGCCCAATGCCCCGACCACTTGGCCCCCTGCTCGATCCACCTCCGCACCACGGCGATCTGCTCGGGCGTGACGGTCTTGCCCGAATCGGCCGGGGGCATGTGCTCATCGGGATCGGTCGAACGCATGCGCCGCAGGGCTTCGCTGTCGTCGGGGCGGCCCGGCACGATGGCCGCGTGCCCGCCCAAGTCGGCCGTGGCGCCCGTCTGCGTATCGAGACGCAGATCGGACTTGCGCTGTTTTTCGTCGGGACCGTGGCATTTGAAGCAGGCGGCCGAAAGAATGGGTCGTACATCACGGGCAAAATCGACCGGTTCATCGCCGCCCGCCGCAATGCGGCAGACCAACGATACGGCAATTGCCACGGCAGGCAGTTTCATCGCAGATTTCTGAGAGTCTAGACTAGGCCCGGCGCACTCCGGGCATGGTTAGGCGGGCGTGATTGCGGCAACCGCCAGTATAGCTTCTCGCCCGCGCGACCGGGTAGCCCCGGCCCTCGCGGTAGTGGGCTATTAGTGTGTTGCTGGGCAGCCACCACCTACCCGGCCAACTAGGTCGCCAATGGGCGAAAATGATTGACTTCTCATGCAGGCGCAACGACGATATGGCGCATGAATGAGCACGACAAAGTTAATAGCAAGAGTACGGGCGATGAACCGGAGAGATATTTTCTTGTTCTGTTTCAGCGTGGCAGGCGGCGTGACCCGTTTGCCTTTATGAACAGCCCGACATTTGAGGTTGCCAAAGAATACCTTGAGGGAGCGATTGCCAGCAAACGCGAAAAGACCCAACTCGACATTTGGCTTGAATCGCCCGGCGGCGACGCGACCATCGCCTATAAGTTCATACTTCTTGCTCGGCATTTGGCATCAACGATTCGCGTCGTCATTCCAGACTATGCAAAAAGCGCCGCTACGCTGCTGTCGATCGGGGCT
>DATFDL010000298.1:0-22097 GCA_035252155.1 Pirellulales bacterium | reverse complement strand
TCCAATGTTCCTCGGCGGCGCGGTCGGGCCACCAGCGCGCCGGCATACGCGGGGCCTGATAATTATTATCGTGCACCACTTGCAGCATCGCCTCGACTTTGGCGGGCGGCTTGCGGGCGATCACGAGCTGCCCCGCGCGCTGCAGTTGATTCACGATCTCGGCGTCGAGCCGAACGCCGTCCAAGCCGTCGGTGGTGGTGAAAATATCGCCCTGGCAAATCACCAAAGTCTCGTTGGGTAGTCCGACCACCCGCTTGATGTAGTTTTCCTTCGCCTTATTCGGGTTTTTGAATACGGCGACGTCGAAGCGGCGGGGATCGGCAAACTCGTAGGGATACTTGGCCACGATGATCCGATCGCCCCGGTACGACGCGTGCGGCTCGTTGGCGTCGAGACCCTTGGGACCGAACTGCATCTGATAGCCACACTGCGGACAAACGGCTGAGACCACGTCGGGTCCCACGCTGCCATCCTGAGGCTCCTCGACGCTGGCGCTGACGCGATATGGAAATCGGCAGTTCTTGCAGACCAGGTCCTTGTGGCGGCCCATCAGCGTGGGGGCCATCGAACCGGTCGGAATGACAAACGCCTCGGCCTCGAACGTGCGGAACAAAAACGCCAGAATAAAGGCGATCGCCACCGACTCGATTGTCTCGCGCAGCCCATCCTTGGCCGGCTGCTTGACGGCTTCTTCCTTCACCGGCTTGGCGGGGTTCTTTTTTCCCATGTCGTTAGTATAGCGAATCTACGCAAGTCAAGAAACACGGCTTACGAAACAGAAGACGAAGAATTGAACAGAAGGAGACGAAGACAACGAAGGAAGAAAAAAGAATGATTGCCTCGGCCGGCTATTTTCTCATTCGTCCTTGTCTTCGTTTTCTTGGTTGCCGTCTGTTCAAATCCGCCGCCCTTCGGAATTCCACAATCCTGGATGGTTTATCTCTCGTTCGCGCCGGGGAGGATCAACCGAGAAATGCCGTCCACCAGCTTGATTTCATGGAAGTTCAATACGAGCCCAAGCGGCACGTTGAGCAGCTTCATGTAGCTCAGCAACTGCGCTTTGTGGACCGGCGCCACGTCCTGCACGGCCTTGACCTCCAGCAGCAAAGCGCCGTCGACCAGCAAATCGAACCGCAGTTCTTCGGTGAAGCTTACGCCCTTATAGGTGATCTGTACGTGCTCCTGATTCAACACGGGTATGCCGCGAAGCTCGAATTCGCGCTGCAAGCATTTCTCGTAGATGCTCTCCAGCAATCCCGGCCCCAAGATCCGATGCACCTCAATCGCCGCCCCGATTGCGTCCCGGCTCAATCGATCAGCCTTTCAAAATTTGGGTGCATCGAGACCGCTCCTTTTTTGAACAGAAGGTAACGAAGAAAACAAAGGAGAGAAAGGATGCTCAAACGCAGCGATTCTCTAACCTCTCTTTCTTCGTTTCCTTCGTTACCTTCTGTTCAAATGCTTCTGTTGATTACTTGTCGCCGCCGGTTTCGAGCACGGCCAAAAACGCCTTCTGTGGAATGTCGACGCTCCCGATCGATTTCATCCGCTTCTTGCCCTCGCGCTGCTTGGCCCAGAGTTTGCGCTTGCGAGTGATGTCGCCGCCGTAACACTTGGCCGTCACGTTTTTGCGCATCGCTGAGATCGTCTCTCGGGCGATGATGCGGCTGCCAATGGCCGCCTGAATCGCCACCTCGAACATGTGCCGGTCGATCTCGCCGCGCAGCTTTTTGACAATCGCCCGGCCGCGGCGATCGGCGTCGTCGCGATGGCAAATGATCGAGAGCGCGTCGATCCGCTGGCCGCCCACCAAAATATCCATCCGCACCAGGTCGGCCGGCACATAACCGACCAGCTCGTAATCCATCGTGCCATAGCCGCGGGTGCAGCTCTTCAGCTTGTCGTGCAGATCGTAGATCACCTCGGCCAGCGGCAGCTTGTAGACCAGCATCGCCCGCGTGGGCGAAAGATACTCGGTGCGCACGTATTCGCCGCGGCGGTCGTTGCACAACTGGTGCACCGGGCCGATCGCCTCGTTCGGCAGCACGAAGTTCACCTTCACGATCGGCTGCCGGAATTCTTCGATCAGGCCGGCGTCGGGCACTTTTTGCGGATTGTAGATCTTCAACACTTCGCCGGTCTTCGACAGGATCTCATAGGTCACGTTGGGCGCCGTCTGCACCAGGTCGAGATCGGCCTCTTGTTCCAGCCGCTGCTGAATGATCTCCATATGCAGCAAACCAAGAAAGCCGCAGCGAAAGCCGAACCCCAAAGCGTCGCTCGTCTCCGGCTCGAACTCGAAGCTGGGATCGTTGATGCTCAGCTTGGTGAGCGCCTCGCGCAGCTCGTCGAAGTTTTCGCCGTCCGACGGATAAAGGCCGCAAAATACCATTCGCTTCGGTTCTTGATAGCCGGCTAGGGCGGGCGCCGCGGCCTCGCCCGGCACGCTTACGGTATCACCGATATGGACTTCGTTGAGCGCCTTGATGTTGCAGATCAGGTAACCCACCTGCCCGGCCTGAAGCTGCTCGCAGGGCCGCCGTTGCGGGGCGAACTGGCCCAGCTCGAGCACCTCGAACGTGGTGCCGGTCTTGAGAAAGCGGATCTTCTGACCCTTGCGGACGGTGCCATTCATCAGCCGCACGTAAGTGATCGCGCCGCGAAATTCGTCGTAGTGCGAGTCGAACACCATCGCTTGCAGGGCCGCGTTCGGATCGCCGCTGGGTGGTGGCAACCGCGAGACAATGGCCGCCAGCAGCGCGTCGACGCCCTGCCCGGTCTTGCCACTCACGGGCAGCACGTCGGCCACGTCGATGGCCAGGCTCGATTCCATTTCTTCCATCACTTCTTCGGGCCGGGCAGCCTGAAGGTCGATCTTATTCAGCACCGGCACGATCGCCAGCTCGGCGTCGAGAGCGGCATAGGCGTTGGCCACCGTCTGGGCTTCCACCCCTTGGCAGGCATCGACCAGCAGCAAGGCCCCCTCGCAGCAGGCCAGGCTGCGCGAGACCTCGTAGTGAAAGTCGACGTGGCCGGGCGTGTCGATCAGGTTGAGCTCATAGGTCTCGCCCTGGTGCACGTAACGCATGGCCACGGCACGCGCCTTGATGGTGATGCCGCGCGAACGTTCCAGCTCCATATCGTCGAGCAACTGCTCGCGCAGCTCGCGGCGGCTGACGGTGCCGGTTTTTTCGATCAGCCGATCGGCCAGCGTGCTTTTGCCGTGGTCGATATGGGCGATGATGCAGAAGTTCCGAATATGTTTGCAGTCGATGGACAAGTTTGGTCTCTCTTTTCTCGCGGAGGATGGCCTTCCAGGCCGTCTCCTTGGAAGGCCGAACACTACGGACGGCGTTCCCTACAGATCTCGTCGCCGTCCTGCCTCGGCCCTGGCGATGCCGGCGGCGCCAATGAACCCGGCGTCGCCGCCGAGCACCGCGTACTCAATGGGCGTGCCCTGCGACAACACCGGAAACGCTCGTCGGACGACCTCTTCGCGCACGCGCTCAATAAACCGACGCCCCAGTTCCGTGGCGTTGCCGCCGAAATTCATCGCCCCGCCCAGCACGACACCGCTGGGGTCGATCGTGTGCATTAAGCTTACAATTCCGATGCCCAAATACCGGGCCGTGTCGAGCACAATCTCCAGCGACAAGGCATCGCCCGCCTCGGCCTCTTCGGCCAAGATCAGCGGCGACAGTGCGGCTCCCTCGGCCAAACGGCGTGCGAGCGAACTTGCTCGGCCGACCGCCAGCGCTTCCTGGGTCCGGCGGATAACCGCCAAGGCGCTGGCGTAGGCCTCGAGATGCCCAGACCGCCCGCACGAACAGATCCGCGCATCATCGCGGCAGTCGATAATTATATGCCCGCACTCGGCCCCGTGGCTGTGTTCGCCGTCGATCGAAGAATCTTTGACAATAATCCCGCCGCCGATTCCGGTGCCCAGCGTCAGCAGCACCATGCTTGGCAGACCCCGGCCGCTGCCCACCCAGTACTCGCCGTAGGCTGCCGCCGCGGCGTCGTTGGTAAAGCTGACCGGCAGGCCGCAGTGGTGGCTCAACCGATCGCGGATGGGAAAGTCGAGCCAGCCCGGCAGATTTGGCGGGTCGAGCAGCATGCCGGCGGGTATATCCATAGTGCCAGGCGTCCCTAACCCGACCCCAGCGATTTGAGCGGGCGTCATGCCCCCTTGGGCAATCACCTCAAGCACGGCCTGTCCCATTCGTCTCGCGCCGTCTTCGGGGCCACGGCTGGTTTCGGTCGGCAGAGCGACAAAGGCCAGCGGCCGCCCCAAGTCGTCTACCAGCCCCACTTTAATGCTCGTGCCGCCCACATCGACGCCGGCAAAAAACGGCGGCCGGGCATCGCTAGGCGGTTCGAGCAGCCGCGAGATCGACATAGCCGACGCAGGGGGGAAAGCGACGTGGAGAAACGTGTCTCCCCCACCCTGTCAAAAACCGGGCGAGGGTGACACGTGCAGCGACAATCGGCCAAGTATAGAAGTTGCGGGCAAACGGGGCAATTCCGCAAATTCTCTGTCGGTCAGGGATTGTGGATTAAGGGATGGAAGGATGTGCCTGGGGTACCACGGCATCCGTCGCAGCGCGAGTGAGATCGCAATAGACACAGGCGCGGTTCGCTGCGACGGACGCCGTGCAGATCGGCTTTTCGCGCCCGCCTCGGTGTCGGTGCTCCAAGGCGAAAGGGATAAAAGGTGTCAGGAACCTTTTTCGCCTGATAGCGGCTGCTTTCGCGGCCGGCCGCGTGGACGAATCGTCGATTCCAGACCGAGACGACGAATCGTCCTCTCGCTCCAGGACTCGCTGCCAAAGGGACTGCCGCGATCAACGCTTCGACGTATCGCCGACAGCTCGGCGTCGCTCAGCGGACTGTTGACGTGTTCAACCCAGCCCGCTTTGCGAGGCAGCGGCCACGAGGCGAGCGCTGGCTTTTCCTCGGCAGGTCCGTGAAGCCATCGGAAAAGGCTAGACCATCGCCAGGCCTCCGCTCGACGCAGCAAGTTCGCGCGCAACGCATTCCGCTCGACATATCGCGCGACCGTGCAGAAGTGGTCATCTTCCTCAACGGGAAATGATTTGAACCTTCCTTGGTAGACGTGCCCGTAGCCGATCGAGTGCCGATGGGCGTGCCAGCGCTGGGTATCGGTCAGCGTCAGCCAAGCGACGAACCGCGAAAGTTCGCCGTCTTCGCGAGGCCAGACCAGCAGGTGCCAGTGATTGCGCGTGAGGCAGTACGCCAACAGCCGCGTTTCGTCGCGTTTGACCGCCTCGGCCAGAATCTTTTCGAACGCGTCGTAGTCGGCATCATCGCGAAACAAATCCATCCGCGCATTCCCACGGTTGAGGACGTGGTACACATATCCGCCCTCTGCCGCTCGGTGTGGCCTTCCCATACGCCCCAAAGATACCAACCGTCGATCTTCGTGTCAACAAAAAGGTTCCTGACACCTTTTCTCTTTTCTGCCCCTTTTCTGCCCCCGTGCGCCGCGAACCCGTTCCAACGCTACTGCCCGCATTGCCGCTGTCGAATGTCCGCGTCACACCTCACGTGGATTGCCGAATTTAGACCGGTCCCATTAAGCTTCCCCCCCTCAAAACATCGCGCTTATCGGACCGTAACCGAGTATCCTCTCTCGTCGCTTAAACGAGTACCCGCCGCGCTTGTACACGTCAATTGATTCAACGAGCGACTCGTTACCGCAGCCGCAATAAATCCGCAAGATAACCTTGACGTAGTTTCCGTGGAATTCGACAGTGGGGGACCAATTTGCCGGCTCCGGCTCCCGCCACCGCCAACGCAAGCGATCGCTCGACGGCCACCATGATTCGCTGGTTTGAGGTTTCTGCCAAGGATCTTCGCCTATTACCGTGCAAGTCGACCAATACTCTCGGTGCCACATCGCACCAAACTCAGAAAGGTCCCTTGCGAACAGCGACGCAGATAGATAGGAGAGCGCCGACCCGTCCCCCTCGATGAACCGCATCACGTCGGCGTCTGCCTGAGCTGGTTTCGGGGGAAGCAGCAACATTCCCCTTGGCCATCTCCAGGGAGACCTTGTCGGGTCGGGAAACGCTGCGCCGTGCGGCATAATCCAGACTCTGCCGCCGCCATTTCCACTATCGTACCATCGGTATGCCCTCAGCACATACCCATCTTTTAAGCGAAGCGCGGGAAAGGCACGGAGCAGCTCCATCGGGTCCACATCGCTGCGAAACCAACCGCGGTAGGCGACTTCGTTCATTTCTCGCGCAGCGGCAGCACGTGAACGCATCGCCCTTATATCCTCGAACGTGAAAAAAACTTGCACGGTGCTATTCAGATAGCCAACTGTAGACGTTATAGAGAGCGCCTGCTCCTCCGCCTCCAAATATAGAAAGGTCCGCCACGAGAAAACCTGTTTGCAATGGGCTGAAAGACCTGAACACTGTCAGCGGGTTCACGAATCCCGCCGCGCTCCATCCGCGGAATTCAAGTATATAGCGAGCGACGCCCGCACCCGGGAAATACTTGCGTATCGGCCCGGTGCGGTCGAGAACAGTGAACCCTGCACGTCTAACGCATGTGTTAGTTCATGTGCGCGGCTTGCCGCGATGTCCTCTGCAGTCCGCCCTACATTGCTCCACCAAATGGACCGAACCTCGTAACGCGGTATCAATAGCTTGTACCACGGAGTACTTGTATCATGAAGTGCTCTGAACGCGATTCCGCCCCTCTGGCCGCCAAGTAGACCTGACTCCACCACACCAGCCCCGCGCATCAGGCCGGCGCCCTCCCCCAATCCGCTCATGCCGCGGCCCATTTGCCCCCACGGCATCAGGATCATTATCGCATTGCCGCCAAGGAACTTACTCAACCGAGGGGAAGAAAAGGTGTCAGGAACCATTCTTATCTTCTAAAAAAGGTTGCTGACACCTTTTCTTTCCCTTTTCTTTCCCCTGACACCTTTTCTTCCTGACACCTTTTCTTTCCGCGCGAAACCGCCAAACGCCTAAGCTGGGATAATTCGGTGGCGAGAATGTTCGAGGTCTTGGCTTAAGGCAGGGGCTGATTTGAAGTTGGAAGTTTGAAGTCGGAAGCGAACGCAGCGCCGCGATGTCGCGACACAGTGTAGTCAAGTCAATTCGTCTTTTTTGCGATTTTCGAATCAAATTGATTCGGCAGCGTCGCTCTGAACGTAAACGCCTACGGTGAAGAAGGTTGCAACGCCTCCGGTTATCGCCGCCGCAAGCTGAAAACCTATGAAGCCACCTTGGTGGGACAATGCGGAGAGAGGAAGAAAGTTGGAAGTTGTGAAGTTGGAAGTTGAGCGGCTTCATCACGAAGCAGAGCCTGAGGCGAACTCTACGAGGAAATCGCCTCCCTGGCCTCCGACCCCCCGAATCCTGACCCCCTGGCCAGCGCTTGCATAAGCCAAGATTGATGCACCGAACCGACGCAATAAATTCGCACGGCAAAAGCGTTTGCGACGGTTCTCGGCCACAGGGGGCATTTGTTCTTCGCAAGCAAGGGGTGTGTCGGAACACCAACCCGACGCGTGAGCGAGGCAGCTCCGTTTGCAGGCCTCGCTTACGCTTCGGGTTGGTCTGGGCGGATGAAGAATCCGGCATTTTCGCCTTGTTTGCCGGAAATGCCGACTTCGCACGCCACACGCATCGGGCAAACTCGTCCAGCCGCCCGCGACTAAGTGACCAATCGCCGCTTGGCGGGACGATCTAACAATTGAGGAAGCCACGTGGCCACGCGCTAATGTCGTCATTCGCTCCACCGACAGGCGATCACACGCTCCGCGGCAGCCTCGGCATACGGACGCAAACTTCGGGCATGGATAGGCCCCCCAGTTGGCCTCGGCCTGCCGGCACTTACGCCGGCAGAACCACACCATGCTCGAAAAGCGGAACCCCAAGCTCGATTTGGCGGCGCTGGGAGTGCTGGCGCTGACCGTCTTCCTGGCGATCGCCCTGTTCACCTACGACCCGGCCGACGCGCCCAGCGATCTGGTCTATCCGCCGCAAAGACAAGTGGCCAATGCGTGCGGGCGCGTGGGGGCCGTGGTCGCGGCGCTGGTGTTCCAGGCGATCGGCGTGGGGGGGTATTACCTGGTCGTTTCGTTGGCGGTGCTCGACGCCGCCTTGCTGCGCCGCCGTCCGCCCGACGACCCGTGGACGCGCGGCTTTGGTTGGTTGGTTTCGTTGGTGGGGCTGACGGCATTGGCTGCGATGGCTGTGCCGCAACTGTCGCCCGGCCCGGTGATCGGGACCGGCGGATACTTGGGGGCCACCGCGCGCGGATTGCTCGAAATGCACGTCGCCACGGCCGGCGCGTACATTCTGGCGATCAGCCTGGTGGTGGCGGGCTGGCTGCTGTCGACCGATTACCTGCTGTTGCGGGCGTCGAGTTGGCTGGTGGCGATGCCCGCCAAGGGCGTGGGGCGGGCCATCGGCGGCCTGGGCAGCGGCGAACCGCGGCGCGCGAAGATGCGCACCGATTTGCCAAGCATGGCTGAGGACGCCGCGGAAGAGACCGGTGAGCCGCCCGTGCGGATCGCCGGCAAACCGGTCGAAAGCGCCGGCGTCGAAGATGACGCCGACGCCGACGGCGACGATGCCGTGGAAGAGGTGAAACGCGGAAAGACGGCTGCGGCCGCGAAGGCCGAGGGCAAGTCGTCGGGGTCGCTGCGAGTGCGGCCGCCGCGGCAGCGCGATGAACGCCGCGAGGTGATGAGCGAGCTTGATGCGGCCAGCCGTGTGGAAGAGACCCACGACTATGAGCTGCCGCCCATCGACATGCTGCTCGAAAGCGAACCGTTCGCCTTCGAAGAGCAAGAAAAGGAGGTGCGCCGCAAGGCGAAGATTTTGGAGCAGACGTTTACGAGCTTCGGGCTGAACGTGCGGGTGGTCGAAATCGAGACCGGCCCCGTCATCGCTCAGTTCGAAGTCGAGCTGGAGTCGGGCCTGCGACTCTCGAAGATCACCAGCCTGGCCGACGATCTGGCGATCGCCCTGCGCGTGCCCAGCGTGCGCATCGTGGCCCCGATCCCCGGCAAGAACACGGTCGGCATCGAGGTGCCCAACGCCGAGCGGCAGCTTGTGCGGCTGCGCGAGGTGATCGAAGAGTCGCAGGCCAAGAACCAGAAGATGCGGATCCCCATCTTTTTGGGCAAAGACGTCTCGGGCGCCCCGCTGGTGGCCGACCTGACTACGCTGCCGCACTTGCTCATCGCCGGCCGCACCGGCACGGGCAAGAGCGTCTGTCTGAATACGATGATCGTCTCGATGCTCATGACGCGGCGGCCCGACGAAGTGCGGATGCTGCTGATCGACCCGAAGATGGTCGAGCTCAGCCCCTACAAAACGCTGCCGCACCTGATGCACCCGGTGGTGACCGACATGCGCAAGGCCGAGGCCATTTTGGCCTGGGCGGTCGAGAAGATGGAAGAGCGTTACGCTCTGTTGGCCCGAGCGGGCGTGCGGCACATCGCTGGCTACAACCAGCTTGGCGAAGAAGAGCTGATGGAGCGCTTGCAGCCCGAATCGGACGAAGAACGCGAGAACATTCCCACGCACCTGCCGTACATCGTGATCGTGGCCGACGAAATGGCCGACCTGATGATGACGGCCGCCAAGGAAGTGGAGACGCACATCATCCGGCTGGCGCAGAAGAGCCGGGCGGTGGGCATCCATCTGGTGTTGGCCACACAAAAGCCGACGGTCGATGTGATCACCGGCTTGATTAAATCGAACCTGCCGGCCCGCATCGCCTTTCAGGTGGCCAGCCGCACCGACAGCCGCGTCGTGCTCGACGAGATGGGGGCCGACAAGCTGCTGGGCAACGGCGACCTGCTCTTTCTGTGGCCGGGCACCAGCACGCTGCTGCGCGGCCAGGGCACGTATGTCAGCGACGATGAGATCAATCGGGTGGTCGAGTTCGTCGGCACCACCGAGCCGGAGTTCGTCAAAGAACTGGTGCAGTTGAAAACGACCGCGCCGGGCGAGGGCGACGCCAATCGCTTCAAGAGCCGCGACGAGTTGTACGAGGCGGCCATCGACGTGGTGGTGCGCGAGGGCCGGGGCAGCGTCTCGTTGTTGCAGCGGGCCTTGGGCATCGGCTATGGCCGCGGCGCGCGGTTGATCGACTTCATGGCCGAAGACGGCATCGTGGGGGCTTACAACGGCTCGCAGGCGCGTGAAGTGCTGATCACGTTGGAGGAATGGCAGGCGATGTCGGGCCAAAACGCCGCACCGCCCGCCGAGCCGACCAAGCGCCGCGGCAACAAGGTTTTGCCGAAACCGGCGGAAGACGAAGATGATGAACTGGTCGAGGAGGATGCCGACGAAGCGCGCGACGAAGACGACGGTGAGGAGTACGAAGACGCCTACGATGAAGACGACTCGCACGAGGACGAAGAAGAGGACCTCGATGAGGGCGATGATTTCGATGACGAGGACGCAGACGATGAGCCCGACGGCGAGCTCGAGAGCGACGAAGAAGAAGACGACGAGCCGCCAAGCCGGCACTCGCGGCGATACCGCGCGGAAAGTGCGTGATCCGCTTTCATGAGGTGCAAGCGCCGCGCGGCAGAAGGCCCGATGGTGGGACTCGCAAGCTCGTCCCACCCTACGGCCTCGGCCCACCCTACCGCGCGGAACGACCGATGGCGCAGCGCTAGGGGCACAAGTCGCGGGTGACTGGCATGATCACCAGCGAATCGCTCTCGCGGCAGACGCGAATGCCGCCGGGCAACGTGGTCGAGAGCGGGCCAGACACTCGTGCCTGCACCAGATCGGCCAGCTCGTCCCATTGGGCGAAACCCATGGCTTGTTCCGGCAACTGCCTGCGTCGCCAGGCGGCTAACAGCAACTCGCGCACGACGTACCGCGGCTGATCTGCCAATAACACACAATCGAACACGATCCGGTCGGCTTCGTTTCGAGCGCAATCGGGCAGCAATTCATCGACCAGCGCGGCGATGACCGCTTGGGCCTCGCCCGCCAGTCGCGCAAGCCGCAGCAACGCGTCGATGACCTGCGAGTTGTACTCGGCGGCCAGCCGAGGCAATAATTCATGACGCAGCCGGTTACGCGTAAAACCTAGATCTTGGTTCGTCGCGTCGTCGCAGAACTGCTGACCGAGCTGCCCCAGGTAGTCGAGCAGTTCCGCGCGACGAACGCCCAGGAGCGGCCGAATCAGGCTCACGCCGTGCATCAAGGGCCGCGCTCGCCGCATGCCCGACAGCCCCGACAAGCCCGTGCCGCGCACGATGCGATGCAGCACGGTTTCGGCCTGGTCGTCGGCAGTATGGGCGGTGGCTACATAGCGTGCACCGCAGCGTCCGGCCGCGGCTTTGAGAAACTCGTAGCGGACGTTTCGAGCGGATTCTTCGATACCGGCTAAGTAGCTCCGACACTCCGTGGCGGAGTCCATCGGTCGCCCCTGGCGATCGCGATTCCCGTCACGCAGTGCCGGGGCTACCGTGGCTGCATCGGCGCTGCCGACGTCACAAGGCAGACCTAATTCGCCCGCGAGCTTGGCGACAAAGGCGGCGTCGGCATCAGCGGCTGACCCCCGCAAGCGATGGTTGAAATGGGCGACGACCAGGCGGCCAGGGCCTGCCGGGCGCATCGCGGCCAACGCCCGCAGCAGAGCCACGCTGTCGGCCCCGCCCGACACTGCCGCCAGCGTGGTCACTTCGTTCCAGTCATCGGGCAGCCAAAGCCCGACAAGCGGCGCCTCAGGGCCGGAAATAACGGCCCCGGCATCGGCTGCGTGCTGGGCGTTTGGTAGGCTCATGGCGAAAAGGGCGCTCTTTCATAACCGGTCTGAACCAAATAGTTTACCATCGGGGCGGCCGGGCGGGTTTCTTCCTTGCAGTCGGCCCAAACTCTGGTACGATGAACTCGTGATAGTAAACCATCCCGCGGGGGCGCTGCGTAAGTAGTCGCCCACCGAGGAACCTGGTCGGAAGTTTGCGACTGGGTCGGTTCGAGGTAGCAAGAACCAGCTTTTTTCGCGAGTCGGCGAAGCGATGCATTTACTGATCGTCCTTTTGCAGCAATTGCTCGGTATGTTGCCGGGCTCGAAAAAGGCCCTTCAGCCCGAAGCCGTGCGCAAGGGAAATCCAAATCCCGCCGGTTCGGAGCCCGATGCCTGCCAGCGAGTCGCCCCGTCGAATCAGGGCTGGATGACGACCATTTGCCACGAGTTGAGCGTCTTTTTCAGACGACCCCTGCGCCTTCGCCTGCAACGCGCCGCTGCTAAGGTAGGTCTGCGCGCGGGTCGTGGTTCCGCGCGCCCGGCCGCCTTTCGCTCCGCGAAAGAACGCCGCGTGAAGGAGCAAAAGGCCAGGTTTGGCCGCTGATCGCTCGCTTTCTACAGGTCTTGCCTCCCCACCGACTCGTTGCCATCGTCTGACGGCCCGCCCGCGGCGGGTGCGTGGTTCCTCGGTCCGGCCGTTGAACGAGGGAACCATGCTGGGCACGACGGGCATCATCATTCTCACCGCCATCGTCACTTTCGTGGCGACCACGGTGCTGCTGAAGGGCTACGACTACCTCCGCCAAAAAGACGCCGAGAAGCAGGCCAAGGACATCGTCGAACGGGCCGAACGCGAGATCGATAACCGCCGCCGCGAGGCCGAGCTGGAAATCAAAGAGCTCGCGATTCAACAGCGGGCCGAGGGCGAGAAAGAACTGGGCGTTGTCCGCCAAGAGCTTCACGAGCGCGAGCGGCTGTTGGACAAACGCCAAGACGCCCTGGAACAGCAGGCCGACCAGCTTCGCAAGCAAGAGAAGATGGTCGAAAACAACCAGCGCAAGCTGGCCGAGCGGATTGAAGACACCAACCGCCGCAACGAAGAGCTAGGCAAGCTACTCGATCTGCAGCGGCAAGCGCTGCACCAGATCAGCGGACTCAGTCAGGAGGAAGCCTCGCGCCGGCTGCTGGAGCGGCTCGACGCCGAGTTGCAGCATCAGGCGGGCTCCTTGGTGATGCGGCACGAAAAACGCCTGGCCGAAATCTGCGAGGAGAAGTCGCGAGAAGTCATGCTTACCGCGCTGCAGCGCTACGCGGCCACCCATACCGCCGAGAGCACCACCAGCACCGTCGATATTCCCAGCGACGAAATGAAGGGCCGCATCATCGGCCGCGAGGGTCGCAACATCCGGGCCTTCGAAAAAGCCACCGGGGTCGACGTGATCATCGACGACACGCCGGGCGTGGTTATCGTGAGTGGCTTCGACATGGTTCGCCGCGAAGTGGCCCGCATGGCGTTGACCAAGCTGATTGCCGACGGACGCATTCATCCCTCGCGCATCGAAGAGGTGGTAAACGCGACACAGACCGAGCTTGAACAGCATCTGCAAAAGCTGGGGCAAGAGGCGGCCCAAGAGGCCGACGTGCCCAGTCTGCACGAGAAAGTGATCCATCTGCTCGGTCGTTTGCGTTTTCGCACCAGCTATAGCCAGAACGTACTGCGTCATTCGATCGAGGTGGCTTTTCTCACCGGTATGATGGCCGACGAGATCGGCCTCGATGCGCGGCTGGCCCGTCGCTGCGGACTGCTGCATGACATCGGCAAGGCGGCCGATCACGAGGCCGAGGGCGGCCACCCGCGGATCGGCGCCGACCTGCTGAAGCGCTACGGTGAGCGGCCCGAGGTGGTGCACGCGGCCTTGGGACACCACGACGACCTGCGGCTCGAAAACCCCTATACGGTGCTGGTGGCCGCGGCCGACGCCTGCAGCGCCTCACGGCCGGGGGCGCGGCGCGAGACGCTCGAACGATATATCAAGCGGATGGAAGAGCTGGAAACGATTGCGGGCGGTTTTCCCGGCGTGGAGCAGGCGTTTGCCATCCAGGCGGGCCGCGAGCTGCGCGTGTTGGTGCGGGCCAAAGACACCACCGACGCCAGCGCCGCCAAGATTTGTTACGACATTGCCAAAGCGTTTGAGGAACAACTGACGTATCCGGGCGAGATCAAAGTAACTGTGCTCCGCGAGGCCCGCTTTACGGAAATTGCCCACTAAGAATTAACGCAAAGAACAAAGGCAAAAAGATGGAGGGCAAAAAAATGGAGAAGCGGGAATGAAGTGAACAGCGCAGCGTCGTGAGTTGCTCTAATTGTCCAGTCATTTTTTTGCCCTCAATTTTTTTGCCTTCTGCTGACATGAGATTCTTGTTAGTAGGCGATGTTGTGGGTAAGCCCGGCCGGCAGGCCGTTTGCCAGACCGTGCGCCCTTTGGCTCAGAGTGAGCGGATCGACCTGGTGATCGTCAATGCCGAAAACGTCGCGGGCGGGTCGGGCATCACGCCCGAAATCTATCGCGAGTTAATCGGGGCCGGCGTTGATGCCATCACGTTAGGCGACCACATCTACCGCCGCCGCGAGATCACGCCGGTGCTGGAATCGGAGTCGAACATCGTCAAGCCGGCCAATTTTCCGCCCGACGCACCCGGCCGCGAGTCGATGATTATCACCGCGCGCGACGGCACACGCGTGGCGGTCATCAGCCTCCTGGGCCGGCTTTTTATGCGGCCGGTCGATTGCCCCTGGCAAGCGGCCGACCGCGTGCTGAATCAGCTTCCGCCGAACGTGAAAGTGATCGTCGTCGATTTTCATGCCGAGGCCACCAGCGATAAGCAGGTGATGGGCCGCTACCTCGACGGCCGCGTGACGGCGGTTTTGGGCACACACACGCACGTGCCAACGGCCGACGAAGAGATTTTGCCCGGCGGCACCGCATTTCAATGCGACGTGGGCATGACCGGACCTTACGCGAGCATTTTGGGGCGGCGGATCGATCGCGTGATGGAGACCACCCGCACGTTCAACCCGACGCATTTCGAAGTGGCCACCGGCGATGTGCGCATGTGCGGTACGCTGGTCGAGGCCGACCCGGCGACTGGCCGGGCCACGGCCGTTCGGCGGTTGCGGGTCAAGATCGAGCCCGGCGGCCCGTGGAGCGTCGAATGGGGCGAGTGGCAAGCGTTGAAGATATCTAACAGCGACGGTTGAAGAATATGGTGGGCCGAGCGAAGCGAGTCCCTGTACGAATCAAGTCAAGGCGATTCTACCCCAAAACGGGAACGCCCTCCGTGGCGTTCCACGAAGGGCGAGTGGACGTCGCGCCGCCCCTCAGCGGAACGGCACGAAGGCCGTTCCCTACAGAGGCCGTTACCGCTTTTGTTCGTCAAAACCAATCGGAGCAAACAGGCGGTCGCTCGCTGAACGTTTGGAAAGCCTGACCTACGCGAACGGCAACGCGACGACCTCGGCCGCGCCGAAGGCCGACTCGAGCTGGTCGCCCGCCCGGTCGCTGCCACGACGTACATAGGCCAGGCCAAGGGCCGAGCCAAGCCGAGGAGAAAACACCGCTGAGGTGATCTGCCCGACCATTTCGCCCGACGATCGAAGTTCAGCGCCGGCGGGCGGAAGCTCGGCGCGATCGAAGCGCACGCCAACCAGCGTCTTGTTCACGTGACCCAAGGCGTCGATGCGCGCCACCGTCTCTTGGCCGATGTAGCAGCCCTTTTTAAAGCTGATTGCCAATTGGTCGCGGGCGACTTCTTGCGGCAGCGTCTTGTCGGTGATGTCGCGGCCATACCAGGGGAAGCCAGCCTCGATGCGGGCCGTGTCGAACGCCGTGGACGAACACCGCACCGCCCCGTGTGCCGCCAGCGCGTCAGCCACGGTCAATGCGGCGGCTTGCGGACAGAAAATCAGATAGCCGCCCGGCTGAGTCAGTTCGACGCGGACGATTGTCAGTGGCTGGTCTCGCCATTGTGCCTCGAGATTGGCGAGTCGGTCTGCCGGCAGCGGCGCGCCTAGCAGCGAACTTAACAACTCGGCGGCCCGCGGACCGGCCAGCAATAACTCGCCCCAATCGGCAGTCCGCGGGTGCAGCTCAACCTTCTCGCGAATCAAATAGCGGTCGAGATGCGCCAGCAGCGATTCTTGTTGGCCGGGCACAGTCTCGATCACCAACGATTGCGGACGGCAGATCACGAACACATGGCCCAAGACGTGCCCTCGGGCATTGAGCAAAAATGCCTCGCAGCCCGATCCGGCGGCAAGGCCCTTGATGTCGTTCGTACTGAGATTGTGCAGAAAGCTCGCGCGGTCGTCGCCGGTCAGCTCGACGCGGGTGCGCTCGGCGAGGTCGACCAGCCCCGCCCCACGGGTCAGCGCCTGGTGTTCGGAGTCAGTGATAATTGGCACGATTGGATTTCTCGGACTGCTACGGGCCTTCTTGCAATGCCACCGCGGCGTATTGCGCGCTGGCCAACACGATGCACGACTCGTGGCGGCGGGCGAGTCGCTGCATTTCGCGGGCGTCGGCCACGGAAGCCATGCCCAGATCTTCGACCGTCGTTTCATCGAGGCGGCTGAGCAGATAAATCTTGGCGTTTTCGAGCGTGCGGGCAATTTCGCCGGCGGGCAAAGCGTCGGACTCGGCCTCCCGCCGAATGCGACGCAACGCGGCCTCGAAATCATCGATGTTGGCCAGACTGGCGACTGCGGGACCGGGCTCTTCGGCTAACTCGGTGCAGAGTGCGATCGCGCCGCCCGGCGCCACCGCTTCGGAAGCCACGGCCAACGCCCGGCCAAGATTGCCCCAGGTCTGCTGACCCGGCCCGCCCGACAGCGAAGCCACCACCAGGCTCGCACGCCGCGGAACGGCGTACGTCCAAGCCGCCGCGCACCGCCGCGCGCCGAGCTCGAAGACGTGGCGGATCTCGCCGGCCAGCACATCGAGCCATTTATCTCGCGGACCGGGCAACACCTGCACGGTGAACTGAGTTCCCAGCAACCAACCGATTTCGTCGATTTCGGCGCGTTGCCGGGCCGTGCCATTGCGGCCTCCCTCGTCGGTGCGCGGCTTGCGAAACCGTTGGCGCGTTTTTTCATCCGAAAATGTCGGATAGAGGCCGCCATATTGCCCGTGATAGCCCAACGAGCCTTCGCAAAGCAGGCGGCCGAGCGGTACCACCAGGTCGGCGTCGAGCAGCGTGCGGTTCAAATAGACCGGCCGGCCATCGCGCGAAGAACCCAACAATGCCAGCTTGCCGGAAACGTCGGGGGTGTGGACTTCCAGCGCGACCTCGCCGCGCCATTCTTCGGGCAACTGGTCGCGCGGATCGCTTTGCTCTGCGGATTCGGCGGGCGCTTGCAGGATGGTGATGTGATCGGCCTCGGTCCCTTCCTCGACCAAATAGCTGGTCACGGCGGCCACCACATCGGCTGCCCGCGGCACGCCTTCGTCGAGCGCCAACACAATCCGGTCGCCGGGCACGGTGGCCTGTCTTAGCGGCGGAAACTCCAGCGGCCCGCGCACCGCCGCCTGCACCGCGCTCACGGGGTCGGCCAAGGCCACGCCGTGCGGCGCGTTGAAGGCCGCCACCAGCGCCTCGGGCAAAAGCTCCAAGGCCAGCGATGACTCACTC
Organism: Pirellulales bacterium; assembly: GCA_035252155.1. Taxonomy (GTDB): domain Bacteria; phylum Planctomycetota; class Planctomycetia; order Pirellulales; family JAICIG01; genus JAICLL01. The sequence goes on along the minus strand of DATFDL010000298.1, from coordinate 4,637 downwards.
CCGTAAGGAAGAACAATGGCCATACAACAGAGTGCGGTAAATGCTCAATAGGGAGACGCGCCATGAAACGCCCTGATTATAGCGAAACGGCCGATTTCACTGTAGGGAACGCCCTTAGTGGCAGCGGGCCCGCTTGCGAGAGAATGGTTGCCGAGCGGGAATCCCGGCGAACTCTTGACACTCGCCTGGGCCCGGCCGTATCGTCTATTGAACTAGACGGACAGCTCACGCGGCGGCGAATCAAGCACACCAAGCCGGCGAGGCAAGAATGCTCCATCGAAGAAGCGCCCTTTCCATTTTGGCGTCCATGGGGATTGGCACGGCCGTTTTTCAGCGCGCGTTGGCGGCGACGGCGGTAGACGGATCTGTTTCGTCACAAATGGTCGCGGACGCGGAATGGGTGGCGGGCATCAAGCTCACCGAGCCGCAACGGGAAGCCGTCGTCAAGGCGCTCAGCGAGGCGCGAGAGGAGTTGGAATTCGTTCGCGCGATCGAACTCGACAATTCACTGCTTCCGGGCCTGCGGTTCGTTCCACTGGCCAGTCCCGCGGCGCATCCCGATCCGCGCGGTTACGAGGTCGCGATACCTTCGACGCTGGATTTCGATCCGCTTTCATGGCCCGGCTCCGATGAGGATTTGGCGTTCGCTTCCCTTCGGCAGCTCGGCAAACTGCTGCGAGATCGAAAGATTTCGTCGGTGGAGTTGACGAAGTTCTATCTCGAGCGGCTGCGGCACTACGACCCGCTGCTCAAATGCGTCGTGACCTATATGGACGACCTGGCGCTGAAGCAAGCGGAGCGCGCCGATGGAGAACTGCGAGCTAAGAACGATCGAGGACCGCTGCACGGTATCCCCTGGGGCGTCAAAGACATCATTTCCTATCCCGGCTATCCCACGACGTGGGGCGTTGGCCAATTTCGCGATCGCGTGATCGACGTGAAGGCGGCGGTCGCCGAACGGCTGGAAAAAGCCGGCGCGGTGCTGGTGGCGAAATTGGCCACAAACACCTTGGCCGGCGGCTCGATTGTGTGGTATCGCGGCATCACCCGCAATCCCTGGAATCCCCGCCAACACGCAGCGGGTTCGTCATCGGGGTCGGCCGTGGCGACAACCGCCGGACTCGTCGGCTTTTCGATCGCCACCGAAACCACGGGAAGCCTCATCACGCCATCCGTCATCTGCGGCGCCGCGGGATTGAGACCGACTTATGGCCGCGTGAGCCGACATGGCTGCATGCAACTCTGTTGGTCGTTCGACAAGATTGGACCCATCTGCCGCAACATTGACGACTGCGGTTTGGTTCTCGCCGCGATTCACGGCGCCGACCCGCGCGACGCCGCCTCAGTCGACCGCCCCTACGTCTAGCCGTCGTCGCGGGACGTCTCCACGATTCGAGTGGGGTATGTCGAAAAAGGCGCGGAATATGACAACAGCGATCAGCTTCGAGTCCTGCGCGAACTCGGGGTGAAGCTCGTCCCCGTCGAACCGCCCACTTTGGACTACGGACTGTCGAAGAATGAAATCAGCGTCGGGCTGGTCGCCTGCGAGTCGGCCGCCGCGTTCGAGCATCTCACGCGTCGCGGCGAGCCCAAGGGCGTGAAAGGTTGGCCTCGGTTCTTTTTGCTTGGCCATTTTCTAACGGCCGCCGATTATTTGAGACTGAATCGGTTGAGGGCCAGCATCATGCAGCGATTTGACGAGCTGATGCAGACCGTTGACGTCTATCTTTGCGACGAATCGCCTTTGGGCGACCATCCTGATGACCGATGGGAGTGGTATGGCAATCTGACGGGGCATCCGATGGCCGTGCTTCCGAGAAAGTTCGAAGAGGAGAACGGCTTGCTGTCGCCGAAAGCGCAACGGATGATCGGCCGCATCTACGACGAGAGCACCCTACTGGCGCTCGCCCACGCTTGCCAGCGGGCTTTTGGACTCACCGCACGGCCGCCGCTCGATCAATTCCTGCCGCAAAAGGACGAGATTCTCGCGGGCGAAGAGCTCCCCGACGAGGATAAGTACTACACCGATTGACAGTGCCGCGGGTAGACGGCCTGGAAGGCCATCCTCCGGAGGCCGCTGTTAAACGACCGCCGCCTTGACGCAATGAATCGGCGGCAAAGAGGTGCTGACGCATTCGAACGATTCGCCGCCCTCCCGGCCACGCCAGAGCTGACCGGTGGTCGTGCCGAACCAGAGCGATGGACGCCGGCCATCGTCGATGTCGAAGGCATCGCGGAGCACCGTGAACCAGGCGTCCTTCTTCGGCAAGCCGTCGGCCAGCCGCTGCCAGCGATCGCCCGCGCTTTCGCTTCGCCAGACCGCGGGCCGCCCGCCCGGACAGGTGCGCGTGGGGGCTTCGAGCGGCACTACATACACCGTGTCGGGGTCGTGCGGATGCACCGCGATCGGAAACCCAAAATCGCTGGGCAGGCCCTTGGAAATGCTTTGCCAACTTCGGCCGCCATCGTCGCTGCGGAGCACGCCCAACATGTTGTCCTCGGGAAAGCCCCCGTGATTCTGCATGTAGAGCCGCTCCGGCCGGTCGGAGTGCGCCGCGATTTTGTGCACGCACTGGCCGAACTCGGGGAAGCGGTCGGGCATGAAGCCGGCGCCCACGCCCGCATTCTCCGGCGCGAAGCTTTGCTGGCCGTCGCGGCTGGCGTAGTGGCCGCCCGTCGAGATGCCCAGGTGCAGCGCGCCGCCGTGATGCAAAATGGTGTGCATGCACAGCCCGCCGTTGCCGGGGTGCCATTGGCGGGCGTGAGCATGGTCGGTGATGCCGGGCACTTTCTCCCAGGTATCGCCGCCGTCGCCGCTGCGGAACAGCGCCGCCGGCTCAATGCCGCAGAGATAGTCGGCGCCGTCGCCGCCGGGGGCCAGCGACCAGATGTTCTTAAGCGTGCGTCCATCGTCGGCCGCGAAGGCGGGGGCCGATTGGGTCGGTTTGAACTTTTTGCCGAGATCCTTGCTGATTTGGATGGTAGTGCCGAACCATGCCGAGCTAGGACCGGCGACGATGCGGGGCGTGCGTCCGCGGCGGTCGATCAGAATGGCATTCACGCCTTGGCCGGGGAAGAACGGCCCGCGCAATTCGAGCTTCCGCGCGGACGTTCCGCCTTCCAACACAAACATGCCCTTCTTTGTTCCCACCGCGACCACCACACGACCAGCCATGAGTTATCCTCCCGAGACGGCGGGCAAAATGGTGACCAGGTCGCCCGACGTCAGCGGCGTATCGAGTCCGGCCCGCGCGCGGACATGGTCGACGTTGACGAAGACATTGATATGCGGACGCGGCTCGCCCCGCTCGTCGCACAGCATCCCATGCACCCGCGGGTGCCGCCGCCCGAGCTCGGCAAGCAGCTCGCGCACGTCGCGCGCCGCAAAATAAAGCTCGGCCCGCCGCGACGGCGCCTCGCCTTCGCAAAGCGGACGCAACGCTGGCGGGATCGCGACGCGGATCTCGGGTGTCGTGGCTTCCATCAGACCGCAACCTTTGGGCAGCCGAGGAAGATACACGAAGTTTGGGCAAAGAGCAACTTTTTTCTGACAGGAACGGAATGAATTCCGTTCTACGGTCAGTAATCCAGCGTGGCGAACTGCCGCGAGGCGCCGATTAGCAGCAACGCCATAAAGCCCAGTGAGGCGGCGATTGAAAGCCCCGGATGGAAATCGCCGTGCCGCTGCACGCTTTCGAAGGCGGCCAATTGGCCGAACGAATCGGCTGCGTTTAAGGCATCGTAAAGCAAAACGCCCAGGTCGGCGGGCTTGGGCAGCGTCCAATAGCCGGCCTCGACCAGTGTCAGGGCGTGCCCTCCGAACTGAGCTTCGCTGGGTTGATAGGTTTCGGCCAGCGCGGCGTGTCGCCCAAAGTTCATGCCCCAGCAGACACACCAGAAGGCAATCGAGCCGAAGACGCAAACCACCGTGCTGCGAGTGCAAACCGCCAACAACAACGAAAAGCTGAAAAAAATGGCGAAATGAAGCAGCAGCAACGGGATGCTCCACAGATAGGCCACCTCCCAAACACCGGTCCGCACGCCCAGCGCCAGCCAGGTGCCGCCGACAAAAAACACCGCGTGCAGCAGCACAAACGAGAGCACGCCGATGAACTTGCCGACAATCAGCAGCCAGCGCGGGGCCGGCTTGGCCACCAGCACCGCGGCGTTGCGGCTGTCGAGAAAACCGGGCAAGAAGCCTGCCGTCCAAACCAACGTCAGCAAGAGGCCCAGCGTATCGGCCACGCCGCCGGCCAAAATGAGTTGCAGAAAATGGACCGACTCGCGCGCGTCGCGGGCCAGAGGCAGCGAAACCGCGCCGAACCCGATGGCCATGTTGCCTTCGACGACGGTGACGCCCGATTGCTCGGCCCGTTGGCGGTCCTGGGCGTCGGGATCGTTGCGGGGCAGAAAGTCGCGATTTTCATCAGGGCGGTCGAGCACTACGGCGCCGTCGATGGTGACCGAGGCGCACACGGCCACGCACACCGCCGAGACGCCCAGCAGGATCCAGAAGATTCCGTAGGCCAGCGATTGGCGAAAGGTGTCTCGCACCAGCCAACCGATGGCTCGTAAAGCGGCTATGAAGTTCATACGAGAAACGATCTCAGTGAAAGTGTCTACGTTTCCATGTTGAT
>DATFDL010000297.1:0-17705 GCA_035252155.1 Pirellulales bacterium | reverse complement strand
TTTGCCGAAAAGCCCGGCTATCGGTTCACGGGCACACTCGTGGCGGTCAACCGCGACGCCTCGCTGACGCTTGCTCGCATTGACGAGCCGATCGACCCCCTGCGGACCTTGCCGCCGCGGCTGCCGTACGAGGAAGAGTTGGCCATGGTGCGAGAGCTGGTAGAACGGGCGTATGAGGCGGCACGCTCGGGCAGCCTCGAGCAAAAGCGGTGGGTGCTTTTAGCGCTGGCCCAGTTGGATCCGGTCGGAACATTCGACCGCGCCGAGGCTCTCGGTATTCAAGGTAAGCGGTGGCGCAAAGTCGTCGACAACGAATGCACCATGTTGTGCATCGCTGGACGTGGCGATCTCTCGCGAGATAATCTGCGGAGCTTTATCGAACTCTCCGACGATCATGCTTCGGTCGCGTCAAACTTTTGCGACGCGGCAAGTCGCATGGGCGACGAAAAACGGGCACGTCGGCTCGAGTGGCTGGGCGAAGCGCTGCTGCACGCTCGGAGCGTCGACGGTGCCTTCCAGCGTGCAAAGGCACTCGCACGGGTGGCCGAGGGCTTCGCGCTGGCCGACGAGCGCCAGCGCGCCGCGGAAATCGTCGCTGAAGCCGAGAAAGTCGCCGAACCGTTGCGAATCAAAGGACTGGGGGCGGCCTTTTTATATGAGGCCCTGGCGTCGGCACAGGCCTGCCTTACTCTCCGCCGCGCCCTCGAGTGGCTTGAGCGGATCGGTGAAGCGCGTGTTTATCAGCGAAAGGCGGGCGAATTGGCCGTTCGGCTGTCGCCGGAACATCCGGACGATGCGCTAGCCATCTGGCAAAGTGCCCATGAACGCGCGGCATTACGCAAGCCGGTGGATTTCGACTTGCATGGCTGGGAGATGGTCAATATTGCCGATCTCTGTTTCAGACTCACGGCGATCGACCGAGCGCGCGCTGAGCGTCTGGCTCGAGACGAGAGTTTTGGTCCGACGCGCATGCGTGGCTTGGGCGGCGTGGCGCTGGCTTTGTCGCAGACCGACGCCAAGGCCGGCCGCCAGTTGCTAGCGTCGGTGGTGCGTGACGAACTGCCGCGATTGCCGTCCGGCGAAGCGGAAATCCCGCGATTGGAGGCGCCCCCGATCACGGCCGCTTGGTTGCTGCCGATCGCCGAACGTATCGACCCCGAGTTGGCTCGCGAATGCTTCTGGCGATCGCTAGCGTTGCGCCGGCCGCGGTCGGGACGCGAAGATTTCGATGACCTGGGCGAGGAGCCAGACACCGAGCTCGCCAAGATGTTGGCCCGCTACGACCGCGAAGTGGCTCGGGCATTGCTTGAGCCGATGGCCGCGCGGCTTCAGCAAATCGCCGCCCCGCTCGCCACGTTACTCAACGCGCGTCATGCGATAGCCGTCAGGAACTCGTCTCACCGTAAAGTACGGTACACTCTGCTTGCCGCGGCGTTGGTCGACTCGCGATGGGCCGTTGAACAAATCGCGATCTTGCCCCGTGGCGCCGACCAGTGGACGGCAGACTGGCCCTTGCATTGCTTGGCATCGGTGGTGAGTCCACCGTATGACGAGCGTTGGACCGGCGAGGTGTTTGACGCGGGGTGGATCAACTACGGCGCTTTCGGCGCCGGCTATTGGAATCTGCCCACCGCCGGCGCGAGCAACAAGGAATATCACGCCAAGATTCGATGACCGTGGGTTGAGGGCGGAGCGCGGTATGAGTTGACGGCGGTGGTTGGGGCAAATCCATCAAGACTTTAAAGCCCGATTCCGTCAGGCTGGAAAGCCTGACCTACGGAGGAGCTCGCCATGCGAGAAGCAACCGGGTGCCTCATGCGACACTCTTTCTGGTTCGTAGCTCTGTTGGCGCTCTCGTCCGCTGCCGAGGCCGCGGTCATTGCCGGCCGCGTGGTCGATGGCGAGGGCCATCCGGTCGCCGGCGCGGAGGTTCGCATCTGGCAAAAGCTGCCGGGCCCGATGGGTCAAGGGGTGTCCGATCAACCGGTTCGCTTTGCGGAGGGCGAGGGCGGCGACGTGCTGCGGACCGACGCCGACGGCCGGTTTGAAACGCCCGACGTGGTGACTGCCGACGCCTTCGCCCGAGTATTTGTCGATGCCGAGAGCATGCTCACCGCCCGCGGCGATTGGCTCGAAATCCGCCAGGAAACGAGTCCGCACGCCATCGAAGTCGTCATGCGTCGTCTGCGGACTGTGGCCGGACAAGTGCTCGACCAGCAGCAGCGGCCCGTCGCCGGCGCGACAGTCTTTCACGTCGGCGATGCGCCCACCAAGATTGAAACGCACACGCATCGTGATGGCAGGTTCCAGTTGCCCGGTGTGCCCGAAGGCCGCGTCTTTGTGTTCGCCGAAAAGACCGGTTATCGGTTCATGGGCAAGCTCCTGACGGACGATCGCGATGCCTCGTTCACGCTCGCTCGCACGGAGGAGCCGATCGAGCCGCTCAAGACGCTGCCGCCCCTGTTCTCGCACGAGGAAGAGATCGCCTTGGCGCGCGGGGTCATCGAGCCGGCGCTCGAAGCGGCCCGCTCGGGCACGCCGGAGCAGAAGGTATGGACGCTCTTCGCAATGGCCGCCCTCGATCCTCTCGAAGCATTCGATCGCGCGGAGGCGATGGACTTTCATCTGAAGCCGCATCGTGACAATCTCGACCACACTTGCGCAAGGCTTTGCGTCGCGGGGCGCGCAAACTTATCGTGGGACAATTTGCGAACCTACATCGAAGTATCGCATAATCACGAATTGGTCGCCGAGCAGCTTTGTGAAGCGGCGGCTCGCATGGGCAAGCAGGACCGAGTTCGCCGCCTCGAATGGTTGGACGAAGCCTTGCTTCATGCGCGGGATGTCGAAAACGTGCCTGGGCGCGCCATGGCTTTGGCGAACGTCGCCGATGCCTTTCTGCAAGCGGACCAATGGAACCGCGCCGCCGAGATCATTGCCGAAGCCGAAAAAGGCGCGGAACATCTGCCGCCCAAGCCATCAGAACCGCTCGGTGTTTATCGCGCGCTCGCGCTCGGCCAAGCAGCATTCAATCCACAGCGGGCGGTCGAGTGGCTTGAACGAATTAAGAACCCGACGGACTATCAGCGGTTGGCGGGCAATTTGGCCGTTCGACTGTTGCCAGGCCATCCTTTGGAGGCGGAGGACGTTTGGAAGCGGGCTCATGATCGCACTGCAATGCTTCAAGGAGCGATGGCATTGCCGGGGCTGCGATACTCATGGCAGATCGCAAACGTCGCCGATCTCTGTTACAAGCTGGCTCAACTTGACGGCCGCCGAGCGGAGCGACTTGCACGCGGCGAAGCGTTTGCGCCGGTTCGCATTCGCGGTCTTGGGGCCGTGGCCCTGGCGATGTCGGAGACCGATCCCGCTGCAGCCCGTGAATTGCTGGCGGTGCTGGTGCGCGATGAACTTGCGCGACTCGACGACATTGACGCTACCGCCCGGCGCTATTTGGCGCGTCCGATCACCACGGCCCTACTGCTGCCGATCGCCGAGCAGGTGGATGCGGGAATTGCGCGTGAATGTTTTTGGCGGTCGCTGGCGCTGCGTGCGCCGCGGCCGACGCACGGCGATTTTAACAACGAAGCAGACGAAACGGAAGCGGAGTTGGCCAAGATGTTGTCGCGCTACGATCGCGAGACGGCGCGTGTACTGCTCGAACCATTGGCCGTGCGGCTGCCCGAAACCGCTGCCTCCGGCGAAACGACGCTGGCCGCCCGCCACGCGCTACTCGTCGCTCATCACGCGTTGCAACACGCGCAGGACGTCGTCTATGCCGCCACCTTCATTGACCCTCGTTGGGCGGCCGAATTGATCGCGCGACTGCCGCGCAGCACGGAGATGTCGTGGCGCCGGCCCGACGACTACGCGCTGCGCGAATTCGCAACGGTCTTGGGGGAATCGTACGATGAGCGCTGGACCGCTATCGGCGGTTACTGGGCGCCTCCCGAACATCCTTTGCGTAAACACGACGACCAAGCGCGCAATGACCGATCCGCAGGCATCGGCGTCGCATTGGCTCAGCAGGACGGAAAGCTTTTTGTCGGCGCCGTGCTGACCGACTCACCCGCCGCCGCCACAGGCGTCCTTCATGCCAAAGACAGCATCGTTGCCATTGGAGAAGGAGATGAAGCGCCGGTCAGCGCCGACACGTTGTCGTTGGAACAAGCGGTGGCAGCGATTCGGGGCAAGCGAGGCAGCATCGTGCGGCTGACGATCGTGCCCGCGGGTAAAGAGGATGACGATGCCGTGGTGGTGAGCCTGACGCGGGGCGTTGTCAAAGAACTCAACCTCTTCAGCCAAGGAAAGACGATCAAAGAAGGTTCCGAAGCGCCGGACCTGAAGTACACGCGACTGGATGACGACAAAGAGGAGCACGTCGCCGATTTGAACGGCAAGATCGTGGTCGTCTGTTTTTGGGCCAGTTGGTGCGGTCCCTGCAAGCCGCTGGTCGAAAAGCTACAAGCGTTGCCGGCGGAAAAACCCGGCTGGGGCGAGCGCGTGCGGGTGCTGGCCTTGAGCGTCGATGAAAAGCAGGAAGCAGCCGTGAAGGTCTGCCAGCAGCATGGTTGGGACAAAGCGCAGCTCGGTTGGTGCGGTCCCGACGTGTTGCGCGTCTATGACGTCGCCGGACTGCCGGGTCTTTTTGTGATTGACGCCGGCGGCAAGATCGTCGCCTTTGATCGTCAGCGAAAGATGGCGGATGTGGTCGACGAGTTGTTAGGCATGGACGACGCGAAGTAGGGTGGGCCGAGCGGAGTGAGTCCCACCATTCGCTGGTGGGGCTCGTGTCGCGACGCGCCGCCCGGAACGGTGGGACTCGTTTCACTCGTCCCACCCTACAGACTAAACTTGATATTCCAGAGAACACTTGGCGACGTCTCATCATGCGATGGACTACCGACTCGAACTTGCGGTTTTTGCTCGGCCTTGGGCTGTCGCTGGCGCTCGCGTCCGCGGCCAATGCCGCTGTCGTTGTCGGCCGCGTGGTCGATGCACATGGCCGGCCGGTTGCGGAAGCCGAAATCCAAGTCTGGCATAAACCGAACGCGGTCGATAACCGCCCGGCGAATGAGCGCGTCGAACTTGGGCCGGGCAACCGCGTGCGCACCGACGATGAGGGGCGATTCAAAACGCCGAATCTCTTGGAGCTCGGTTCCATGCTGCGCGTCGTTGCCTCGCGCGAAGGCATGCTCGCCGGGCGCAGCCGCTGGATTGCGCCCGCCGATCAATCAGCGATCGACATCGGCTCGATCACGCTCCGCCGGTTGCTAACGGTAAGCGGCCGCGTGGTCGATGGTGATGGCCGGTCCATCGCCGATGCAAAGGTGTTCAATGCCGGTGATGCCCATCGGCGGGTGGATGCTTCGACCGATGCCGATGGGCGGTTTCAATTAGCGGGCGTGCCCGAAGGCCAGGCCTGCCTGTTTGTCGAGAAGGCCGGCTTTCGATTCACCGGCACTCTGATTGAGCGCGATGATCCGATCACGATCATGCTCGCGCGGCGCGGTGAGTCGATCGCGGCGATCGAGACGCTGGCCCCGCCGCTGCCGGAGTTTGAAGAGTCCGCTTTGGCCAGACGACTGTTGGAACCGTATTTTGACGCGGTCTCGCAGGCCAACGACCGCTTCAAGACGATGGCGCTGTTCACTCTCTGCCAGCTCGACGCGCTCGAAGCGCTCGCGCGGATCGAGACCATGCATTTTGCCGATGCCGAAGAGCAGGACCGCGTTCGCGGCGAGTTGATGATTGCGGCGATCGAATTTCGCTCGACCGACGATTGGGCGGAAATCCAATCGCTGATCGAATCGTCGCGCACCGACGTGACGAAGGCCTCGTGCTACGCCTACGCCGCCCGGTGGTGGCCGGGCGCCGCGCCGCGAGAGCGGCAACAATGGCTCGATGCGTCGCAACTGCACGCGCGCGGCATCGTCGATCCCGCGCAGCGGGCGCTCGCCTTGGCCCGCGTGGCGATCGAATTGAATCGTATGCGGCGCCATGCCGAAGCGGAACCGCTGGCGCGAGAAGCGCTCGCCCTCGCCGATCCGCTGCCGGTGGGCGACCTGGTGCGATGGTCCACCACGGGCAGCGTCGCTCAGGCCATCGCGCCTTTCGATCTGGCGGCGGCGCAGGAGCTGCTCGGGCGGCTGCGCCACGAATGGATTTACGCCTACGAACTGGGGCGATTGGCCTGCGAGATCGCGCGGACCGACGCCGCGCTGGCCGAGCGGCTGTGGAATCAACCGCCGCGTGCTGCCGCCAAGCCCGACGACCTGCGGCGCCGCGACGCCGAGCTAGCGGCGCCTTTCTGTTACCGCCTGGCGCGGCGCGATGCCGCTGCGGCCCAAAAGGTCGCTGCGGCATTCACCGGTGGCAGTCGCATCGACGCCTTGGCGGCCGTGGCCGAGGCCCTGGCAGAAACTGATCAGGCCGCGGCGCGCCGTCTGGTTGCCGAGATCGTCGCTCATGAGTTTCCTTTGGCCGGCTCGGCGGACGGCCTCGATGCGATGTTTAGCGACGCGGCGGCGCTGGCTCGGCTGTTGCCGCTGCTGGAGCGGGTCGATCCGCAGCTTGGCCGCGAATGCCTCTGGCGGGCAGTCGCCTTGCGGCCGCCGCGGCCCGTCGAGCAAATGCTCGACGATGAAGTCGAACGTATCGACCTCCACTTGATTGGTCTATTGTCGCGTTACGATCGTCGGCTCGCGCGGTCGCTGCTGGTCCCCTACGTCGACCGCCTCGCGGAGTTCGCTGATAATTCACACACCGAATCCGCACCGCTGGTCGTGGCAGTGGGGGCGACCATCGACCCCGCCTGGGCGGCGCGATTACTTGAGCGTTTGCCGGATGCCAAGGAGGCTGGTCCGGCGTCGGTTCGCAACCGCGCTCGCTGGCTGCTGGTGCACCGCCTCAGCATGCACGGCTCTTGGCGTTGGCAGGCGATTGGCTATCGCGATTTGCGGCATTTTGAAGTATGGTAACGTCGAAGGCATGAAACACCTTCCGGAGGTCGTCATGTTCGCCATCAATTTCGGGTTATCGCCCCCTCGCCTCTTCGCCGTGTCGCCTCTTCGCCTTGTCGCTCTCCTCGCCGGGGCACTTACCGTCTCGCTCCTCGCCGCCGCGCGGGCCGATGACTGGCAGTACGTGCAGCCGCAGGGGGGCGCGGAACATGAACATCCGCCGCTGCGGGCAATTCCGCTGGCCGCCGACAAGCCCGACGACCTGACGGAAAAAGCGGAATACCGCGGCACGTCGCGGCGGTACGCCCAGCTACGCTACGGCAGCCCGGCCGCGGCCCGCGTCGCCGTGGTGCTCGATTACGCCTCGCCGACCGACGCCGATCTCTACGTCGATGTCGATCGTAACCGCACGATCGAGGGCAGGGAGCGCATCGCGGGCGAAGAACGATTCTGGCGCGTGCCGCTCAATGTGGAGTATGTGCAAGGCGAAGTCACCAAGCGTCAGCCGCGCGAGCTGGTCTTTCGGCTGGGCACCACGGGCCGCACGCTCAGCTTCGCCGCCGCCGGCTATCTCGAAGGCCGCGTTGCTCTGCCTCGCAACGCATCGGACGAATCGACGACGACGCCGGCCGGCGCGGAAAGCGGCGAAGTTGCGACCGCCGAGACATTCGCCGCCCGGCGGATGGACGGCGATGGCAACGGACACTTCACCGATCCGCAAGATCGGCTCTGGCTCGACCTGAACGCCGACGGCCGCTGGGACGCGGTCGAAGAGCAGTTCTTGTATTCCACCATCCTGACCATCGGCGGCACGCGCTACGCGGTCCGTTCCGACGAGCAAGGCCGGCAGCTTGCCCTGCAGCCGCTCGAAGGGACGGGCCTGATCAAGCTCGCGATTCGCCAAAAGCTGACCGAAGCCGAGCGGCAATCGGCCGAGCCTGGCGTACACGGCCGCATCGCCGAGGTGGCCGTCACGCTGGTCGGACGCGACGGCTCGGCGGTCGGGCTGCGCGGCGTCGATGCCGAGGCGGCCGTGCCCGTCGGAGATTATCGCGTCAGCGCCGTCACCGTGGCGCTCGACGACCTGGGCGGCGGACAGCGTTGGAACTTTGTCTTCTCCGACAACCAGGGCCGCGACGCCAAAACCTGGTACACGCTGGCAAAAGACGCCCGGTTGGAGCTCGACCCGCTGGCGAAGGTCGAGTTTCTCACCGGTTTGGCGCAGCCGCCAAGCTGCCGGCCGGGCGACGACCTGACGGTGCAGCCACAGCTTTTCACGGGCGACGGCCTGCTCATCAACACCTGTTATCGCGGCACGCACGACTCGGGCCGCAGCGGCGTCAACGGCCGCATCGCCCTGACTGCCAGCGACGGTTCGCTCTTGGCGGCGGCGCAATCGGGATTTGCTTGAGGCACCTTTTGCGCGCACTCGGTGCGAGTGCCTCGCGAGCAAACCGTCGGCCACGTCTATCTGAGCGTCGAGTTCGACAGCGGCCCCCTCGCCGGGCTGCTGAGGGCGGAAAAAACGATCGAGGTCACGCCGTAACGCGCAACCTGATCTCGGTGGATCGCTACGATGTCGTCGTAGCTGAGGAAGTCGGGGAGCATGATTCCGCTATTCGGCGAATTTTTTTAAGGCGCCGCCGAAGCGCTCATTGGTTTTCAGAACGGCAGCCTCGAATCGCGATTGGCGATCGGCGCTGGCGGCGCGCGTTACGATCAGAGATTGTCCGTCAATCGTGACTTCGAGCGGTGTCTCGTGGTCGATTTGCAATTGCTCAAGAACAGGCTGGTCGATGACCAATGCCCAATCATCGCCGTGCCGGGTTAATTTCCTGATCATGGCATTTCAGCTAGCTCTTTATGGGTCAAGCCTCATCGTTGACTGTAACGGTTTCGGTCAAACAAGATACCCATCCTTTATGGTGGTCGCCAGAATAAGCTCTATTTCGCCGGTTTGAGTAACCAGCGATGACCGACCCTCGCGCAGGCGTAGCTCAACCCGGCCATGATCAGCAAACAGCCGACGCACCAGACGGCCGGCCCCGCGCTGCCGACGTCCAGGTTGAGCCAGGCCGCCCCGCTGAGCACCGCGATCAGCCCCAGCGCTTCGAGCGCGGCACTGGCCGCAAACAAACACGTGCCGACTTGCAGCGTGCTGTAGTCGGGCAGCAAAGCCAGCCAAACGGCGTAGGCCAATTGCGCGCCAGCCATCAACAACATGATCTGCGCCCAACTCGGGGCGGCATTCAATCGCAGATGACCCACGGCCGGCGCCGCGCAGAGCACGATGGCAAACGGCAGCAGGCTGGCCAGCCAGTATGTGGCTTCCAGTTGTCGCGCCGTCGGGCGATACACCGGAAACCTGCCTACCGTCTCGCGCGTCGCCCAAGCCCACCACGTCGTTTTGGCGACCGCCCGCGCGGCGACCGCATTTGTAGGCGCGGTGAACGCAATCGGCGGCGGCGCGGCAGTCGTCACTGGCGGCCCCACAGCGACTGAAATCGGCGGCGGCGCGGGAGGCGATGGAACGGTGATCGGCGGCACGAGCGTCGGCGGCGGCGAAGGCGGCGGCGGAACGACCGGAGACGACGATAATGTCGGCGCAGGCGGCGACACGATCGGCGACGACTCGATCGACGGTGTCTGCGAATCCGCCATGGGCGACGACACCAAAAACGACAACAGCGCCGCGTTCTCGGCTTCTGACGAGTTGCCAATGGCCGCCGGCGCGACGGTCGCCACCGGTGCCACCGCCGCGGGTTCGGGTATCGTTGGCGAATCCACCGGAGCTTCCATCGGCGCCTCGAGCGGTGTCACTGGCTCCTTCTTTGTTACCGATGCGTTGATGATCGCCTCCATTCTGGCAGCGATGTTCGCCTCGGTTTCGCGCGTCAGAAATTCCGACGCAAGCTGGTCGAACGTGCGAAGCGGACGGTCACCTGCGCTGTCTGCCGCGGCCGGCGCTTCGCCTTCGGTCGATGCAACTGGCCGTCTACGCTTCAAGCCGACCGTCGGCACGACCACCTTCTCGCGGCAAACGGGGCAACGCCCTTTTTTGCCAACCCGATGATCGGGCACCTTGAGCCGATGTCCCAAGGGACACAGGAAACGGATCGACATATTCAGACCGGAAGAGAAATGGGTTCCTCTTCCAGTCTTGATTCGATCCCGCATTCGGTCAAGCGAATGCTCGTAGAACGGAATAAATTCCGTTCTACAAATCATTCGTCTCCAAAAACCCGTGTGCTCTCTTCCTTGGTGACGGGGCTTTGCATCTCGTCGGTCATCAATTGCACCTGCACCCGCAGATCGCCCGGCGCCAAACCCTGCGCGCGAACCTGATAGACCGTTTCATCCTTCGGCGCCAATCGGCCCAACGGCTGAAAGCGCACTTGCTGCCCTTCCACCGTGTAGCGCGTCGGCCCCTTGGCGCTGCGCGGCTTCAGCTCAGGCGGAAAGATCGCGACCACTTGCACGTTGCTGGCCGCCTTCGATCCTTGATTGACCACACGAATCTCGTAGGTCGTCTCGCCCCCGACTTCGATCGGGTCGTCGACGTCGGCCAACTGGAACAGAATGGCCGCCACGCCCTCGACCACGACCACCTCTTGCTGTTCGGCCGCCAGGCCGCGCTCGGCCACGCTCTCGACGCGCAGCATTTGCTCGCCCGGCTCGATCGGCAACGCGGTGAGCGTCACCTCGCCGGTCTGCTGGGCGGGCAGCTCGGCCAACGCCCAATGCACGCTGTTGGTCTCCGGATCGTACTCGCCCGAATTGTTGGCCCCGACAAACTGCATGCCCTTGGGCAGGTGCGTGACCAACTGCACCTCCTTGGCCGGCGCCGTGCCCGGATTGCTCACCGTCACGGTGTAGGTGGCCTGGCGATCGAGGTAGCGTCGCTTGGGCCCCTTCATCGAGAGTTCGAGTTGCGGGGCGACGACCATGAACTGAGTTTGCCGCTGCACCTGCAACTGCCCGTCGCCGCGGGCCGTGAGCTGGTTGAGCACGCGGCCCGCCTTGACGGCGCTCATCGTCAAATCGACCTGCCGCGACTCGCCCGGCTTCAGTTCGCCGATTTCATACTCCAGCTCGGCGCCGGCCGGATGGTCGAGCTGTTCCGGAATGTTTTCGGTGAGCACCACGCCGGTCGCCTTACCGGTGCCGGGGTTCGATACCTTGATCGAGAACTTGACGTTTTCGCCGACCAAGACTTCGCTGGGCACGGTCACGTCGAGTGCGAGCTGCGGCCGGGTCGAGCGCGTGCGGGCCGCGGCCTGGCTGGCAAAGTAGACGCTGGCCACGCTGCCGATCTCGCCTTCGGCTGTGGGCATCAGCTCCATTTCGACGATGGTTTCATCTCCAGGCTTCAGCGTGCCGATCTTCCACACCACGCGGCCCGCGGCGATGCTGGCCGCCTGCGGCCGGGCCTCGAGCAGCTCGGTGCCGTGGGGTATTTCGTCATGTACTTCGACGCCGTGCGCGGCCACTTCGCCGACATTGCGCACGCGAATGGCAAAAATCGCCGGCGTGCCGATCTGGATCTCATCGGCGGCGCTTTTCTCGATCGTCAGCCAGGGCGCCTGCTCGCCCTCAAGCTGTTTCTCGCCCGGCCGGCCGGTGCCGATAATTCCGGCGGCTGGCTCGATGGCCGAGGCGTATTGCACTGCGCCGTCTTCGATCGCGGCATCGCCAAAAGGATCGCGCTCGGGTCGTGCGGGAGGAGAGTGCGGAGTGCGGAGTGCGGAGTGCGGAGTAGAATCATAGCGACTTATGGTGTTCTCGGTGGAGTCAAGCGAGTCTCCCGCGCGATCGCTCACCGCCTCGTCCGGCAAGCCTCGCTCATCGGTCGAACTGGCGTCGAAGGATACGCCGCGGCGACCGCCATAGACCGAATGCTCGCCGGGCGAAGCAGCACCGGCGCCCGCGCCGGGAAACAGGGCGGGGCCGCGAGCGGCGGAAGAATCGAGCGATGAATCGCTTTTGTTCGGGTCGGGCGTCGCACCGCTGTCCGCGGAGCGATCGCCGTAGCGGTCGGCATATCGATCGGCGTAACGCTCTTGCGGTTGATCATCGGCGGCGGGGCTGACAACTCGGTTCGATGACGCCGACCGCGCCTTGCCGCGGGGGTTGGCAGATTTTGCTTTCGACTTTTTCTTGGCCGGCGTTTTCGGCGTGGGAGCTTGTAGCTCTTGGGCTTGGGCCTGGGGGGCGGCACGGTGCGCATACACCGCTAACACGCTCACCGCCAGCAATCCGGCCAGCGCCGAAGCGCGGACGAGCAACCGCTTCATCGGTCGATCTCCCGAAAGAAAAAAGCGAAGTGATCGGGCGGCTGCCGCGGCCGGCAGACATGCGGACGCCGCTTGTGTGCAAGCAGGCCCAAGCCGGTTCGAGCAGCCGCGGCGCAGGCGCACCATCGTCACGCGCCGGCCGCCGCTATTGGGGAAGGTGTAAATAGCAGAACCCGCTCCGCCCTGGAAGGGCAACTGGCCGCCCGCAACCCATACTTGCCAGACCGGGCAGGACATCGCGTGCATGCTTCGAAGGGAACCACGGATAGTACGGATGGGCACGGATACGGCGACGATACTTTCTTCATCCGTGCCCATCTGCGACATCCGTGGTCACTATAGATTGTCGCCGGCGCAAGCGTTTTCGATGGCATTTGTCGATCGCCCCGCGAGCGGCCTAAAACTGGCTTGCCAGGCCGGCCGTCGTCGGCCATCGACGGTAAAAAAATGAGCGATTTTTCCCGCGCCTAAGCTGTCGCCCGGCAAGGACTTACGATTCGTGAACCGGCCGATGTTAAACTTTTCTGTTTGCAGCAAAGCGTTTAGTCCGCCACATTCTCTTAATGGGCGCTTTTTGGCCGCCGCGTCTTTGGGCGGGGTGACCGACAACGCAGGGACGTGCGTAGAAACCGCAGGGGGATGCGCCGGATTCATCCCATTCCGGCTTCGTGCAGACAACGGGATACTTATGAGAATCACGCTGACACTATTGGCTCTGTTCGGCCTCACCGCCACGCTGCGTGCGCAGAGCGATTGCCAGGAATATCGTCTCCAATATGGCACCGTCTATGATGAGCAGCAGGTCACCGCGTTTCGCGTCGAATATGAAGACGTCTACGAAGAGCGGAAAGTGACCGCGTTTCGTCCCGTTTGGGATACCGAAATGCGGCAGCAGCGGCGCACGGTGCTCAAGCCGGTTTATGAAACCAGCGATCGCGAAGAACGCTACTTCGTCGAAAAGCCGGTCTGGGAAGAGCGCATCGAAGACCGCAGCTACGACGTCGTGCGTAACGTCTTTGAGACCGCCGAGCGCGAAGAGCGTGTGATCGTCAATCGGCCGGTGCTCGAGACGCAAGAGCGCGAAGAGAGTTATGTGGTGCGCCGCCCGGTGTTCGAAACGGCCGAGCGCGAAGAAGCCTATACCGTGATGGAACCGGTGACCACTTATCGGCCGGTGCAGGTCGATCAAGGCGGATTCGCCGAGCAGCAGGTCTACACTCCGGGGCCGGTTCGCAATCGGCTGACTTGGCAGTCGGGCACATGCGTGGTCGATCCGGCCACGGGGCGCACAGCCTACCAGCGGGGCGGCCTATTCTGGCAACCGGTTCAGCAGCCCGGCGTGGTGCAAACGCAGCGGGTTTGGATTCCGAACATCGTCGCCACCCAGGTGCCGCAGACATCGCTCATGCCTCGCACGATGGTCCGCAAGGTGCCGGTGCAGGTGTGCCGCTATGAAGAGCAGCAGGTCGTGCGCAAAGTGCCGATCCAAGTTTGCCGCATGGAGCAGCGCGAAGAGGTGAGGCGGGTGCCGGTGACCGTCTGCAAACAAGAGGTGCAGCGGGTCGAGAACAAAGTGCCGGTGCGGGTGTGTCGCATGGAGCGGCAAGAGATGGTGCGCAAGGTGCCGACCACGACGGTGCGGTATGAGCAGCAAGAGGAAGTCGAGGAAGTGCCGGTGCGCGTTTGCCGCCAAGAGATGGTCGAGCAGACGGTGCGTATGCCGGTGCGCGTCGAGAAGCGAGTTCCGGTGACGTACACCTATCGCGTTCCGCGAACGGTCCTGTACAAGGTGCCGATCGATCCCTGCGGCGGCGGAGTCGTCGTGACGCCGCCGGCCTCGGTGCCTTATGTGGTGCCCGGCTCGGCCGAATCGCCGAAGGGTTCAACCGGCAATCGAAAGACTTTTGGCCCCAACGGCGGCGAGCCGCATTTGGCGCCGCCGAAGAAGAGGACCAAGGCCGCCGATGCTAATCCCGCCGACGAGCAGCCCGAACTGCCCAACGCCGAAAACCCCGACAACGGCGATAGCAGCCACGATCCATCGGCCGCAATTCCGCCGCGTGGCCGGCGCGTCGTTCGCTCGATCTACGTACCAAGGAGCTGAATCTATCGGGGGATGGCTTTCCAGGCCGTCGCAGCAAAAACAATTGAGCCAGCGCCGGGGCACGGGCCGGAAGGAGTTCTGGCCCGTGCCCCTTTTTTGGTTTATGTCCGCCCTCACCCAAGACGACGCTCCTCTGCTTGCCGGACGGCGCGTGGCGTTTGTCGGCAAGCTGGCGGGCATGTCGCGGCGCGAGGCCCAGCAATTCGTCCGCCAGCGCGGCGGGCAGCCGATCGACCGGCTGGAAGAAATGCCGCATATTGTCGTGCTGGGCGAGGCCGAACTGCCGCTGGGCGATGCCGCCGACGTGCTGGCGAGCAACGACGCCCTGAGCCAAGCGGCCGATCAGGGAGAGCTGAGCGTCATCACCGAGACGCAGCTTTGGCAACAACTCGGCTTCGTCGAGGGCGAACGAAATATCCACCGCCTCTATACGCCCGCCATGCTGGCCGATTTGCTGGGCGTCGAAGTGGCGGTCATTCGCCGCTGGCAGCGGCGCGGGCTGATCGTGCCTGCGCGCGAAGTACGGCGGCTGGCGTATTTCGATTTTCAAGAGGTGGCCACCGCGCGGCGGCTGGCCGAGCTCGTGGCGGCCGGCGTCTCTCCGGCGAAAATCGAAAAAAAACTTTCCGACTTGCGCCGGCTTGCGCCGGGCGTCGAGCGGCCGTTGGCGCAGTTGTCAGTGATCGTCGAAGGCAAAGAGCTGCTGCTGCGGCAGGGCGACGGGCTGATCGAACCGGGCGGGCAGTTGCGGTTTGATTTCGAAGCCCGCGCGCTCGAACAATCGCAGGCGCCGCCGTCGGTCGGCGCGCCGCTTTCGCAGGCCCTCGACGCGCCGCATGACGCCGCGCCCCCCACCGCCGATGAGATGCGCGCCTGGGCCGCGCGGCTCGACGACGAGGGCCGGCTCGAACAGGCCGCCGAAGTCTACCGCACGGCGCTGGTGGCCGGCGGCCCCGACGCCGAGATCTGTTTTCTGCTGGCCGAGCTGCTCTATCGCCTGGGCGACCTGTCCGCCGCCCGCGAACGGTATTACATGGCCATCGAGCTCGACGAAGATTACGTCGAGGCGCGGGCCAATCTGGGCTGCGTGCTGGCCGAGACCGGGCAGCATGAACTGGCCGTGGCCGCTTTCGAAGGCGCGCTGGCGTATCATGGCGATTATCCCGACGTTCATTATCATCTCGCCCGCACGCTCGACGAACTTGGTCGTCGTGACGAAGCCGAGTTGCACTGGCGTGTTTTCCTGGAGTTGGCGTGTGATAGCCCTTGGGCCGCCGCCGCCCGCGAGCGGCTGGGCATGGAAGAATAGCGACCAGCGGACGTCCGGGCATGGTGGCTGGGGCAGAGCCTTGGCGATGCCCCGGTGCAGCACGAACCGGGGCATCGCTTGGCCGAAACACGTGAAACGAAAGGCCGACCTTTGCCCGGCCAAGCTCTGCCCCAGCCACCGGATAATCAGCGGTTATGGCGACCGAAAGGAACATCAGGAGACGATTCCATGACTCGCACGCTGCGCACGTTCATCGCCGTCGAAATCTCTTCCGAAACCCGCAGCCGCGCCCGGCAACTCTTTGAGCGATTGAAAGGCACCGACGCCAAGATCTCGTGGGTCAAGCCCGAATGCCTGCACCTGACGCTGAAGTTTCTGGGCGACGTCGACCTGCGCGAAATTCCCGCGGTGTGCGACGCGGTGACGCAGGCGGTGGCCGACTTGCCGCCGTTTGAGATCGAGGCCCACGGGGCGGGGGCTTTTCCCACCGCCGCGCGGCCCCGCACCATTTGGCTGGGCGTCGGTCGCGGCAGCGAAGAAATGGTTGCCCTACACGACGCGGTCGACCGCGCGTTGGGAGGGTTAGGATACCGGCGCGAGCAGCGGCGGTTTCGCCCGCATCTCACGGTCGGGCGGGTGCGCGGCGGACGCGATTTGGACGCCCTGGGTGAGTTATTGGGGCAACACGCCGACTTTGCCGGCGGCGTTACCAGCGTCGATGAAGTGGTGGTCATGTCGAGCGAGCTTTCGCCCGACGGCCCTGAATACGAACCTTTGGCAGCGGCGCCGCTCAATGGCCGGTAGCGTGTAGCACGTAGGGTGGGACGAGTGAAACGAGTCCCACCATTGGGCTCCGGCCGTTCTGGGTTCTCGATCGAATGGTGGGACTCGCAAGCTCGTCCCCATACGCGACAAGTTAAGCGTGCATCGTCCTTGTGGATCTGTAGGGAACGGACTCCGTGCCGCTGGCGCGAGGGGCGGCGCGAGGCCGAATCGCAGCGCACGGAACGGCACGGAGTCCGTTCCCTACAGATGTTTTGGGGTAGAATCGTGACCTACGGGCGGTGACAGATTCGCTGGCCGGCTGTGTGTAATACAATAGCCGGAAATCAATCTGCCGCCGCAGCCATGACCGAATCGCCCGAAACACGCGCCAGCCTCATCCTGCGGCTCCACGACCGGGCCGATCAGCAGGCCTGGTGCGAATTCGTGGAGATCTATCAGCCGGTGGTCTATCGGCTGGCCCGGTACAAGGGCCTGCAGCACGCCGATGCCGAAGATATTGTGCAGCAAGTTCTCTCAGCGGTGGCCGGCGCTATCGAGCGCTGGCAGCCCGACGAAAACCGCGGGCGTTTTCGCACCTGGCTGCAAACCATCGCCCGAAACATGATTGTCAACGCCCTGTCTCGCCGGGCCGCCGATCGGGCCAGCGGCGAGACAGGCGAACGCGAGCGGCTGGCCAAACAGCCCGCCGTCGAAGGCGCCGATTCGCGGCTGCTGCTCACCGAATGCCGCCGCGAAATCTTCCAGTGGGCGGCGCGGCAGATTCGCGACGAATTCGAGGCCGACACCTGGGACGCCTTCTGGCAGACTGCCGTCGAAGATCGCGATGTGAACGAGGTCGCCCGGCGGTTGGCCAAGAAGCCCGGCGCCGTCTATACCGCTCGCAGCCGCGTAATGCGGCGGTTGAAGCAAAAGGTGCTCGAATGGGAGGCCGACGAATGAACGTTCAACACCACTCGTGCGATCCCCAGCAAATCGGCCGGCTGCTCTCCGACGATTTGAGCGGTGACGAACAAGGCGCGCTGGAATGCCATTTGGAAGACTGCCTCGCTTGCCGCGAAACACTCGAGACGATGGCCGCCAAACTTAGTTGGTGGCATGAAGCGCGTGACTTTTTGTCGTCGGCGGCGGGCGACGATGGTTCATCGGTCGTGACTGGCCGTGGTTCGGTAGCCCCGGCCCTTGTGGCCGGCCGTGGCCGAGACGCGGAGAGGGGGAGACGCGGAGACGCGGAGAATGAAACTTCGGCGCCGGGGACGCGCCCGTGGCTTTCGGACGTTCACGATGATGCG
>DATFDL010000296.1:0-4750 GCA_035252155.1 Pirellulales bacterium | reverse complement strand
CTCGGCCCGGTCGAGATCTTGGTGAATTGCGCCGGCCGCACGCAGAGAAAGCCGACGCTCGAGGTCAGCGAGGCGGAGTGGCAAGCCATTCTGGACACCAATCTCACCGGCACGCTCATCGCCTGCCAGGTCTTCGCGCGCCCCATGCTCGAGCGCGGCTACGGACGCATCGTCAACATCGCTTCGCTGACCTCCTTCGTGGCGTTTCACGAGGTCGCGGCGTACGCGGCAAGCAAGGCGGGGGTGGCGATGCTGACCAAGTCGCTGGCGATCGAATGGGCGTCGCGCGGCGTCTGCGTCAATGCCGTCGCGCCCGGCGTGTTTCGCACCGACCTCAACGCCGCCCTGCTCGACGCCACCGCGCGCGGCCAGGAGCTGCTGCTGCGCACGCCGATGCGCCGCTTCGGCCGCGTCGAGGAACTCGCCGGCGCCACGGTCTTCTTGAGCTCGCCGGCCGCCAGCTTCATCACCGGCCAGATCCTCGCCGTGGATGGCGGGTTCCTCGCCAGCGGCGTCAATCAATAGCGCCGCGCCCGCGCGCTAGAAGGCGAGCTTGAACCCGAATTGCAGGTTGCGCGCGGCTTTGTTCTCGCCCGTGACCATGCCGAAATTGGTGGCATCGATGTTGCCCGTGTTCGGATTGTTGAACGCGGGGGTATTGGTGGTATTGAAGCTTTCGATGCGCACCTGAAGCGTCATCCGCTCGGTCATCTGAAAAGTCCGGAACAACGAAGCATCCAGGTTGAAATAGCCGGGGCCGGAAAACGTGTTGCGCCCCGCGTCGCCGAGCGTCCCCGAAGCCGGGTCGCTGAACGAACTGGGATCGAACCAAAGGTTGCCGAAGCCGATGCCGTGGAGCGCTTTGAACGGGCCGACGATATTGCCCCTTTGGTTCACGCCCGTCCAATTCAGCGTGGTGCTGCTGCCGATCGAAAACGGCTGGCCGCTGTGCATGGTCATGATGCCATTGAGTTGCCAGCCGCCGAGCACCGCCGCCGCCGCTCCCGTTTTGGCCCAGGAGCCGCCGGCGCCGAACGGCAACTGGTAAATGAAGCCCTCGCTGAGCGCAAACGCCTGATCGAAATCGGCGCGGCCGCGGTCGCGGGAAAAATTGACGTTGTCGCCCAGGCCGGGCATGTCGGTGCCGCCGCCGTAGTCAATCGCCTTGCCCCAAGCCATCGTCGTCGTGGACATGATCGAGCGGCCCACGCGATGGTCCATCTTCAACTGCAGGGCGTTGTAGTTGTTGCCCATGGGAGTGAACTGATCCACGCCGACCGTCTTGCCGAATGCCAAGCCGAGCGGCAGGCACTTGTTGGCGCAGAGCGGCGCCAGGCCGGCATTGATGTTGCGGTGATACAAGATGTCCACGCCGTGATTGCCCACGTAGGCGGCATCCATCGTGAAGCCCCAGGGCAATTGCCGGGCGTAAGCCAGGTTCCACATCTCCAAATACGCTTCGTGGAGATTGGGCGGCACGGCTTCGAACGATTGCGAGAGCAGCGGCCCGGTGGCGGGAATGATGCCGTTCGCGGGTATCGCGGCCGGCGTCGGCGCCGGCATGCCGGTCGCCAGATTCACGATTTGCCCGGTGCTCGCGTCCGTAGCCTGCAAGAAGGAGTTAGGCGACGGGTAGCCGTTGTTTTGCCGCACCGGGAAGTTGAAGGCGTAATTGTTGTCGTAGAACGGAATCGTGCTGATGCCATAGCCCGCCCGCAGCACCGAGCTGTCGCTCAGGCGATAGGCCAGCCCGATACGCGGCGCCACGTTCTTGAAGCTGCTCTTCAGCCCCAGCGAGGTGGGAATGTCGCCATAGCCGGCGATCAGCAGAACGTTGCTGGTGGGATCGTAGTTGGACAGGCCGCCGGAGAAATGCGGCTTGAGCGGCGAATACAACTCGTAGCGCAGCCCCAAGTTGACGGTCAGCCGGGGATTGACCTGCCACTTGTCGCCGAAATACGAGGAAAGCTGCGTCTGGCGCAAGGCCGGGAAGACGTTGGGCAAATCCCGCCCGACGAAGCCGGCATAGTCGAGCAAAAACGACGCGAAGCCGTTGGCCAAGCCGCCCTGCGAGATTTTGGCGGCTTGCGTGCTGCCGCCCAGCGCCGTGCCGTAGGAATAAAACTCGAAGTCGCCGCGCGGCCCGTACGTTTGATCCTGCAACAGATCGTCCCGCAGCCGTGCCAGGTCCGCCCCGAAGGTGAAGGTGTGGTTGTCGTGGATGAAGGTCCAATTGTCCACGATGTCGCCGTCGGTTTCGGTGCGAATCCACGGCAAGCTCGCCGAATATCCGAGGCTGGTGGTCCCGCCGTGCGGATTGATGGTCGGCATGCCGCTATTGAACGGCTGGACGTTCACGCCTTTGATGCCGAGCTTGTCGGCCTCGTTCTGGCCGTAGTCGGTGGGGTCCGCGACGTTGCGGTAGCGGCTCAGCCCCAAACGCAGCTCATTGATGGCGGTGGGGCTGAAGGTGTGCGTCCACTCGACGCTCGACTGGTAGGTCGTGTCCGTGCCGTTGGCGTCGAAGTCGGTGTTGCCGCCGGCCAGCCCGAACAGGCCGTACGTGGTCGTGTGCGGGTTCATCCAGCTAAAGCGATAGGAGAAGTTGTCGCGCTCATGCCAGCGGCCGTCGATCTTCACGTCGAACTGGTTGTTGTTGCGAATCTCCGGCGTATTCACGACGTAGTTGTTCACCAGCCCGGGCTCGTTGGGCATCGGCCACAGCGCCATGATGTTCTGAATGATCGGCCAGGCCGGATTCGACTGCAGGCGGCTGGCCGGAATGATGTTGCCGGGGAACGGCGTGCGGTTGTTGCCCTGCGAATCGCCGGTCGTTGGGTCGTAGATCAATTCCGGTCCCTTCTGCTGAATCTGGGTCGGATCGAGCGCCTCGCTGAAATCGCCCTGCCGGAACAGCGCATCGGGCACGGTCGCCTGGCGGAAGCTCGAAAAATTCTCGCGCGTGCTTTCCCAGTCGCCGAAAAAGAACAAGCGGTTGTGCAGGATCGGGCCGCCGATGGACCCGCCGAATTGATTGAAATGATAGGGCGTCAGCTTCGGGCAGGCGCTCGCCGTCGCGGGCGGCGTCAACATGCAATAGGGCGACGCGGATCCCCAGTTGTCGGGCCGGAGGAACTCATAGGCGTCGCCGTGCAAACGATTGGTGCCCGACTTCAAAATCACGTTCGCCACATAACCGCCCGCCTGCCCGAACTGCGAATCGTAATTGCTGGTGGTGACGCTGACTTCCTGAATCGCATCCGCGGGAGGAATGTAGATTTGCAGCAAACGGGTGCGCTCATTGTCGGTCACGCCCTCGATCATGAGGTTGTCCACCACGTTCGGCTGGCCGTTCACGTGCATGTCGAGGCTCGCCTGGGGATTGAAGAAATCGGAGTGCTGGCGGCTCAAGCCGGTGACCCCCGGCTGCAGCGCGAAGAGTTGCTGGAAGTTGCGCGTTCCCCCCAGCGGCATATCGCGCACTTCCGCCGCTGTCACTTCCTTGCCGATGTCGGCGGTGTCAGTTTGAATCGGCGGCGGCGCCGAGCTCACGTCCACCGTCTGCTGCTCCTCGCCCACCGGCAGCATGAGATTGACGCGCACCGTTTGGTTGACCGCGAGTTGCAGGCCCGTCTGCGTGATCGTCTTGAAGCCGGAATGGGAGCCCTGCAAGGAGTAAACGCCCTGCGGCAAATCGGGAAAGATGTAGTTGCCGCTGGCGTTCGAGCGCGCGCTCCACTTGATGTTTTTTTGCGTTTCCGTGAGCACCAGCGTGGCGTTGGGAATCGCCGCGCCGGAGGCATCGGTCACCATGCCGACGACCGAGCCGGTTTCCACCTGCGCCGCCGCCGGCGCCGCACACAACACCGCCGCCAAGGCGGCGACCATCCACCATTTGATCCGCATAACGCTCCCGCCGACCCGTAATCGCCCGGGAGCGCCGACACTCCACCACGGCGGCCCAGCCCGAGCGTGGCGGGCATTATAGTCCGCCGGTTACGGCATGTCAATAGCGAAGGTCACGCCGGCACAGATATTCCGCTCGCCGCGTGATACTTGGCGCCCCACCCGCTCAGACTTCATCGGGCACGGTGTACGGCGCGCGATAGTGGCCGTGCAAGAGGCGGTTGGCCTCTTCGTCGCCGATGGCCCGCTCGTTGGCGGCATCGTAGTGAATGGTGCGGCCGGTCAAGTACGAGGCGTTGGCGAGATGCACCAGCAAGACCGAAAGGTAGCCTTCTTCGATCGGCGCATGAATGTCTTCGGCGCGGCGGCTGCGCACGCAGTCGATGAAGTTCTGGAAATGCAGCAGCTCATTGCCGCCCGAGGCGCTCGGCCCGGGATCGGCGCCGGGGCCGATCCAGCTCCGGTAGCCGCTGTAGCCATCCATGCCCAGATAGCCCTTCGAGCCGTAAAAGATGTTGCCGATCGTTCCCGGCCCATTGACCGGGCCATTGGCGCTGGCGTGCATCGGCGTGTTCTGCCAGGTCCATTGCCGCCGCCGCGGATGTTCCGCCGCCGCCGTGGCCTTGCCGACCAGCGGCACGCCCTCGCCATGATAGGCGCCGGTGCCGATTTCGGCTTCGTGGTTGGTGATCCAGCCGCGCACTTCGAATTCCAAGATCCGCTTCTTGTCTCCCGGCCCGTCGAATTCATAGGTGCAACTGAGCAGGTTCGGCGTTTCTTGGTCATCCTGGAACAGCACCTTGGCGCCCACCGCCGTCGCCTTGGTGGGGTAGCGCACGCCCAA
>DATFDL010000295.1:0-4900 GCA_035252155.1 Pirellulales bacterium | reverse complement strand
GAAAGCCTGACCTACATATTCAATGCCCGCCGACTCTCGCGGCGCCTTCCGTCCTCGCCGCGCCGCCCTGCCCGGCGACCGTAATTACCGGCAACTCGATCAAGGCCCTTTTTCGCTGCTGCCGCGAGGCCAACTCAAACTCCTTGCCCGTTATCGTTCCCTCGATCTGAATCTTGTCTTGCAGGTCGATGATCGACTGAATCAACTGTTCGGGCCGTGGGGGGCAGCCGGGCACATACATATCAACCGGCAAAAAGCGATCGATGCCTTGCACGACGCAATAGGTGTCGAACACCCCGCCCGTCGAGGCACAGGCGCCCATTGAAATGCACCACTTCGGCTCGAGCATTTGCTGCCAGATGCGCTGCAATACGGGCAGCATCTTCATCACCACCCGCCCGGCCACGATCATCAGATCGCACTGACGCGGGCTGAAGCGAAATACCTCGGCGCCGAACCGCGCCAAGTCGTGCCGGCTGGCCCCGGTAGCCATCAGCTCGATGCCGCAACAGGCCGTTGCGAACGGCATTGGCCACAGGCTGTTCTTGCGGCACCAACTCGCCAGCTCGTCGAGCTTGCTCACAAACACATTTTCGGGCAGCTCTACCGCCATTGAAAAACCCCTTTCCGCCACGCATACACAAACCCCAGGGCCAAAAGCGCGATAAAGACCATCGCTTCGGCAAACACCAGCCCGCGGTTGGCGACCAGCCCTGCGTTGACCGCGGCGTCGATGCCGGCCGGATTGCGGCTGGCCACGGCCCAGGGGTAGAGAAACAGCAGTTCGACGTCGAACACCAGAAAGGCGATGGCCACCAGGTTGAAGCGCACGTCAAAGCGCCGCCGCGTGTTGTGCGTGGGGTCCATACCGCTTTCGTACGGCATGGTTTTGACCGGGGTATCGCGCCGCGGCCCGATAGCCCAGGCGAGGCCCAATAGCCCCAGGCCCAAGGCCGTCGAGCACACCACAAAGAGCAGAACCGGCACTAACTCGATCTGCATAAATTCCTGCCAGCCAAGATTTTGCAGCGCGTCTTATGACATTGTGAATGGTTTCACAAAGTCCCGCCAAAAAAGTGCCCGACACCGTCGAGCGCCCGCATGGTATCGGGCGCCCGGCGGGTGGTCAAGTCGCTGCGTAGGTCAGGCTTTCCAGCCTGACGAAATCGAAAGCTGCGCGGGGCACGCGGCTTTTCCCAAAGTCGCCTTTCGCGGAGCGAAAGGCGACAACGAGCCGATCGACTCATTTCGGTTCGGCGAACATCGCGTCGTCCACTTTGTCCAGCAACTTGAAGTCGGTAACCTCTGCTTCGATGAATCGCTGGCCGTCGTGCTTGGACTCGACCTTGGTGGCCTTCTTCACGCCGCCGAACTCTTTGTAATCGCGATAGGTGGTCTCATCCAAGAATTCCTGTCCGCCGAACCCGACGACCCTGGCCGATAGTTTCAGGAGCAGACCGCTCGACTTATCGAAGTAGAGCGTAAAATCCTTTCCGTCCGGTCCGGTGGCTTTGACGGCCGCAGCGTCGGCCTCGCCCACCTTTTGTTCACCGGCGGCTTCCAGTTTGAAATCTTTGCCCTTCAGCGGCGTGAGCAGCCCCGGCGCGGCTTGCAGATACACGATCCGCTTTTCATTGGCGATGGCGTCCGCATCCATTTCCAACATATTCTCGCCGAATTTCCGCCAGCCCTTGTCGCCGGCCAGCACGGTGACTCCGCGCACTTTATTGCCGCCGAAGTCGCCTTCGAACTCTTGGCGAAAGTGGTCGATGCCAGCCACGGTCATGGTGCCGGTGAATTCGCTCTCGTTCTCGCCGAAGGTAATCTTGCCTTTCGTTTTCCAAGTGGCTCCCTTCGCCGCTTTGAGCTTGTCGCCGCCGACCGCCGCGATGGCCTTATCGACGATCGCCGTTGCGTCGTCAGCCGCGCGCACCATATTAACCGCACCAAGCATCGCCGGCACCACCAGCGCCGCAATCAGGAACCTTCGCATGAAATGACTCGCTTTCTCGAGAGGGACGACGATCCACGCCGATCGCCGGATGTCGGGCGTCGCAACGTGCCGGTAGCGTGCGGTTATTGTGGCCTGCCACGCGGCGGATAGCAAGCGTGCCGTGCGGCAACCTCTTCGACAAGCCGTTGCATCACATCCGCGCGGGGGACGATCTGCTCCAACGCCCAGGCCAGCGCGACCGCGGTGGTGTCGTGCCCGGCGAGAATGAGCGTCATGAGCGCGTCGCGAATCTCCTCATCGCTCATCGGCCGGCCATCGTCGTGTGATGCCGCCAAGAGACCGCTCAGCACATCGTTGTCCGGCGCCGCCTCGCGCCGTCGCGCGCGAATGAGTGCGTAGACCGACTCATTCAGTCTTTGCATCGTGCGGAAAAACGAGAGGCCGCGATTCTTCTGCAACCATTCGATCGGCAAAAGCTTGACCCAGATTAGTCCATACCGGCCTCGGGCTTGTGCGAGCAGCCGATGCACTTGTTTCTCGATCGCATCGCGCTCTGGCCCCGCCTTTAATCCCAGGACGGTCTCCAGAATGACGCGCAGCGTAATCTGTTGCATCGGCTCGAGCATTCGGATCGTTCGGCCGACCAGCCACGAGCGCACGGCTTCCAGCGTTGCCGCTTGCATGGCGTCGAACAGCGATCGCATGTGTTCACCCTTCAGCGGCGGCAACAGTACACGCCGTTGCCGCATGTGTGCGTCGCCGTCCAGCACCAGCACCGAGTTCGGACCGACGGTGGGAATGAGAAATTCATTGCCCTCGCCAGAATGCAGCGCATGCCCGTCGCCTCGGAACACATCCTGCACGGCCTCGGGCGAGCTGAGCATGATGAACTTACCGTACCCGGCGAATCGGACCAGAAAAGTATCGCCATAACGCGGCTGCATTCATCGAGAAATACAAGCGGCGAATGGGAATACCGAAGCAGTTGCCACGCCGCTGGTCCGGTGGGGCCAGACGGCAGGCAACCCAGGTCGGAAAGCAATGCGGAGCTCATGGGGTCGACGCGACTCATTGCAGCGAGTACGGACGACGAACGAATGGTGGAGGGCCTTCTCAACACCACCTCATCTTCCTGGCCTCGCGATAAGACATCGGCAAGCCCCCAAAATCCGCGACCGCTCGAGCCCTAACAGCAACAAGTTGACGGCCAGAATCATCAGCGCCGATTCGGTTCCACCGCGGACCGTGTAGCAGAGATCGACTAAGACGACGTTGACGATCACCGGCAGATAGATGACGGCGCCCAACGCGGTCGTTCGTTGCGACAGGAGCAGCAGCGCGGGGACGATTTCCACCACGCCGATGCAGATCTGATAAGGACGACTATAGGCGAAGAAGGTCCAGACCAGCCCCATGCCACCAAGCTGACGCACTGGCCTGTCGAATTGCTCGTAGCCCCAGGCGAATTGCAGGTTCAACAACTTCGACGCACCGTAGGCGAGAAAGTTGAGCGCGAGAAACAGCCGTGCGAGATGGTAGACGACTCGCTCGATGATGTGAGCGACACGCCTTGGAAGAGTGTCGGGAATCATGCAATTCGTTCTCGGAGTCCAACGGGCACGCCTTCTTCGCGTGGCACCACGAAGGTGTGGTGGACCGTCTCTTTCTGAAACCCGATGACTTCGGGAAAGCGCAGGCCGGGCAAAAGCTGCACGTCGAAAATCTCTTCCACCGCCGTCTGAAATTCTAACATCGCGACAAGCTGGCCGCGACGCACATCGACGACCGCCACGCCGCACTTCAGCTCGCTCAGTCGCTCGGCGATCGGCAGGCCGCCAAATGTGGACGTCTCGCGGATTTTGGAGAGGCCGATGAAGGCATAGTCGCCCGCGAAGGCCAATCCACGGGCAAAACCCGGCACTTCGGCCACAGTTTCCCGCAGGCCGGTGCCGGCATCGACGAGCAGTAGGCGGCCGGTGCCCGATTCCAACACCCATAGGCCGCCCTGGTGCAATCGTGGCGAATGCGGCATCGAGAGGCCGCGAGCCACGATCTGTCCGCTGGGAACATCGATCAAACAGCCGCCCTTGGCCTTGTTCGGCCGCCAGCCGCCCTGCGTGTCGGTTTCGCCCAGCGCGGTAACGAAACGAGGGCCATCGTTCTCCATCACCAGGCCGTTGAGATGGCAGCGGTCTTCAGCGGCCAGCGCCGTGACGAACGGCGGCCGCCAGCGTGGCACGAAGCTGTAATCGGGATCGAGCGTACAGAGGCACGAGAACCGCGTGTTGACAATCCATAGTTCCTCGCCGGCCCAGGCGATTTCGTGGCAGCGAATGTCGCCGGTCACGTGACAAGATCGCGGCAAAAAGCATGCGTCGTGCATCCCGGCGGGTTCGATGCGCGGGGCCATGTCCGGCGCGTCGCGCAAGAACCAAACTTGGTTGCGCGTGCCGAGCGCCAAACGCCGCCCGGCCAACGCCAGGCCCATGGGCTGATCGAACGTGCGGACGAGCGTTGAAAGTCCACCTTGCGCCGCACGGATCACTAGCAGCTTGTTGGCCTGATAGGTCGTTACCAGCAGCGAGGCGCCGAGTTGCTGCAAGAGTGCCACAAAGCTATCGCTCTGCGAATAGTGGAACTCGACGGCGGTGGTGGCGGGCTCAGCGATGGTCAGAGGCTCGTCGGGGTTTAGTTCGCGAGGCGGCGGCGCAAATACTGTGGACATCGTTAGCTCCTTGGTGGGTCTGAAACTCCAAATGGGTCATGACTTGCTCGACGTCTGTAGGGAACGGACTCCGTGCCGTTCCGTCGAGGGCGAGCGGACGTCGCGGTCGCTGCTGGCGTCGGTAGCCGCGGCACTCTGTGACGGGGTTGGCCGTCGCCGTTGGCGACCGGATCTCCGCCACCGAGTCCGTTCCTAATCCGTTTTGACAACCAAGATCGGTA
>DATFDL010000294.1:0-19275 GCA_035252155.1 Pirellulales bacterium | reverse complement strand
GCTCGACCGGTACACAGACATCGCCTCTCAAATAAAGCGGGAGCGTCGGCAGAGGTTGTCCGAGAAACAGCTCCGTCGGCCACATATCGACGACGTCGGCCGAATCGCGACGGATCGGCCGATACCCAACGGCATAGAGCGACTCCTCACGGCCGAAGTGAAAAGTTGAGTCGCACCGCATCAAGTCGACAATCTCGTTGTGCAGGTTCGCGTGGCGGTTGGTAACGACGTCCATAACAATGAGACTCACGCCTTCATAGAGGTAGCTGGCGCACTTGGCCGCAAAGGCCCGCCGCTCTTCGGCGCGGTCTTTATTGCCCGGACTGGCGAGCTCGATCGCGCCGACGAGAACCGCGCCGCCTTCGTTGCGGAACACCCGAACGCGAAACGCCCCTGGAAATACGCAGGGCATCGAGAGCGCCGCTGGAGGAGCGCTCCAGATGCGGGTCGGCAGCGTCGCCGTGGCCAGCCCTCCCCCGGCCCCCTCCTGGCCGGACGCTTCAAAGGTCGCCACGTCGATTTCTACTCGGCCAGTGGCGTGTGTTTCAGGCTCGGCGAAATAGTCCGGCGGCAAGAGATCCGCGTTCAACGCGTCGGCAATCGCGCTGGCCCAACGCGAGTGAAACGCCTCCCAGTGCCGCTGCGGGTGAAGAGGAGCATGGAAATGATCGAGTAACGGCATGTCTGGTCACTCCTCGGATGTATTGGATCTCTTCGTCGCGACGCCGATTTGACCTAGATTGCTCATGAAAACCTCCCGAAGTACCGTCGATTGATTATATCATTGGGATCGCCATAGTGAGACATCATCGATGTGTCGCAAATCAGAAAAAGATTTACGCTTTTTGGCATGGCCCATTTTCCGCCGCCGAACAGAATAGACCTGTGGCTGAAACGCGCCTTCCCGCTGCTTTGCGCAGCAGACGCAGTTCGAAAATGTCGTCGATTTTCCGCACCATCCAGATTATTTTAGTCGTCGCCGTGGGCCGCGCCGCTTGGGGCGAAGACGGTGCCGCGGAATTCGTGCGCGGTATCAATCTCAATGGTCCGCCGGTGGCCATTGATGGGCGCCAATGGGAAGGCAAGGACTCGCCGCACTACAAGTGCGACGACATGGCGTTCGACAATCAGCAGGTGGCGCTGGTGCCGCCCACCGACGAACAGCGGGCCATCATGATTCGCTCCAGCCGCTGGGGCGGTGGCCGCAACCGGGTGCGGCTCGTCGACCTGCCGCCGGGAACCTATTCGGTGTTTCTCTACGTCTGGGAAGACAACGATCCTGAGACGTTTACCATTGCCCTGAATGGACGCACCGTGGCCGCCAACTACAACAGCGGCGGCACGGGGCACTGGGACAAGCTCGGCCCGTGGATCGCCGAGTGCACCGACGGCACGCTGACGCTCACCAGCCAGGGCGGGGCCGCCAACTTTTCGGGGGTCGAGATCTGGCGGGGCGAATACGACGTGGCCGGAGTGGCCGAGGCGAACCCCGAAGCCGTCACTTTCTTCGAAAAGCGAGTTCGTCCGTTGCTGGTCGAGCATTGCTACCAATGCCATGCCGCCGAAGCCGACGAGGTGCAAGGCGAGTTGCTGGTCGACTCGCGGCTGGGCTTGCGGCGCGGCGGATATAGCGGTCCGGCCGTCGTGCCGGGCGATCCCGATCAAAGTCTGCTGATTCAGGCGGTGCGTTATAAGAATCCCGACTTGCAGATGCCGCCCGAGGCAAAGCTGCCGGCCGAGAAAATCGCCGATCTCGAAGCCTGGGTCAAAATGGGCGCGCCCGATCCGCGCCGGCAAGCGGTGGCGCACGCCAAAAAGAAGACCAGCGATCCGGAGCAGGGCCGCGACTTCTGGTCGTTGCAGCCGCTCGGCGATCCCTCGCCGCCGGCCATCGCCGAGCCGGGCTGGGCCTATAACGACATCGATCGCTTCATCGCCCAGAAGCTCCAGGAGCACAAGCTGCGGCCGCGGGCCGATGCCGACAAGCGCACGCTCATCCGCCGGGCGACGTACGACCTGATCGGCCTGCCGCCCACGCCCGAAGAGGTCGCGGCATTCGTCGCCGACGATTCGCCCGAAGCGTTTACCCGTGTCGTCGAACGGCTGCTCGATTCGCCGCGCTATGGCGAACGCTGGGGCCGGCATTGGCTCGACGTGGTCCGCTACGCCGACACCGCCGGCGATAATTCCGATTTTCCGGTTCCCCAACTGTATCGCTATCGCAACTGGGTGATCGAGGCCTTCAACCGCGACTTGCCCTACGACCAGTTCGTGCGTGAGCAGTTGGCCGGCGACTTGATGCCCAGCGCCAACGACGAAGAGCGCCGGCAGCAAATCATCGCCACCGGCTACCTGGCGGGCGCGCGGCGGTTCGGCTCGCGCGTCTCCGATTATCCGCAGCATCTGACGATCGAAGACACCATCGACAATCTGGGCCGCGCCTTCCTGGCCCAAACGCTCAACTGCGCCCGCTGCCACGATCACAAGTTCGACCCGTTCACCACCGAAGATTATTACGGTCTGTACGGCATCTTCCATAGCACGCGCTACCCGTGGCCGGGCATCGAGCTGGAGCAGAAGCAGCGCGACCTGGTGCCGCTCGTCGCAGCCGACCAGGCCCAACGAGCGTTCGACGAGCACCGCGCCAAGCAGCAACAACTCGACGCGCAGGTGCGCGAACTGGAGCAGCGGCGCGACAAGGCCTCCGGAGAAGAGAAAGACAAACTCCAGAAAGAGGTCGACGCGGCCCGAAAGGCGGCGACAGACCACTCCAAAACACTGCCCAATCTCGAACTGGCCTATGCCGTGGCCGATGCCGCGAAGATCGAAAATGCCCGCGTGCAGTACAAAGGCGACCCGGCCAAGGCGGGTCCCGAAGTGCCGCGGAGGTTTCCCACGGCGTTGGGCGGATTCGTGGTGCCCGACGCCAAGGCCAGCGGTCGATTGCAGTTGGCCGATTGGATTGCCGACGCCAATAATCCACTGACTGCCCGAGTGATGGTCAATCGTCTCTGGCATTATCACTTTGGCCGGGGACTGGTGCCCACGCCCAACGATTTTGGCAAGCAAGGCAAACCGCCGACGCACCCGGAATTGCTCGACTGGTTGGCCAGCCGGTTCATCGCGTCGGGCTGGTCGGTCAAGGCCATGCACCGGTTGATCATGGCTTCGCACGTCTACCGGTTGGCGGCGGTCCACGACCCCGTTTCGATTGCCGGCGATCCGAACAACGACTTCTTATCGGGCTTTCGCCATCGCCGGCTCGATGCCGAGGCGCTGCGCGACACGCTGCTGTTCTTGGGGGGCAATCTCGACGTGTCGCCGGGCGGGCCGCATCCGTTTCCGCCCAGCACCGAGTGGAACTTCACGCAGCACAATCCCTTCAAAGCGGTTTACGACACCAGCCGCCGCAGCGTCTACCTGATGACGCAGCGAACTCAGCGTCATCCGTACCTGGCCATTTTCGACGGCGCCGACACTAGCGCCAGCACACCCGCCCGAACCACCAGCACCACGCCGCTGCAAGCCCTGTATCTGATGAATAACGAGTTTGCCCACCAGCAGGCCGAGCGAATCGCTGGTCGGCTGATAAAAGAGCGCAGCGACAATGCCGGGCGAATGGAACGAGCCTACGAGTTGCTGTTCGCGCGGCCGCCCGACGACACCGAGCGCGCCGCGGTGCAGGCTTACTTAAGCAAGGCCCGCGCAGCCGTCGCCGGTCAGTCCGACGATCAGGCCACGCGACTGGCCTGGCAAAGCTGCGTGCGTTCGCTGCTATTACTCAATGAGTTTGTGTATATCGAATAACCTGCCGAGGGCGATCGCATGCCGGTCGTTTTTGACGCTGTGCTCTGTAGGGAACGGACTCCGTGCCGTTTCGTCGCGGTGCGGCGCGACGTCGCCCTGCCCTTGCGGTTCACGGCAGGAGGGCGGGACGACGCCAACCCGCGGCGCTCGGAACGGCACGGAGTCCGTTCCCTACAGATGTCGAACGGAACTACGACCAATATCGACTGTGAGCCCATCATGACATGGTCATCCCGCAAAGGCTGACCTACGGGAGCGGAAACATCATGAACCAAGCCTTCCACCACTCGACCAACCGCCGCCAGGTCATTCATTCGTTGCTGGGCGGCTCGCTGATTTTTCCCGGCCTGCTATCAGAGCTTTTGGCCGACACCGCGGCGCCGGTCTCCGGTGAGGGCCCGCTCGCCCCCAAGCCGCCGCACTTTCCCGGCAAAGCCAAGCGGGTGATCTTTCTGTTCTCGACCGGCGGCGTGTCGCACATGGACACGTTCGACCACAAGCCCGAACTGTACAAGGCCGATGGCAAAAAGACCGGCATCGGCGGCGGGCTATCGAACCAGCAGAAAGTGCTGCTGCGGCCCAAGTGGGATTTCAAGCCGGGCGGCAAGTGCGGCACGCTGGTCAGCGATCTGTTCCCCCATCTTCGCGACCAGATGGACGACATCTGCCTGATTCGCTCGATGAAGTCCGACGACAACGAGCACTACCAAGCGACGCTGGCCATGCACACCGGCTCGTTTTTCTTTTCGCGGCCCAGCCTGGGAGCATGGATCAGCTATGGCCTAGGCACGGTGAATCAGAATCTGCCGTCGTTCATCGTGTTGGCGCCGCACCTGTCGTATGCGGGCACGCAAGTCTACGCCAACGATTTTCTGCCGGCCTATCATCAAGGCACGCGGGTGGTGCCCGGCGCCGATCCCATTCCCAATCTACGGCGGCGTGGCGCGGCCGGCTTGCAGGAGCTGGAGCTTGGCTTGGCGGGCGAGTTGAACCGGCGGCATTTGCACCAGCGGGCCGACGCTTCGGACCTGGCCGCGCGAATGCAATCGTTCGAGACGGCCTTTCACATGCAAACCGAGGCGCCCGAGGCCTTCGATCTCTCGCAAGAATCGGACGCCACGCTCGATCTGTACGGCATCAACCGCGGCGACACCGAAAGCTTCGGCTGGCAGTGCCTGGTCGCCCGGCGGCTGGCTCAGCGCGGCGTGCGCTTCGTCGAGCTGGTCGACAGCGGATCGTCGGGCAATTGGGATTCGCACGGCAACATGGCCGATCACGCCCCGCTGGCCAAGAAAATCGACCGCCCGATTGCCGGCTTGCTGCAAGACCTGAAGCGGCAGGGCATGCTCGATGACACGCTGGTGATTTGGACCACCGAGTTTGGCCGCACGCCCGGCATCGACGGCGAGCAGGGCCGCGGGCACCACAGCGCGTGCTT
Organism: Pirellulales bacterium; assembly: GCA_035252155.1. Taxonomy (GTDB): domain Bacteria; phylum Planctomycetota; class Planctomycetia; order Pirellulales; family JAICIG01; genus JAICLL01. The sequence goes on along the minus strand of DATFDL010000294.1, from coordinate 14,030 downwards.
CGCTTCGTGGCTGGCCGGTGGTGGCGTGAAGGGCGGCATCGCGTATGGCGAAACCGACGAGATCGGCGCCACGGTGGTGCGCGACCGCGTTCACGTTCACGACTTCCACGCGACGATTTTGCACCTCTTGGGCTTCGACCACACGCGGCTCACCTATCGCCACGCCGGCCGCGACTATCGCCTGACCGACGTGCATGGCCGCGTGGTGAGGGAGATTCTGGCGTAGTGCTGCCAGTTAGAAACCGCAATAGCTCATGCGGCTGACTCGTCACTCCACTCGTGGTGATGGAGCTTCAAACGAGCCCCACAACGTTCGCAGTCATAGTACGCCCAAGAATCCGGGGCGCGCCGACCGTTGATGAGGACCGTCGCCATCACGAAGTTGACGCACTTAAGCCCGCGCCTTCCGCAAGCGGGGCACGGACGGCGATAATAGGCCAACATGATCGCAGCAACCAGCAGACCGATCCCATAGAGGATTGCCGGTGATAGCACGAACAGTATGGCATATACCCACCGCATGTCCATCTACTCACAAGGTATCGAGAATTTCTTGCCAGTTGGCTGCGCTGCCTGCCCGGCGCACCATTCGTTTCAGCCGGCCTAGATCGGCAATTGCAGACAGTTGTGCGCGCACGTCCTCGCCGCAATCCCCAAACCTCTCTTCCCCAACCCCGAGAATGCTCTCGCGGATTCCCCTTTCCTCGCCTTGTTCCAGAATCATCAGGTAGGTATCAGATTCTTCCATCATGCGAACTCCTCGAAAGATCGTAATCGCCACGTCTCGATTGACGCGCAACCCCATCAGCAACAGCGTCTCTGTCAACAGTTTTTTGGCCACTTCGGGCGGCGTCTCGCTCGTCAGTCGCTCGACTACCCGTTGAACGACCGCGCCAAGCTCCTCGGTTAGCGACGCCTGCTCGTGCAATTGCCCGAGCACCGCCAACGGCACGAGCGTTACATCGCCCGAAAGTAGCTCCTCTGCCGGCCGTTCCCAAAGGCGAACCACCTCGTAGCCAAAATCCATTTTACCACGCCCCTCCCGCGGAGCGTAGCATAACTTTCCATCCAAATTCGCGTGGGCGGCCTGCGGCCGCAGCAGGATGAGGATGGTATGCACGGGCACGTGATGCTGGGCATATAGGAGCGCGTTGTAAGCCAACAAATCGGCGTGTTTCCAAGCCGCGGCGCTCGATTGAAACTCCAAATGCACAATCTCTTGCAACGGGTCGCCAAGTCCCATCACCAAGTCCGTGGACCGCGTTACCGTCGAAAGATCGACATTCAACAACTTGACCGGCAGCGTCGGTGGGCGATCGAACGCGGCCAGAAAACCGCGCGGGCTTTCGCGGCCTAAGTCCTTGAGTGTGGCATCGAAGGTCATCGCCATCGGGGCGGCTCCTTAGATAAGTCTGAAAGATCGCCTGCGCGGCACATGGTAGCCCGACGCGTAAGCGAGCGAAAGCCGGTCCACGACCTCGACATCCACGGCCGGGTGCTGCAGGAAATCCTGGCGTAGCTCATGGCGCGGCTATCACATCGGCGGAGCGCAAGCTAAACTTGATGGAAACGGTTGTTTCCCTGCGCACTTGATCGTCCTGAATTCATGCTCCGCTACTGGACCGCCGGCGAATCACATGGCAAGGCGCTGTGGGCCTTGATCGATGGCTTTCCGGCGGGCGTGCCTATCGAAACCGATTCGATCGACAAAGAACTGCGGCGGCGGCAAGGGGGCTACGGTCGCGGCGGCCGGCAACGCATCGAAACCGACGCCGTCGAAATCAAAAGCGGAGTTTGGCAGGGACACTCGCTGGGCAGCCCGATCGCCCTGGAAGTCATCAACCGAGACAGCAAGCTCGAACGCCTGGGCGACTTGGAGCGTCCGCGGCCGGGCCACGGCGACTTGACCGGGGCCATCAAATACCTCGGTCCAATCCGCGGCGTGCTCGAACGGGCCAGCGCCCGCGAGACCGCCGTGCGAGTCGCCGCAGGGGCATTGGCCAAGCAGCTATTGCGCGAGTTCGGCATCACGGCGTTTGGCTATACGGCCGAACTGGGCGGCATTCGCATCGAGCCGCGGCCCGGCACGCTCGCCGAGCAACGCGCCTTGCGCGACGCCAGCGAGCTCTACACACTCAATCGCGATCAAGATGACCAGATCAAGGCTCTGATCGACCAGTGCGGCAAAGACGGTGATACGCTGGGCGGTATTGTCGAAGTGCGAGTCGAGGGCGTTCCGTTTGGCCTCGGCACTCACGCCCAATGGGACCGCAAGCTCGACGGACGGCTGGCCCAAGCGGTGATGGCGGTGCAGGCCATCAAGGGCGTCGAGATCGGACTGGGGTTCGAGGCCGCCCGGCGGCGCGGCTCGCAGGTTCACGACCCCATTCACTTCGACGACCAGCGGCGCGAATCGCCCGACTTGGGCTACACCCGGCCCACGAACAACGCCGGTGGCCTGGAGGCGGGCATGACCAACGGCCAGCCGATTGTGATTCGCGCGGCCAAGAAACCGATCAGTACCTTGCGCAAGCCGCTGGAGTCGGTCAACCTGGCCACCAAAGAAGTCGAGGCCGCTTCGTACGAGCGCAGCGACATTTGCGCCGTGCCGGCCGCCAGCGTGATTGTCGAAAACGTCGTGGCCTTCGAGATCGCGGCCGCGCTCATCGACAAATTCGGCGGCGACAGTCTGGCCGAGATGCAGGCCCGCTGGCAGCTCTTTCTTTCGCTGGCGCGAGAGCGCTGAGGACGGGCGCAGGTCGGTCGAATAACAGACGTTGGAAATTTCTGCTACAGCGCCCGCATGAAGGCCACGAGATCGGTCTTCTCGTCGTCGGCCAATTCCAGCCCGAGCACCAGGTTGAAAAACTCGACCGTGTCTTCCAGCGTTAGGCAGCGGCCATCGTGCAGGTAGGGCGGGCTTTCCTTAATGCCGCGGAGCGTGAACGTTTTGATGGGGCCGTCGCCCGGTTCGTCGAGGAAACGCTCCAAGCGCAAATCGTGCATCTGATTGTCCAGATAAAACGGCGCCGGGTGGCAGACGCCGCATTGGCCCTTGCCGAAGAACAGCTTTTCGCCGCGCTGTTCGCTTTCACTGGCTTTCGAGGCGGTCAATCGGCCGAGCTCATTGAGCTTCGGGGCGGGCGGAAAGTCGAGCATGTTCTGCAACTGGGCCATGTGCGTCACCTGCACCCGCGGGATGATCGTAAAGCCCTTTTTCATCGAATGGATCGGGTCGCCGTTGAAATAAGCCGTGCGAATCTCGAACTCCGAAAAATCTTCGACCGACCGCAGGCTGCGCTTCGAGCCGTGAATCTGCTGATGAAAGACGCCTCGCAGGCTCACCGTGTCGAGTCGAAAACGCCGCCGCTGCGGACGCATGTCGGGACTCAGGTGAAACTGCCCGGTGGTGTGGCCGTTGATGTGGCAATCGAAGCAGGCCACGCCCAGGCTTGGCTGGCGGCTTTTGCGGTCGTCGGTCGGATTAAACTCCTCTTGGGGAAAAGGCGTCAGCAGCATCCGCAGCCCGTCGAGCTGCACCGGTGTGAGGATGTCTTTGAACAGTCCGTAGTAATTATTGATCGACACCACTTCGCCGCGCGAGACATCGCCCAGCTCGGGGCGGCTTTGCAGATAGATGGCCGGGGGAAATTCGGGCAAGAACGCCTCGGGCAAGTCGAAGTCGACGTCGAACCGCTCCAGCCGCGGGAACATCTCAAGCTGCATCTTGGGGAAGACCATCCCGCCAGTGGCTTGCTTGGGGTGCGGCAGCGATGGATAGGGGAAGGCCTTCTGCTCGCGAATGTCGTCGGCCGACATTTTGCCGAGCGCCTGCCACGACTGGCCGCGCTTGAGCCGGGCAGTCGGTCCCACGGCCAGCGGTTTGCCGCGCGACATGTGGGCCTCGCGATCGAGCTTCGGATCCAGGTCGTATCGCGCGCCCAGCAGTTTGGCTTGCATTTGCGTCACCTTGGGCTTGGCGTCGATGTCTTGTTTCAATACTTCCTCGAAAGTGGTCATCGGCTTGTCGGAGTTGAGCGGATCGCGATAGAAGTCGAAGCCGGTGTTCTCGCCCTCTTTCGGCTGATCGGCGAAATCGGCGGTGAGCGGCTGAGCTTCGGTGGCCCGAAAACGATCAGAGCGGTCATGCTCCGATTTTTTTTGCTCGGGCCGGTTGGCTTTCACTTCGCGTGGGGTCTGGGCGGCTTCCACGACGTCGGACGGCGCACGATCATCGGTCGGCGACGATTTGGCTCGGCCACTGGAACGCTGCTCGGCGGCATACGAGCAGCCGAATGCGAGCGACGCGGCGAGGAAGGCGAAAGTGGTGAAAGGGCGACGCATAGAATCCTCTCCTGTGGCTTGAAGACGTCGGACCGCCGCACAGGAGCAATCGTGATGCCACGCGTTCGGCTCGCTCGTTTGATCGTGCTTGGCCCTTGATGCACGCTCGACGTAAGTGCCCAAAAGCAGATGTCCGAAAAACCCCCACCACAGAGCTACCGGGTTTGCAGATTCCACGTGTTTTCTCGGCTTTTGCAAATTTGCATAAGCCGTGCGCGAGTTGGCGCGAAAAAATGACTTACGGTGACTCGCAGTGCGAACGACGGCCGGGCGCGGGCGGCTGTTGGACTTCTTAATTGGCATAATCAGACGGCCTGGAAGGCCATCCTACAAAACGAGACGGGCCTGGAAAGGCCTCCTCGTAGCGAAAGGAAAATCTGGCAAAGTCGCAGCCAGCGGCGTCCGATTGTTGTAGAATTGATTTCTGCGGGGTGGCGGGCAAAACAGGGGCGAGCCAGCGCTGCGGCGCTTTCTTTCAAGCAGGAGACACGCTCATGCGGTTTTCCAGCACGGTCGAAGAGTTGTTGGCGGAAGTCGATTCGATTCCCGCCGGTCGGGATTCGTTCGAGCTTTGGGTGCCCAGCCGGCTGACGCTTCGCAACGAAGCGGTGATGGCCGACCTGGCGATGGGCTTTTTGCTCGATCGCATCGTTGGCAAAGGTTTTTATCCCAGCGGCGTCGAGGAGGGCGACGGCGGACGCCTCCACCGCTATTCGACAGAACTGTGCGCCTGAGAGCGGTTGGCACTTGTTCTGGTTTACTTCGGCGAGCATCATCGTAGGATGGCCTCGGCAGGCATCCTCCGGAGTTTTCGTTATGCATCGCCGATTTCTCTCATCGCTGACCGCCGCTCTTTTTCTATGCATCGTTGCGCGGGCCGCCGAGCCCGCCCACGACGACGCGCTCGCCGCTTATTTTCGCGCGGAGACCGCCAAGCTGGCCGACCGCTGCCTGGCTTACATCCACTCGCTCGACGACTGGACTTCGCGGCGCGATGAGTACCGCCGGCAACTGGCTGAAATGCTCGGACTCGATCCCATGCCCGAGCGAACCGACTTAAAGCCTGTCGTCACCGGCCGCCATGAGACCGAGTGGTTCACGGTCGAGAACCTGCACTTTCAGTCGCGGCCCGGGTTGTACGTAACCGGCAATCTGTACTTGCCCAAGGATTTGGAAAAGCCCGCGCCGGCGGTGCTCTATGTTTGCGGGCACAGCCTGGTGAAGAAAGATGGCATCAGTTACGGCAACAAGACGCACTATCAATACCACGGCGGCTGGTTCGCGCGCAACGGCTACGTGTGCCTGACGATCGACACGCTGCAGCTCGGCGAGATCGAGGGCTTGCACCACGGCACGTATCGTGAAGGGATGTGGTGGTGGAATTCGCGCGGTTACACGCCGGCGGGCGTTGAGGCCTGGAATGGCATTCGGGCGCTCGACTATCTGCAATCGCGGCCCGAGGTCGATGGCGAGCGATTGGGCGTCACGGGCCGGTCGGGCGGAGGCGCGTATTCCTGGTGGATCGCCGCGCTCGATGAGCGCGTCAAAGCCGCCGTGCCGGTGGCCGGCATCACCGATTTGCAAAATCACGTGGTCGATGGCTGCGTGGAGGGCCACTGCGACTGCATGTTCATGGTGAACACTTATCGCTGGGACTATCCGCAGGTGGCGGCTCTGGTAGCCCCGCGTCCGCTGCTGATTGCCAACAGCGACAGCGACAGCATCTTTCCGCTCGACGGCGTCGAGCGGTTGCACGCCAAGGTGCGCAAGATTTATCGCCTTTACGGTGCCGATGGCAAACTCGGTCTGCAAATCAACGCCGGCCCGCACAAAGACACGCAAGAACTGCAGGTGGCCGCTTTCCGCTGGTTCAACCGGCACTTGAAGGGCGACAGCGAATCGACGGTCGAAAATACGGGCATATCGTACTTCACGCCCGAAGAGCTACGCGTCTTCGTTGACGGCCTGCCGAGCGACCAGATCAACACCCGCATCCACGAGACTTTCGTTCCGCTGGCTGAGACGCCGAAAGTGCCCGAAACCAAGGAAGAGTGGCAGCGGTTGCGCGATGGCTGGATGACGGCCCTGCGCGAAAAGTGTTTTGGCGGCTGGCCCGACGCCCCCGGTCCACTGAACGTACAAAAGGTGGCCACCGCCGAGCGCGATGATCGCGTTTTTGAGGCGTATGAGTTCGACAGCCAGCCCGGCGTCCGGCTCTCTTTCTGTCTGATTCGGCCCGAGAGGATGAGCAGTGACGGCGAGGTCATTCTTTCTCGTGCTCCTGGAATACCGGCGGCGTCAATGCACGAAGAATTTGTGAACCACTTCAATGACGACTCGTTCAACCTGGGCCCGCTCGTGAAGCTGCCTATCGAAATCGATGATGTCGATAAAATAACGATTGCGATGTTCGCGCCACGGCACTTTGCCGTTGCGGATCGAAAGGACGACAAAGCGCGAACGCAGGTCAGGCGGCGTTACATGCTTTTGGGCCAGACATTAGCGAGCATGCAAATTTGGGACATTCGCCGCGCTGTCGAAGCGATCCGCTCGGTTCCCGAATACCACGATCGAAGAATTCGTTGCGCGGCGGAAGGAGAATTCGCCGTTTTAGCGATGTACGCCGCGCCCTTGGTCCGTCCAGCCTTTTCGCTTGAATGTGGCGACGTGTCGACCGACTGGCATGCCGGACCGGACGTATTAAATGTGCGCCGCTTTGTTGGGCTACCTGGGCTCGCGGCAATCGTGGGCGAGCGCGCGTCGGCCAAGGTTTTTCAGCCTCGGGTCGAGGGCGATGCTGACCTCGGGTGGCGTTTCACCGAGCAACTCTCGCAGCGGCTCGGCTGGGGAGATCGGCGATTCAATCTAATTCTGACCCGCTTGCCGGAGCATTCGGCAGCAGAACCGCGGTGAAGCACAAATTGGTCATCGGGACGCACGCTTTCTCTTTTCGCGATCCCGCATGAGAGAGCCGGCGGGCCGACCGTAGGCATCGGTTCCCTGCTCCGTGTATAATGCAGTGCAATCGCGACCAAAAGATTTCGCGAGGGTAAATATGAGCACCGTCGCTCGCCTAACGTTGGAACAGTACGAACGGATGATCGCCAGCGGCGTGTTCGATCCGCGCGATTCAAACCGCATTGAGCTGATCCGGGGAGAGCTGCGCAAAATGTCGCCCATCGGACCAGACCATGACGACGCGGTTGATTTCCTTACGGAATGGAGCGTGCAGTCGAAGCCGAAGGGCGTACGCGTGCGGATCCAGAGCACGGTCGCCCTTCCCCTGTTAGACAGCGCGCCGCATCCCGACGTGGCCTGGCTGGCCAGAAAACTTTCGGGGCGCCGGCCGCAACCAGCCGATGTTTTTTTGATCATCGAAGTTGCCCATAGCAGCCTGAAATACGATCGCGGCGAGAAGGCCCGGCTGTATGCGAAATCGGGCATTCGCGACTATTGGGTGGTGAACCTGCCTGACCGGTGCGTCGAGGTCTACCGCGGGCCGCTTCGCGCTCGCTACCAGAGCCTTACAACGTATGCCCGCGGCGAGCAAGTGCGACTGTTGGCCTTTCCCGACGTGGCGCTCGACGTTACATCGCTTTTCGACAGCATCGCGTTTGACGACGAAAAGCGGTAAGATGGCGGCCGAAAACCGACCAAGCCAGCTTACTGGGATGATGCGGAGAGAGGCCCACGGAACGACACGAGCTGTCAGGGCCGCAAAAGACGCGACTGGCGGCGGATGCCACGGAAATGCGCTTGCATAAGCAACGGGTTATGAATGAGAACCTTTCCATAAACTGTTGATTCAGAAGGCGTTGTACCACCCGGCCAACGAAGGCACCCCCTTGTTTTCCGCAAGCAAACCGCCCATGACACGCTATCTGCTGTTTCCGCTGCTGCTTTTTGCCGCCACGAGCTACGCCGCCGACTACGATGTCAACGAAGACGACCAGCAAATCCACATCATCACGCCGCAGTTGACCGCCGCGATCCGCAAAAAAGACTACGTGACCGGCGTGGCCGCGGGAACGCTGGTCGATAAGAAAACCGGCTTCCACGACGCCGGCTTCGGGCTGGACATCGTCGATTGGATCATGGAGCCGGGTAGCGACGAAGCTTACCGCGACCGACTCGATAAGGAACTGGTCTACCAATTTAACAACTCGTATCACGGCAAAACGCCCAAGCGGTCGATCGAGGGGCCGCAGATCTGCACCAAGGCCAAGGAACTCAGCCCGACGGTGGTCCTCGGCAAAAACTTTGTCGCCGTGAAGCAGAGTTATCAGTACAAGACCGCCGCGCCGGGCAAAAAGACCGGCAGCACCTGGACGCAAACGCTTCTCTTTCCACTGGGCGAGCGGTATTTCATCTCGTCCGACCGGATCGACGCGGTAAACTCCAGCCAGGCGATGTTTTTGCGGGTCGATATGCCAGGGCACATCAAGCACCAGCATGGCGATACCTTCAGCGAAGTCTACTTGAGCTATCACGGCCGCATTCCCGCCGCTGAATTTGAGGAGAACTTCGCGCCCGACGAAAAGTTCAATTACCGGCGCGGAGAACAAGAGATGCCGCGACGAATGATCCGGGCATATCGCCTGCGCGACCCGAAGACCGGCAAAGACGGCCCGTGGCTGGCCGGCATGACGCTCGACCCGACCGACGTCAGTGAAGCCTGGTGCCATCAGCGCGGCTATGTCTGCATGATCGAAGAATTCGGCGGGCGGCCCGTGAAGTCGGGCGAGTCGTTCAGCGCGGCCTTTGTCGTTGGTTTTTTCGACTCGATCGAAGAAATGGAAAAGGTCTACGACCGCTATGCGGGGCATTCCGGTTTGCAAGTCTCGACCGACGGCTGGAAGCTGGTAGAGTGAGCTCAAGTGCGGAGTGCGGAGTGTGGAATGCGGAGTGCAAATCTGAGACCGGCATGAACTCCGCATTTCGCACTCCGCATTCCGCACTGGCGCTGGCACTGGTCATTGCTACCGCGTTCTCGCCCGCGCACGCCGCCGACCCCGGCTGGCCCTGCTGGCGAGGTCCGACGCGGCAAGGCATCGCCGTCGCGGCCAAACTTCCGAGAGAATGGTCAGATTCCATCAAGCCGCTCTGGGAGGCGAAGCTTGGCACCGGCTGGTCGTCGCCCGTCGTCGCCGAGGGGCGCATGTTTGTCACCGACCGAATTGACGATACCGAGCGGGTACTCGCCTTCGATGCAAAAACGGGCCGCGAGCTGTGGACGCGGAGCGATCCGGTCAGCTTCGATCCACACTCAGTCGGCGCGCGGCACGGCAACGGTCCGAAGAGCACGCCGGCCGTTTCGCAGGGGCGGGTTTATAGTTTGGGCATCGCCGGGCGGTTGCTTTGTCTCGACGCGCAGCGCGGACGGCTGATCTGGCAGATCAACTTTCCGGAAGTCTACGGCGAACATCGGTCGTTGGCCGGCGGCAAGGCGAGGGTGATCGGCACCGAGTGCGTTCTGGTACCCATCGGCAATGGCGAGGGCGCGCCGGCGCCGCTGTTCGGCTATACCGGTTCGCCGTTGGTCACTGACTCGCTTGTTGTTTGCTCGGTGGGCGGGGCGCGGGGCGGCACGATCATGGCCTTCGACGCCGCCACCGGAGATGAGGTTTGGCGATCGCTGCACGAAAACGTGTCGTATTCGTCGCCGATCTCCGCCACGCTGGGCGGCGTCGAGCAGGTGGTGGTGATGACGGGGCCGGAAATCGTCGGCTTAGAGCTGGCCACCGGCCGCAAGCTATGGGGTCATCCGTTTCAGATTCAATACGACGAGAGCATCAGCACGCCCGTTGCTGCTGACGGCTATGTGCTAGCGACAGGCGATGGCCACCCACTCACGGCCATACGCATCGAGCAGCGAGCCGGCCGGTGGTCGGTCGACGTCGCCTGGGAGAACCGCGATCTGTCGAGTTATCTTTCGTCGATGGTCATTCACGACGCGCGCGTGTATGGCATGAACGACGGCGGCGAGTTTGCCTGCCTGCGCCTGACCGATGGCCAGACGGTGTGGCTTGGGGGGCATCACGGTTTTTATTGCACCCCGGTGCTGGTCAACGACCGCCTGCTGTGCCTCAACGAGCGGGGAGAATTGCAAGTGCTCGCGGCGACACCTGAAAAGTATCAGCCGATCGCCGCGGCTCGCCTCACCGACCGCGCCACCTGGACTTCGCCAGCCATTGCCGGCAGTCGCATCTTTGTTCGCGGCGATAAGCAACTCCGGGCATTTGAACCGTAGGTCGGGCTTTTGTCTGTAGGGAACGCCCTCTGTGGCGTTCCCTACAGACGTCGAAAGCAACTGCTGCCAGTTTTGAGTGTCAAAACAGGTCAGAGCAAAGGCTTGCATCCGTCGAGCACAGACGCCACAATGCTGACGTGCCCGCCTATAGCTAGTTCGCTCTACGAGATTCCCACCTTGCTCGAGAGGGGCCGAACTGCAAATGACTGCCCGCCTATTCGTAAAACCTGTTAGTTGGTCGGCCGCTCTGGTCGCGGGGGCGATATCTTTTGCGTTCGTCGCACTTGCATCGCCCGGTATACACGCGCAAGACGCCGTACCGCCCGCCGCGGCGCCAGTGGCTGCGGTCACGCCCGCGCCGGCGCCGCCAATCGCGGCACCCGAACCGGCGCTCCCGCTCCATGAGCTTATTGACCAACAGATCGCCTCGGCCCTCGCGGCCAAAGGCATTGCCCCTTCGCCGCCGGCCGACGACGCCGAGTTTTTACGGAGGATTTATCTCGACCTCACCGGCACAATTCCCACGTTCGGCGAAGCCAGGGCATTCCTCGACGACCGCTCGCCGATCAAGCGGCAGCAACTTATCGATCGGCTGCTGAACAGTCCGGAATATGCGCGGCAGATGCAGCGGGCGTTCGACGTGATTTTGATGGAGCGGCGACCGGCCAACCGCATTCCGCAACCGCAGTGGGAGCAGTATTTGCGCGACTCGTTCGCGGCTAACAAGCCGTGGAACCTATTGGTGCGCGAGATTCTGTCCGCCGACGGGGCCGATGCGAATTTGCGGCCCGCGGTCCGCTTTTATCTCGATCGCGAGGGCGAAGCCAACGTGCTGGCCCGCGACGTCGGCCGGCTCTTTCTGGGCCGCGACATGCAGTGCGCCCAGTGCCACGATCATCCGCTGGTCGATAGTTACTTGCAGGCCGACTATTACGGATTGCTGGCATTCTTCAACCGCAGTTTCATCTTTACGCCCAAGGATCAGCCGCCGGTGTTTGCTGAAAAGGCCGAGGGCGACGTGCAGTTCAAGTCGGTGTTCATTGAAGGATCGACCGACCAGCCGGCCAGGCCGCACTTGCCCGGCGAAGCAGCGGCCGACGAGCCGCAGTTTGAAAAAGGCCAGGAGTACGCGGTGGCGCCGGCCGACGGCGTGCGGCCGGTGCCCAAGTATAGCCGGCGGGCCTTGCTGCCCGCCGCGCTGCCGCGGGCCGAGAATGTCGCCTTTCGGCGCAACATCGCCAACCGGCTGTGGGCCTTGCTGATGGGCCGCGGCCTAGTCCATCCGCTCGACATGGATCACCCCGGCAACCCGCCCACGCATCCCGAGTTGCTCAACCTGCTCGGCGAGCGAATGGCGGCCATGAATTTCGACGTGAAAGCCTTTCTGCGTGAACTGGCGTTGAGCCAAACGTACCAGCGCTCAAGCGAGTTGCCCGCGGGCGTCGTTCCACCGCCGCCCGAAAGCTGGGCCGTCGCGCCGCTGAAGCCGCTCTCGGCCGAACAACTGGCGCTGGCGGCACTGCAGGCGACCGGCGTCACCGATGTGGTGCGGGCCGAACTGGGCCCGGCCCTCAATGAGCCGGCCCTCTACGAAAAACTGTCGGGCAACCTCGGGCCGTTTGTCGCCATCTTCGGCGGCCCGGCGGCCCAGCCCGAGCAGGATTTTCAGGCGACGTTGGAACAAGTCCTCTTTGTCTCCAACGGCGGCGTGCTGCGTTCGTGGATTGCTCCGCGGCCGGGCAACCTGGCCGACCGGCTCAACCGCGTGAATGAACCGCCGGCGGTGGCTGAAATGATGTTCTTGAGCGTCCTTACGCGGCGGCCCACGGCTGAGGAGGCGACGGAGCTGGCCGCCGTGTTGCAGGCCCGCGCCGCCGACCGCGCTGCCGTATTGCAAGAATGGATTTGGGGCCTGATCGCGTCTGACGAATTTCGCTTTAACCACTAGGAACGGACGAAACATAACTTCGACCTTCATATCCCTCTCCCTCTGGGAGAGGTTAGGTGAGGGCCGACAAAACTGCCGAAGTTATGTTTCGTCCGTTCCGCAGCCAGGAGTTCGCTGATGAAACGCATCCACGCCTGTCGTTCGATCGAGCATCGCATTTCGCGACGTAGCTTGCTGGCAGGCATGTTGGGCGGAGCTGCCGGCGGCGGACTTTTGCATGTGTCGGGACTGAGCCGATTGATCGAACCGGCGGTGGCCGCCGAATTGGCCGCGCAGCAAAAACGAGCGTTGATATTCTTTTTGGCCGGCGGCGTCAGCCAGCTCGAATCGTGGGATCCCAAGCCTAATACCGACACCGGCGGACCGTTCCTCGCTATTCCCACCAGCGTGCCGGGCGTGCAACTCAGCGAACTACTGCCGCACACCGCGCAGCAGATGCACCGGCTCAGCCTGGTCCGCAGCATCAACACTGCCGAAGACGACCACGGCAAAGGGGCCGTTTTTATGGAGACGGGCCGACGCGATAGCCCCGCCCAGCGTTATCCAGCGTTTGGCGCGGTGGTGTCGCGGATGGTCGCTCCCGCCGCTGGAGCTTTGCCGGGCTACGTGCATATCCAGCCGGGCGGAGGTGGAGTAAACAAGGCCGACGCGGCGTTCCTGGGGCCGAAGTTCGCCTCAGTCGGCGTGGACAATGGAAATCCGCCGGCCAACCTGCTGCGGCCCGGCGATCTGACGCCCGGGGCCGACCAGCAACGCAACGACGTCCGCCGCAAGCTGAATCAGCGGTTCACCGCGCGCCGCCGTAAAGCCGAAACCGAGGCTTACAGCTTCTCGTACGATCAGGCGTTGCAGTTGATGGAGCGGGCCGATGTGTTCGACATCAGCAAAGAATCGCCGCAGGACCAAGAGCGCTACGGCAGCCACGATTTCGGCCGGCACTGCCTGCTCGCGCGGCGGCTGCTCGAGCAGGGGCTCACCTGCGTCAAGGTGACGCACACCAATTACGACACGCACTCGGAGAATTTCGATTTTCACATCGAGCAGCTTGGCGAGTTTGACCGGCCATTCGCCACGTTGGTCGACGATCTAGCTCAGCGCGGCCTGCTCGACAGCACGCTGGTGATTGTGATGTCGGAGTTCGGCCGCACGCCGAACATCAATCATCTGATGGGTCGCGACCACTGGTCGCGAGCCTGGTCGGTGGCATTGGCCGGCTGCGGCATCCAAAAAGGGGCAGTCATCGGCAAGACCAACGAAAACGGCACGGCGGTGACGGACCGCGAGGTCGACGCCCGGCATTTATTCCACACCTATTTGCGGGCCTTGGGTGTCGATTCGACAGCCAACTATCCTGGCGTGAATCGGCCGATACCGATCGGCGACCCCGCCGGATCGGCGATCGCGGAGTTATTAGCGTAGGCGTTCGCAGTCATCATGCTCCTTGTCGACCAACATGGGCAATGTTTTGTTAGCGGTCTGTAGGGAACG
>DATFDL010000293.1:0-14007 GCA_035252155.1 Pirellulales bacterium | reverse complement strand
TACCGGCGCGGAACCGCTGCCCCGCCGCCTTCTGCACCACCACCCGCTACACTGCCCGGCAGGTGGCGGCATCTTGGCGGTCTGATTCTGTTACGGCCGACCCCGCTCGTTGTGACACTTGCCACGGCCAAGAATTGTGTGTTAGCCTCGATGCTGGGGAGTGATGTGCGAAAGGTCGACCATGATCGGTGAAGACAGTTCGCTCGACCGTTTGAGTCGCATCTCCACGCGCTGGTCGTTGCTGGTGGAGGCGCATGCCGCCGACGGCGCGGAGCGGGTGCTCGCCCAAACGACGCTGCTGGCACGTTATTCCAGCGCCGTCTTTCGTTATCTGCTTGGCGCGGTGCGCGACGCCGACGTCGCCGAAGACCTGTCGCAGGAGTTTGCTCTGCGGCTGCTGCGCGGCGATTTTCGCCGCGCCAATCCGGCGCACGGGCGGTTTCGCCATTACGTCAAATCGGTGCTCAGCAATCTGGCCAACGACCACTTCCGTTCGAAAGCCCGCCGACCGCAACCGCTCGGCGACACAAGCCTCGAAATTGCCGACGTCCAGCCCGAAACTCCCGATTTCGATGGCTATCTGCGCGAGGAACTGCTGGCCCAAACCTGGGAGCTGCTCAAGCAATCGCAGCCGCGCTACCATGCCGTGTTGTTGTTGCGGGTCAAACAACCCGAGCTTTCGTCAGACGATCTGGCGGCGCAGTTGACGGCCCAAACGCAACTGCAAACCCAGTGGACGGCCGCGACGGCCCGTAAAACGCTCGAACGGGCCCGCACTCGCTTCGCCGAGTTGCTGCTGGACGAAGTCGAGTCGAGTCTGGCGTGCGACACGCTCGACGATCTGCACGCGAATCTCGTCGACCTCGATTTGCTTCGTTACTGTAAGTCGGCCTTGCGACGTCGTTCAGAGGCTTCGCCGAGCGATCAGACGTCGTGCAGAAAATCCTAAACTGTCCCGCCGAAACTTTTGTTGTTGGGAGATGCGATGAAAGCCAAATGGATACTTGTTATGACGTTGACAGCCTGCTTCAGCGCGTGCGGTCGGCCCGCGAGCCGGAATACCTCTAGCCAATCCGGTGCGGCGAGACCGCAAACGGGTACCGTCGTCGAAGAAATCGGCGACGGGCTCGACGACGACCCGGCGAGGCAAGAATTGTATCTTCCGGACGATTCGGTTTTCCTTCCCACGCTCGAACCCTGGCCGCCACTGGCAGGACCGGCCACGTTGAAAGCGAAAGCGGACACCGACGATGGCGAACAAAAGTTTGCCGGCACCGTTCGGTATCGCATTGCTCCGGCCGAGCACAGCTCGACGGAATGGCTCGATATGCCCCGCACCGGAGAGGACGAAGAGTTTGTCTACTTCGAGGTCCCGGTTACGTTGACCAAGGGCGCGTCGTTCATCCAGTTTCGCGTACAAGACGCGGGCGACCCCCAGCCAACTGAGTTGCTCGATTGGAAGATCGAGGTGAAGTGAGAAACGTTGGGGCCCCGAGGGTACGAATCACTTTGTCTTCAGACGAGCCGATGATTCTTTGTTCCCAATACTCTGTGGTTCGCCGCCGGGCGGCATCGTCCATTAGATGCGCGACGGCAGCCAGGATCGAACAACAAGTCCGCTCATTGAACGCCCGAGCTATGCCTCAAAAAATCCAACGGTCCTCGCCGCATCGCGGCCGGGTCCATTGGGAGGGGCGACCTTGCTTGGCAGTTCACGGAACGCCACGGAGGGCGTTCCCTACAGATGCTGATTCGCAGCTTTCGTCTTTGTCGTCACCCTTGCAGCTCCGCCAGCCGCCCGGTGCCGTCTCCGAGGCGATCGACCGTCGCGCCCAACCGATCGAGCAGCGAGAGCCAAAGGTTGTTGAGCGGCGTTTCCTTTTCATAACGAATGTGGCGGCCCGGAGAGAGAGTGCCGCAGCCGCGGCCCGCCACCAAGATCGGCAGGTTATCGTGATTGTGGCGATTGCCGTCGCCTAGCGAGCTGCCATAGGCGATCATCGCGTGATCGAGCAACGTGCCATCGGCCTCGGGAATGCTTTTGAGCTTGCCCAAAAAGTAGGCCAGTTGCGAAGCGTGGAACTGATTGATCTGGCTGATCTTGGCCTGCTTCTCTTTGTCGCCGCCGTGGTGCGAGAGATCGTGATGCCCTTCCGAGACGCCGATGAAGCCATAGCTGCGGTTGCTTCCTTCGTCGGCATGCACGAACGTGCTGACGCGCGTCAGGTCGCTTTGAAACGCCAGCGCCAGCAGGTCGTACATCAAGCGGATGTGCTCGGCGTAGTCTTGCGGAATGCCGGCAGGCCGGGCAAAACCGGCTGGACCCTCGCCGCCCGAGTCTTCGCTGCGGGCAATCCGCTGCTCCAACTCGCGGACCGTCGTCAGGTATTCGTCGAGCTTGCGCTGGTCGTTGCCGCCCAGCCGCTGCCGCAGCCGGTCGGCGTCTTCCAGGGCAAAATCGAGCACGCTCAGCCGTTCGCGGTTGCGCTTGGCTCGCGCTTGCTGCGATTCGCCGGGCTTGCCGTCGCTGAACAGCCGCTCGAAGACCAGCCGGGGGTTGATCTCTTTGGCCACCGGCATCGACTCGGTCTTCCACGAGACGTTGTGCGAGTAGGCGCAGCTATAGCCCGTGTCGCAGGCGCCCGATTGCGAGCCGGCGTCGATGCCCAGCTCCAGCGAGGGAAAACGAGTGAGCTTGCCGATGCGTTCGGCGGCTACCTGGTCGGCCGAGACGCCCACCTTGATGTCGGCGCCCGAGGTCTTGCGTGGATGGCAGCCGGTGAGAAACGTGCTCAGCGCCCGCGCGTGGTCGCCGCCGCCGTCGCCATGAGCCCGGCCGCCGTCCTGGGCCAGCCCGCTGATCACCATAAGGTCGTCTTTAAACGAGGCCACCTTTTGCAAGATCGGCGGCAGATCAAAGTTGGCGCCGGTCTGCGTCGGCAGCCAGTCGGGCATGTGCATGCCGTTGGGCACGTAAAGAAACGCCACGCGGTTGGGCACCACCTTGGCAGTCTCGGCCGCCTGCAAGGCGCGGCCGAAGCGCGAGAACGCCGTGGCCGGAAGCATCGTTTCCAACAGCGGCAACGCCACCGCCGTGCCCAGGCCCCGCAGCGCGGTTCGTCGCGAGATTCGCCAAGAGTGCATGTGAGCTCCTTTTCGTGTCCAATTTGAGTTGTTCACCAAACTAACCCGAAGCGTAAGCGAGGCTGAGTCGCGTCATTTTCCTCGCTTACGCTTCGGGTTAGTGTGGGTGCCGCGCCGGGACATCGCCAAGGCTCTACCCCAGCCACCGGACCGATCATCTCACCCTTCGTTTTTGGAAGGGGTCGCTGGCCACAATTTGTTGGATCAACATCGAAAACTTGTAGCCATCCTTGGCCAGGGCCGCCACAATGTCGTCCACGGCGCATTTATCGTAAGGCTCCAGTCCGCGGCCCAAAGCATAGGTTAACATTTTTTCGGTAAAGCAACGGGCAAAATCGTCTTTTTTGGCCCGCAGAATCGCCTTCAGCTCCTTCGGTCCTTTGAACTTCGAGCCGTCGGTCAACTCGCCCGACGCATCGACAAAAAATGCCCCGTCGCGATCGCGCCAGGCGCCGACGGCATCAAAATTCTCAAGCCCGAAGCCCAGCGGGTCCATCAGGGCGTGGCACGAAGCGCAGGCCGGGTTGGCCCGATGTTGCTCCGTGCGTTGCCGCACCGAGCCGGTGAGGGCCACCTGTTCGTCGTCTTTCAGTTCGCCCGCGCCCGGCGGCGGCGGTGGCGGCGGCGCGCCGAGCAATTGTTCCAAAACCCACTTGCCGCGCTTCACCGGGCTGGTGCGGGTGGGGTTCGAGGTGACCGTCAACACGCTGGCCTGCGTGAGCACGCCGCCGCGATCGCGATCGGTGAGCTGAACGCGGCGAAACTCCGGTCCTGTCACACGCAGAATGCCGTAGTGGCGGGCCAGCCGCTCATTGAGAAACGTATAGTCGGCGTCAAGCAGATCGAGCACGCTGCGGTCTTCGTCGATGATCGATGCGAAAAAGAGCTTCGTCTCCGTCAGCATCGCCTCGCGCAGCTCGTCATCAAAGCCGGGAAACCGCTTGGTGTCGGGTGTGAGCGTCTTGAGCCGGCGAATCTCCAACCATTGCATACAGAAGTTGTCGACCAACGCCCGTGACTTTGCGTCGCGCAACATGCGGTTTGCCTGGGCGGGCAGGTTATTTCGCAAGGTGCCGGCGGCGGCGTCGCGGAACAGTTCGTCGTCGGGCATCGTGCTCCACAAGAAATACGACAGCCGGGTGGCCAGTTGAAAGTCGTTGATCGGCTGCACGGGGTCGTTGTTGCCATCGCGTCCGCCACGACGGCCCGACTCGATGCGAAACAGAAAATGGGGCGACACCAGCACCGCCTCGACGGCCAACTGAATGCCCCGCTCGAAGCTGTCGCCCTCGGCCATGGCGCGTTCGACGAACTTGGCCAATCGCTCGACCTCTTGTGGCCGAGCCGGCCGGCGATAGGCGCGAGTGACAAACCGCTCCAAGATTTTATCGATGCACTGGCGAACGTTGTCGCCGGTCGGTTGGCAGAAGATGATTTTTTGATGCGACTCGGGCAGGGCGGGCGGCCGAGCGTCCAGCGGACCCTGCACTTCGAGCCACTCGATGGCCAGGTTACGATCACGATTGTGGGGGTCGGGATTGTCGGGCTGGTAAAAGTCGTTGATAAACGCCAGGGCAAACCGCTTTTGGCCCGGCTCGACGGTCACCTTCGTCTCGTATGTGGCGGGGTCGCCCGACTTGGCCGCCACGTCGGCCACAAACACGTCTTTGCCGTCGAGGCGGAAGGCCATCTTCGGCAGCTCATCGCCGGCCTGATCGCCAAACGCCCGGCCGCGCAATATATATTCGCCCTTGGCGGCAAAATTGACGTCGGTATAAACCTCGCCGGTCGAGCTAAGCCCCCAGCAGCCTTTCTCGCCATGCGGCGAGCCGCTGTTGTGCCCGATTTTGGCGGCGACGAACGTTTGCCGCGGCGTCTTGTCGGGCGTGTGCACGTAGATCGCCCGCTCGACGATCTCTTCGGCGGCCGCCAGGTACTTTTCGAGCAAGATGGGCGGCATCGAAAGCACATCGCCGATATGATCGAAGCCATAGCCGACGTCATCGGCCGGAAAATCGTCGGCCGGATGAAAATCGACGCCGAGCAGGTCGCGAATCGTGTTGTTGTATTCGGTGCGGTTGAGCCGCCGGATCGTGACGCGGCCGGGATCGCGGGCCAGCGAGCAATCGACGCCCAAAAACTGGGCCTCGATCCAGGCAATCATCGCTTTCCGCTCAGCGGGCGTCGGCTGCTGCTCGCCTTTGGGCGGCATCAGCTCGCTGCGCAGATATTCGCGCGCCTTAAGCCAAGCGTCTTTTTGCCCGATAGCCGCCGCCGGCTCTACCAACTTGTCGAAAGCCACATCGGCCTCGGGCTCGCCGCCCCCGTGGCAAGCGATGCAGTATTTGGCCAGCAGCGGTTGCACCTGATCGCGGTATGTCTTGTCTCGAGCGGCTTGGGCGGCGTGTTCGGCGGTTCGCTGGTTGCCGGTGGGCTGTTCGTCGGCCGAGGCGACCGAGACCAGCAACAACAAGAGCGGCAGATACCGAACGCGAAACATGCTCAGTCGGGCTTGTCGTGAGGCGTGCCGGAACATGCGGACCGCCGAGGCCAAATCCGCCGGTTCCGTCCAAGGGGGCGGGACCAACACATTATATATGGCGCCACCGATTGGTGGTAGCGTGTGGGGACTCGGTTACCGAAGTGAACGCACTGAAGAATCCGGTTTTTAGGGAAACAGGGGCAGTTGTGTGTCCTCCGGTTCGGGCTGGTGTCCGACGGGGTGCCACGGCATTCGCTGCGGCGCGCGGTATTGACCTCGGCAATGATGATGATTGCCACAGCGAACGCCCTGCGGAGTGACGCTCCCCATTGCGCATTATTCGCAGTAAACTTGTACTTGGCGCAATCGTTCGCCTAGGGTGACTCAATGTCGGAACGGCGGGAAAAACGTAAGCGTTGGGTGCAGCGCGGCCGATACGCAGTGGAAGTCGAGGTGATTTATCCTGCCGAGGCGCCCACCGAGGCGTGTCTGGAGCCAGCCACCGTGCGATGGCTCGACGAGATAGCCCAGCGCGCCGAACAAGATGATCTCGCTTTCCTCCGCCAGGTTGGACGAGTCTTCGAGGCGATCACGAGGGAGCCTTAGCTCGTGCGAAGCAGCATCACCCGCCGGGGCATTGCTGGCCGACAACGCGTTTTCGCAATCCCACCTCGAACGCGGCCAGCTTCTGCCCCAGCCACCGGACACCGGATCGCAAGGCTTCAGCTTTCGTCGGGCGGCGCACTTTTTGGACAAAATTTTGGAAAAGGTGTACCATACCGACAGATAACTCTGGCGCTGGCTTCGGTATCTTTCGATCGCACCTACCTCGAACCAAGGATCCCTCGCATGCGAGTCTGGCCGGGCCGGCCCTATCCATTGGGCGCCACCTGGGATGGAAGCGGAGTCAACTTCGCGCTCTATTCCGAAAATGCGGAAAAGGTCGAGCTCTGTCTGTTCGAGAGCGCCGACGATGCCCAACCCTCGGAAACGATTCCGATCAAAGAACAGACTGACATGGTCTGGCATGCCTACCTGCCCGACGTGCGGCCGGGGCAGCACTATGGCTATCGCGTACATGGGCCGTATGACCCGAGCCACGGCCACCGTTTCAACGCCCACAAGATCATGCTCGATCCTTACGCCAAGGCCATCGGGCGCGACGTGCGGTGGACCGACGCCATGTGGGGCTACAAGCTAGGTGGCGAGGAAGCCGATCTCTCGTTCGACGATCGCGACAACGCCGCGCACGCCCCGCTGGCCATCGTCGTCGATCAGGCGTTCACCTGGGGCGACGATCGCCCGCCCAACGTGCCCTGGCATCAGACGCTCATCTACGAGATGCACGTCAAGGGTTTTACGAAGCTGAACGAGGAAGTGCCCGAAAAGCTGCGCGGCACCTATTCGGGCATTGCTTCCGAAGCGTCGTTGAGTTACCTGCGCAAGCTCGGCATTACGGCGGTCGAGTTGCTGCCGATCCACTATTTTCTCGACGATCGGCATCTGGTCGACAAAGACCTGTCGAACTACTGGGGTTACAACACGCTGGGCTTTTTCGCGCCGGCCGGCCGATACTCGGCTGCGGAAACGCCGCAAGACACGGTGCGCGAATTCAAGACGATGGTTCGCAACCTGCATTCCGAGGGAATCGAGGTGATTCTCGACGTGGTTTACAACCACACGGCCGAAGGCAATCAGTTGGGGCCGACGCTCTCGTTCCGCGGCATCGACAACGCGGCCTATTACCGACTCAGTCCGGAGGACCCCCGCTACTACATGGACTACACCGGCTGCGGCAACACGTTCAATATGCGCAATCCCCGCGTGCTGCAGCTCATCATGGACAGCCTGCGCTACTGGATTACCGAGATGCACATCGACGGGTTCCGCTTCGATCTAGCCAGTACGCTGGCCCGCGAGCTGCACGAGGTCGACAAGCTGGGCGCTTTCTTCGACATCATCCATCAAGACCCGGTGATCTCGCAGGTGAAGCTGATCGCCGAGCCGTGGGACTTGGGGGCCGGCGGCTACCAGGTCGGCAATTTTCCGGCGTTGTGGTCGGAGTGGAACGGAAAATACCGCGACTGCGTGCGGCGGTTTTGGAAAGGCGACGAAGGCATGGTCTCGGAGTTCGCCACGCGGTTTACCGGATCGAGCGATCTGTATGAGTGGAGCAGCCGCCGGCCGCACGCCAGCATCAACTTTATCACCTGCCACGACGGTTTCACGCTGAACGACCTGGTGTCGTACAACGACAAGCACAACGAAGCCAACGGCGAAGAAAACCGCGACGGCGCCAGCGACAACCATAGCTGGAACTGCGGCGCGGAAGGCCCCACCGACGATCCGGAGATCAAAGCTCTGCGCGAGCGAAAAAAACGCAACCTGCTGGCCACGCTGCTGTTTTCGCAGGGCGTCTCCATGATCCTGGCCGGCGACGAAATCAGCCACACCCAACAAGGCAACAACAACGCCTACTGCCAGGACAACGAACTTACCTGGCTCAATTGGAACCTGACGCCCGAGCAAACCAAGCTGCTCGAGTTTACGCGCAAGTGCATCGCGATCGTCAGCCAGGAGCCGGTGTTTCAGCGCCGCCGGTTCTTTCACGGCCAGGGCATCCAGGGCGGCGAAGCTCCCGACATCGCCTGGCTCGACACGTCGGGCAACGAAATGTCGGAAGAAGACTGGAAGACCAGCTTCGTGCGATCGTTCGCCGTCGAGCTCTTTGGGCAGTCGATCGACACGGATGAGCACGGCGAGGAGATCAACGGCGACACGATGCTGCTGCTCTTCAACGCCGACCATGCCACGCGCATCGACTTTACGCTGCCGGCGTTGGAGAACGGCCAGCAGTGGCAACTGCTGCTCGACACCGCCGTGACAGGTGATGCCGAAGACGAGCACCTGGTCGAGGGGCCGCAGTACGGACTGGCGCCGAGTTCGCTGGCTCTGCTGCGGCTGCGCGAACCGCCCGCGGCCGAACAGGCATAAGTAGCCCCGGCACTCCGTGACGGGGACCACGGTCGCCGCCGGTGACCGTAAAACTCCGCCACCGAATGTCGGAGCTACAATGGCGGTTACCACCGCCGGCGGTCAGTTGGCTAGCCGTTTGGTTTCCGAATGACTGCCCGGTCATTCCACCCTACACGAGCCTCGCTAGCGATTGTATGCGTCTGCTGTTTTTGCCGGTTGCGCTGTTATTGATCGCGGCCGTGCTGGTCGACGGTTTCGAGGCCATGGTGCTGCCGCGGCGCGTGATGCGGAGCTACCGGCCTCTTCGCGTGTACTACAAAACGGTTTGGCGCCTGTGGCGCTCGGTCGCGGCACACCTGCCCAGCGGCCGACGCCGCGAAAGTTTTCTCGGCATTTTTGGACCGCTCTCGCTGCTGCTGCTCGTCGCGCTTTGGGCGCTCATGCTGATCACGGGTTTTGCCCTACTGCTTTGGTCGCTCGGCCTTCCGTTAACGGCGCCGCCAACCAGCGAACCGGGCCTGGGCGACTATTTCTATTACAGCGGCGTGACGTTCTTCACGCTCGGCTATGGTGACGTCACGCCCGCGACTTCGTTGGGCAGAGCGCTGGCGGTCTTCGAGGCGGGCATGGGGCTGGGATTCATGGCGGTCATCATCGGCTATCTGCCGAGCCTTTCGCAGGCCGCCTCGCAGCGCGAATTGACTATCTCGCTGCTCGACGCCCGAGCCGGCTCGCCGCCCACCGCGGCCGAAGGAATTTTGCGGGCGGCCCGCGCCGGTCACATCGCCAGTGTCGAGCCGTTTTTGGCCGAGTGGGAACGGTGGGCGGCGCAACTGCTCGAAAGCCATCTTTCGTTCCCGGTGTTGGTCTTCTATCGCTCGCAGCACGACAATCAATCGTGGCTGGCCTCGCTGACGGCGGTGCTCGACGGCTGCGCGCTCTTCATCGCGGGAGTCAAAGGAGTCGATCCCTACCAGGCCCAGTTGACCTTTGCCATGGCCCGTCACGCGGTGGTCGATTTGTCGCTGGTGCTGCGAGTTCCGCCCGACTTGTCGGGTGTCGATCGCATGCCGCCCGAACAGTTCCAGCAACTGCGTGGCTTGCTCTGCGACGCCGGGCTGGCGCTCGACGGCAGCGACGTCGAAAAGCGGTATGCCGAGCTGCGGGCGATGTACGAGCCGTTCGCCGCGGGACTGGCGAAATACCTGATGTTCCAACTGCCGCCGATTCTCTCGAGCGTCCACACGGTGGACAACTGGCAGACCAGTCCTTGGCAGCCCCGCACGCCCGGCATCGGCGCTTTGCGATTACCTGCAGCCGACGAGCACTTCCGCTAGTCACTCCCGCGTGCTTTGTCAGAGCCCGGATTTTCGGGTATGGTCGAAGGGTGCCACGGCATCCGTCGCGGCGCATGGGGCATCGCAACGTTCGCAAGCGGGACCGCCGCGACGGACGCCGTGCCGCTCGCTTCCCCGCGGTGGTTGCAGGGGTGGTTCCGCACGGCGTCCGCCGCGGCGACTTACCCCGTGTCAAAAAACAAACCCACACACGCCGCTGCGGATGCCGTGGCACCCTCGGCAGACGTCCCACTCGCCCGAACTCCAAATGTGACAAACTACCAGTCGCCCATGAACGATTTTGAGCGTCTCAATCAGCCGCCGCGCACCCGGCCGAACCGTGCCGTGCTGTGGATCGCCCTGACCATGCTGGCGCTGTCGGGTGCGCTGCTGGTGCTGATCGGCGGGGCGGTTGCTTTCTACTTTTTCGCGCGCAGTCGAATCGCGGCGCCGCCCCCGCGGCCGGCGGAGTCGGAGGCTCAAAAGCGGCGCGAGGTTACCGAGGCGTTTACGGCTTCAGCCGCCGGGGAGAAGCCCGACGAGCTGCGCGAATTTCGCCGCCTTATCTCGCGGGCGGTGCGGCTCACCCCGGCGGACGACACCGACGCCTATTTCGACTTCGATCGGATGGTCGCCGAGGTCAAGGTCGCGACTGCCAATCGGGCGGTGTTCGAATCGCGCGACTTTATTCGCGGCGTGAAGCAGGGTCTCGCCAAGCAGATGGCGCAGGCCGGACCACTGGCTCAATATCATCGGGTTGAAATCAAGCGAGTCAAGCATTTCGGGTCGGATGAGGCCGTGCTCTATTCGCGCCACCGCGACGACGATGGCGACAGCATCAAAATGCGGTGGTGGCTCGCTCGACACAACGGTCGCTGGCGCGCCTATGATTACGAAAACCTTGGAATCGGCACGCGCATCACGACAGGCATGGCGGCCATCGCTGATTCGATCCAGGGCGGAGCGCTCGACGCGCGGCTCGAACAGGCCGTGCAGACATGCCAAGGCATCTGGCAGTTGCTCGGCCAAGAGAACTACGATGCCGCCGCGCAGTCGCTCGCGTCGATCGCCGATATCCCGCTGCCACCTGCGCTCGAACCGGTCCGCGAGGTTCAATGGGCGATGGTTTGCCTGGCGCGCGGCGAATTCCCTGAAGCGCTGGCGCATCTCGCTCGTGCCGAAGCGATTCAGCCCGAAATGCCGACCGTTGTGATGTTGCGCGCCTCGGCCTTGAATGGCCTGGGCCGGTACGAAGAAGCCCTGGCCGACGCCCAAAAATATCTCAATCTCTTAGGTGATGACGATACGGGATATTTTCTCTTGGGCACGGCCCTGGCGGGCCTCGGGCGGCGCCAAGAGGCCGCCGACGCCTTTCGCCGCGGTCTCGATGACTATAGCGACTCGGCCGATAACATGACCGGTCTGGCGTCGGTGTTGCCCGACGACGGTTTGGACGAGCTCGCCCAGCGGTTTGCCGCCTTCAAGAAGCCGGCCACCCGCTTCGCACCCATCGCCGACGAGCTACTGGCCAACGGGCAACTGGCCGCCCTGGCGGTGATCGTCGCCAAGCATCGCGAGCTCGCGCCCCGCGATCCACGCAATGATTTTTATGACGGAAAAATCCACGAGCAACGCCAAGAATACGACCAGGCCGCCGAGCTCTTCCGCCGGGCGTTGGCGGCCGCCAGCGACGAACAAAAGACCGCGTTCAGTACCGCGTTGATCGACACTCTGCTGGCGGCGGGCAAACCGCTCGAAGCCTATTCTGCGGTGCCCGACGCTGCCACTTTCTTCAAGATCGCCAACCAACTCATCAAGGAAAAACAGCCCGACGCGTTGGACGAATTAATCGGCTTGTACTCGCCGGACCATGCGGATGACAGTTGGCTGCCTTATTTCCGCGGCGCGGTGTTGATTCTGCGCGGCGATTATGAGCAAGCGGCGGCCACGATGCGGCCCATGCTCGACAAGGATTTTCCCGATGAGCAGCGCAAGTCGTATTGGGGACAGTTTTCGGGATGCATGGCCCTGGCTGGCAAGACGGTCGAGGGTTATCGCGCCTGCCCGGACGCCCGCTATGCTTTTGAATACCTCGGCGACTTTCATGTGAATCGCGGCGAGTACGATCCGCTTGAAAAGCTCATCGCGGCCCACAAGGCGGCCGACGGCCGCGACATGTGGATACCGTATTACGAGGCGACGCTGCTGGTCGGTCAGGGCAAGCCCGAAGCCGCCGCCGCGCTGCTCAAGCCGTTGCTGCACGCCGCCGCCGAGCCTGAAAAGTTGGGCAGCTATGCCAACGTCTATTTGCAGGCGATGGTCAACGCCGGCAAGCCGCTGGAGGCTTACCAGGCGGTGCCCGAGGCGCACAATGCCTTTCTCACTGCCGCCAATCGTTTGCTCGCCGATCGCGACCCGGCGAAGTTGGACCAACTGGTGACGCTCCACGAGCAGCGAAATCCTGACGATGGCTGGCTGCCGTACTTCCGCGCCGAGGCGCTCTTGATTCGCGGCGCGCTGGCCGAGGCGGCGGCTGTTTTCGAATCGGCGTCAGCAAAGGTCGTGGACGATCAGAGGCAATCGTATCTCGACGAATATCTGTGGTGCATGAGTCAGCTCGGGGGGCCGCTGGAAGCGTATCGGGCGGCGCCCGACGCCGCCGCGGCCTTCCGTCGCCTGGCGGGCTGGCTCGATGATTTCGACCGCCGGGCAGCGTTGGCTCGGCTGCTGGCGGCCCACGCCGAGCGCGCTCC
Source organism: Pirellulales bacterium (assembly GCA_035252155.1). Lineage (GTDB taxonomy): Bacteria > Planctomycetota > Planctomycetia > Pirellulales > JAICIG01 > JAICLL01. Next base: position 1,315 of record DATFDL010000293.1, on the reverse strand, counting down.
GGACGACCCTTGGCTGGTTTACAATCGGGCCAGGCTGCTGGCGCTAAAGGGACGCTTTGCCGAAGTGGCCGACACGCTGGAGCCGCTACTCGACACCGACGATGAAAAGCTGAGCGACCGTTGCTTCTACCAGTATGAATGGGCCGTCTCGCAAGCCGGCAGGCCGCTCGACCTCTATCGTCACTGGCCCGACTCGGGGCGCGCGTTCGCATCGACCGCCTACGATCTCTCCGGGGCCGATCCGCCCAACTCCGAGGCGCTCGCGGAACTGATCGCGCTGCACGAGGCCAAACAACCCGACGATCCCTGGTTGAAATTCTATCAATGCAAGCTGCTCGTGCTGCGAGGCGACCATGCCGAAGCCGCCGCCGCGGCCCGGCCCTTGATGGACGACCAAGACAATGCGGCGCTTGCGCGGATGGCGAGCGGGGTTTACTTCGATGCCGCAGTGGCCTCGGGCAAAACGGACGAAGCCTACCAGGCCGCGCCCGATCAGCGCGGTGCCTTCGCGAGCATGGCGTATCGACTGTTCTCCGAATCCAAATTCGATGGGCTCGAGCGGCTCATTACGCTGCACGGCAAACATCATGCCGATGACATCTGGCTCGATTCTTATCGCGCGCGGTTGCTTGAGGCCCGCGGCAAGCCGGATGAGGCGATTGAGGTTCTGCAAAGCCGCATCGCCCGCTTGGAAGACGAATCGGACAAACGGACGCTGGCTTACGATCTGGTTGAACGACTGTTGCGGGCGGGCCGTCCTCTGGAGGCGTACGAGGCGTACCCTTCGATCGGGTTTTTCAGCGTGGCGAACGCTTTCGTCGAGAAAAAAGATTCCGAGCAACTGTTCAAGCTCGTGGCGGCACACCGCTCGCGGCAGCCCGACGACGTATGGCTCGATTACTACGAAGGCGAGGCGCGGCGGCTCACTGGAGACTTCGATCGGGCCGACGCATCGTTCGCCGCCGGCATAGCGAAGCTGCGCGGCGCCGACGACGACAGTGAGACGCTCGAAGACTACCGACTAGCCCGACGGGCCGCGCGGCTCGAGGCCGACCAGATCATTCGGGCCTATCGAGAAGGCGGCAATTTGCACGATTCGTTCCTGGCCCTGCTTGGTCACTGCCGGCAAACGCGCAACGGCGAGCTGTTGGAGCAACTTGTCGAAGCGCGCCGGGCCGACGAACCGCGCGACTATATGCTGCCCGAGGCCGAGGTCGAGGCGAGCCTGCTGCGGCACGATTACGAGGCGGCGGTCAAGCGATTGCTCGCCCATCGAGCGGAGCTTGAGCCGCGAGGCATAAAGCATTTTGAACAT